>NZ_CP014310.1:0-300538 GCF_001557535.2 Burkholderia sp. PAMC 26561
AGCGTTCGCCTACCGTGATAGCCGCAAATCTGGAGCGAGTATTCGCACTATTCCCGCGATTGCATGAACGCATTGACCAGTTCGCTGGCACTTTGTCTGGAGGCGAGCGGTCGATGCTCTCGATAGGTAGAAGTTTGATGTGCCGCCCAAGCATGCTGGTGATTGATGAACCTTCTCTAGGTCTTTCGCCCCGCTTTGTAAAAGAGAACTTTGGAATTATTAGGGATTTGTGCACCGACGACTGCGCGATTCTGCTTGTCGAGCAAAACGCCCGCCAAACACTGGACATCTCGGAATACGGTTACTTGATGTCGCAAGGGCATATCACTTGCCATGGCGCAGCATCTGAGCTCCGCCATAGTCCCGATGTAGCGCGCGCCTATTTCGGCGGACAAGACTCTGAACAAACAAACAACGAGGCCATGACATGACAACAACATACCCCCGCATATTTAATGTGCGCAAACCAGACGGATTTAAGCCTGCAGTGCAACGCTGGTCGGCTGTCTTCCCCGAGCGGTGCCAGGCCGCGCATTTGGCGTTTTTTGCGGTTCAGGCGAATAGCTCGGACGAAGCGCGCGGATCGGGGCTTATGGAGTGGGCTGATGCCGCTATGTTTGGAGATCATGCGCCGGCGTCAGTCGATCATTCGAGCTTTGTCGACGATGCGGGCCGGTACAACCGTATCGTTACTGCGTATTGGATAGACACAGGGCACTTTAACTCGTGGCTTGCAGCGCAGCGGCGCGACGGTTGGTGGGAGGATGTCGCGCGAGAAGTCGGGCCCTGCGGATTTTGGCGCGAAATTCTGACTATCCCGGTCGACCGAATCGAAACGATTTATTGGGAGGACTACCGTGTAAATCTCGCCGCTATCCTGCCCATTGAGCCCACGCCGTACTGTGGTTATTTCGGCGCGATGCGCGATCGCATTCCGCTTGCCGCCTGTGACAGGCTCGAGAGCGATGCGCCGGACGCGCTCCATGATCGGGCTGCTGAAAATAAATCTGGCGTACGTCGATGGTTCGTTCAACCTCCCCACAATCTCGCGATGATCCGTTCTGCAAGTTTCTGGGGGAACTGCGACGCTGAGCAAAAAGCCGATTACGACCAAAAACTGCGCGACCCGTTGACCCGCGGCATGGAGTTTCTGCGCACCCATCCGGCCGAAGCGGGTTGCTGCTCATTGCGGTTTTTGCAGACTCTGGACGCTGAACAAGCTCCCGCATCAGAGACGCATGCATATGGCTACTTCTTGAGCCTGGAACACATGGAGCGATGGTCTGAAGGGCACGCTTCGCATCTTGCAATCTTCAACGCAGCCGTTGCACGGTACGGAAAATACGGCCCGGATAATCAGTTGCGAACTTGGCACGAGGTCTATGTGCTGCCGTCGTACGGCCAGCATTTCGAATACATCAATTGTCATGATCGCACGGGACTGCTTCCTTGGTTCGACGCGACCGCTTTGTAATTATCCGACGCTTTGGCGTAGTCCTTTTTCAACAAATGAAGACTATGAATTCTGATCCCATCATAAAAGTAGCAGCTGTTCACGCGGCCTCAGTATTCCTCGACAAGGCTGCAACCGCCGCCAAGGCCGTCTCACTGATCCGCGAGGCGGCTGCACACGGCGCGGAACTTGTGGCGTTTCCTGAGTCGTTCGTCCCCGCGTTTCCCGTGTGGGCGGCATTGTGGGCGCCGATCGATAACCACGACCTTTTTGAACGCTTCGTTTCCGAAAGCATTTACATCGACGGTGAAGAAATTTCGCAGATTGCCGCCGAAGCGCGTCGTGCCGGTGTATTTGTATGGCTGGGTTTTAGTGAGCGCTCGCGAGCAAGTGTTGGGTGTCTATGGAATTCAGCTGTGCTGATAAATGATCAAGGTACGATTATCAATCATCATCGTAAGCTGGTGCCGACGTTCTACGAGAAGCTTGTATGGGCTTCCGGCGATGGTGCAGGGTTGCAGGTCTGCGACACTCGGCTAGGCCGGATTGGAGGTCTGATTTGTGGAGAGAACACCAATCCGCTCGCCCGCTACAGTCTGATCGCGCAGGCCGAGCAAATTCATATCTCGAGCTGGCCGGCGCTCTGGCCCACTCGCCGGCCGCAAAGCGGTGGCAACTTCAACAACGTTGCCGCTAATCGGCTACGCGCAAGCGCGCATTCTTTTGAAGCCAAATCGTTCGGGATCGTCTGTGCGGGTTTCATGGATGCCGAAATGCGTGAATTCCTTATCAAGCGAAACCCTGACGCTGCAGCGGTTTTGGACGGCTCGCCGCGGGCAGCGAGCATGTTCGTCGATCCTACTGGCGCATCTATCGGCGATACGCTTACCGATGAGGAGGGAATAGCTTACGCGACGTTTGAATTAAGTCGATGTGTAGAGCCTAAACAGTTTCATGACGTAGTGGGTTATTACAATCGGTTCGACGTTTTTTCACTAAACGTAAGCCGTGTACGGCACGAGCCGCTCACGTGGAGCGATCGCACTGGCAATGGCGAATCGAAAGGCATCACTCTTGAGCCCGGCGCGCCGGAACCGATATAGAGCTAAGTGCGGGGCTCCTAAAACGGCCGTGACTCGTTCATCGACGCACCGGCATTCCATACGGGATGATCCAGTTCGATAGCTTGAGTGAGAAACGAGACCACAGCTCGGATGCGCGGGAGACGTTGCAGGTATTGATGGCAACTTAGCCAGATTTCACGAGTGACCTGGACATCGTTGGGAAGAATCGGGTGCAGTCCAAAACGCTGCGCTCTAGCGAAAGACGGAAGCATCACGATGCCACCACCTGCCGCTGCTGAAAACATTTGAGAAAGCATGCTGCTTGAATAGAACGAAAAATCGGGCGTTTTTATTGCTTCGTCCAACCAGCGCACAGCGTCCAGTTGAATAAGGTCGGCAATGTAGCCAACGAACACATGATCTTGCAACGCAGCCTTATCGCGAGGCATGCCTTTGCGTGTTAAATATTCCGGACTTGCATAAAGATGCAAATTGAACGATCCCAGCTTGCGAACGTCCAGATTACTTGCAGTTGGCTTAAAGAAACCGAGGAATAGATCTGCTTCTCGCTGCGATATGCGAACGTCATGTGGTGACGTAACCAGTTCAATCGTAAGATTAGCGTGCATCCGCTTAAGAGTGACCAGCTTCTCGCTGAGATACAACGAAGCGATACCTTCCATCGTTGCGATTCGAACCCGCCCCGTCGGCCCGGATGACGGATCGTCGAGTGCGTCAGCTAGCGCCAACACGTTCGCTTCCATGGCCTCAACCATAGTGAGCATTTCGCGACCCTGGGCGTTCAAGCGGTAGCCTGATCGGTCGTGCTCAAAAACCGGCGTGGCCAGCGTGAACTCAAGTGCCGATATCCTTCGGCCAACAGTTGAATGGTCGATGTTTAGTATCCTACCCGCCTTTGACAAGCTTTCACTGCGCGCAACCGCCAGGAAGATGCGAAGGTCATCCCAATTTAAACCGTTCAGATTCATGCTTGACTCTCTGTAGCAGCGAAGTGGGGCTCAAGGACCGTCCTTTTGCCGCTATCGAACGTTCTCAGCCTTTACTTTAATTCAACTAAAATATGGCGAAAACCCCGTTGCTGATATTCTCTCACCCATTTGCATGTATGGACCTCTTCACAAGGAGGGCCCGAATCTTTAAGAATGCAGTCGAGCATGGCGAGAGAGTTACAGCCGGGCTTGCCGAGGTTCATCTTTCAGGCTCAGCCCATCGCGTTATACACATCTCTGGCGGGCGAGCGTCCAGCGAAGAAGAACATTTTTAGTTTCAATGACATGAAGCGGCACTTGTAAACTTCGGGCGAATCGCGTTTACTCTCGCTTTTTGAGTGGACGCATTGGTCACCGAATCGACGCCCTGGACCCAGACGGAATTTGAGCAGCTCGAGCTCGACGATGTGCGCCTGAACAAGCGAGCGAGGCTTTTGATGCAACGATTGGCGGACGACCCGACGGCCAGTGTGCCCAAGGCATGCCAAGGTTGGGGCGAAACATCTGTTTACGCCGACCGAAAATTGAGCCATTTGTAGGGGTCGCGCCGACTGAAAATTGAGCCGGGTAATCAACCTATCTTGCTAGTTTTTCAGGCAGGGTGTTTGGGGATGATCCCGATGACGATGATTGGCAAGGTGCGGCGGATGTTCCACCGCCAGAACAAGTGGTCGCGGTAGGGACGGTGGTTACCCAGCGCCCCCCGCACAGATCCGTACGTGCAGAACTACTGCATGCGGCTCCTACCAAAGGTGTTGACGTAAAACCGCTCCGACGGATGCGGGTGGAGTACCTTGCAAGGAGGCAGGTATTTGCTGACCACACGACTGAACCGTGACCAAGGCAGCCGATGCCGCTGACTTCTTCGCATCAGTGCGTGACGCCAAGAGCGGCGCACTGCGTAAAGGAAGCCCGATAAGCGGCGAAGGTTGCCCGGCACTGCATGATAGTTAAAATACCCTTGAATCACCCGCCTCAGCCATCTACCTACCACAGGTACCGGTTCATGGCGACGCCGCATCAGCGTTTGCCGAATGCGCGCCAGTGATGCAAGCATCCGCTTCTTGCTCGTCAACCGAATGATCTTGAATTGGCCATTCGACCGAGCCGTGCCACAGCAGTGCGTGAAGCCTAGGAAGTCGAATGTCTCCGGCTTTCCGGCCCCACGCTCTTGACGTTGTTGCGCGGCGAATCGCCCGAAGCGAATCAGCCGCGTTTTGTCCGGGTGCAATTCCAGTTTGAATTTGGCAAGACGTTCCCGCAGTGCTGCCAGGAATCGTTTTGCATCGCCTTCGTATTGGAAGCCCACCACACTGTCGTCGGCGTAGCGTACGAGGATGACATCGCCAGCCGCATATCGTTGGCGCCACTGCTGCGCCCATAAATCCAGCACATAGTGCAAGTAGATATTTGAGAGCAAAGGCGAAATCACAGAACCCTGAGGTGTCCCCCGCACAGAAGCAATGCGGCGTCCGCCCTCGAGGGTGCCTGCCTTCAGCCACTTTCGGATTATGCGAATTACTCGTCGATCAGCAATCCGATGTTCTAGAAAGCGGAGCATCCATTCGAGATCAATTTCATCAAAGAACGAACGAATGTCCGCATCTAAAATCCAGTTTACTTTCCGATCCGAAATCCCTACCGATAAGGCATCGAGCGCGTCGTGCTGACCGCGTCCCTGTCGAAACCCGTACGAGAACCCAAGGAAGTCCTGCTCATAGATTGCGCTCAGTACCGTGGCTACGGCCTGCTGCACAATCTTATCTTCCATGCTGCAATCCCCAACGCACGCAACTTGCCGTCCGCTTTCGGAATGCAAACCCGTCTGGACGCTTGTGCACGGTAGGCACCCGAATGAATCTCCCGGTGCAGTTCGTGTACGCGCCCATAAAGATGGCCCTCGTAGTCGTGCCACGTTACTCCGTCCACGCCTGCCGCAGCCTGCTTGCGAAGAGCATAAAAGCTTTCCACCAACAGTGACGGCGTAACGTGGTGCAGTAGTGCCGTGAAACGCGACTTCCGATTCCGTCGAGCTGCTTCACGTACGCCTTCGAGTCCCGTCGACGCGGTTATATCCCGGCTCTGAGTCCGGGGCGCGGGGTCCTCGTCAGCGTTCCCTTTGGTTACACCCCTTCCCTCCATCACCTCCGCCGGGTCATCCCCTTTGTTCGGCAACTTCCTCGGTAGTATGGGCGTATCCGACTTCTCACCGGCGTCAATGGCTGGATTACGGTCATGGACCTTCCCAGCCCTGTCCGGCCATACTACGCCGGACACCGATGAGATCTCGCTGCTTCCGTATGAAAGACTTCCCGACATGCTCAGGGTCTCCGACCGCGCAGGATCAGCGCACGACTTGCGATTATCGTCATGCTCCGTGTTGCCTTCCGCTTCGCTTAACAGCGTCGGCATCCCAGAAGAAATATTTCGCGGCTGAATGGCTGGCCTGTCGGTTTCCCCTGTCAACGCTTCGACATGTACCTCGCGATGCATGCCGCATGACTCGGGGCCAGAGTGATTCGCCACTTCTTCTCCGTATTGAACTTACTCAACTATCTTTCATCGGCTTTGCAGCCGCACTAAGCGGTGTTTTCTCCACACTACGAAGGAAGCGTGAGGATCAGCGGTCCGCTAAAACGGCATATCGTCGTCACGCGGCGCGGCCAATGACCGCTTCACAATCTTTAGCCATTCCTTCAGTTGCTTGATGTCTTCGAATACGAGCAGGTCATGTTCAAGGGCGTGGAGGCTCTCCTGCAGCGAGAAGATATCAGAGGCAAGATTGCGCATGATGGTGCCGGGCGACACGTCGATGAAGGGTGGAATTCCGTAGCTGTGCTTGAATCCGTTCTCGACATGCAGGATTTCGTGGTCGAGTTCACCGACCTGTTCCTTTAGTATCTTGTTGTAGTGTTTCAACCGGTCTTCGCCGATGTTGTTGATGGCGCTTTGGTCGATATGTTCCAGCTCCAACTGCAACTCAAGTAATTGCAACAGGCTGTTTTTGCTATACGCCTGATTGGCCCTTTGCATGAGAGCGGTCTTCCGCTCACGTTCCTGCGGATCAGTTTCTCGATCAGGATGAAGAGCGCTGGCTAGTTTTCGGTAGACCTCGCGAATCGATAAGCTGAGCTCTGCCTGCTCCGCTTGTTCTCGTGCCTCTGCAGCGAGTTGTTTAGGGGTCTTTTTTCGTTTTGCGCGGCGTTCTTCACGAGCTTGGTTTTCGACGGCGTCTTGTTTTCGGAGCTGCTCCATTTGCGCCTGCGCGCGCTGCAGCACATCCTCGGGCGAACTCATGTCAACGTCGTCGCCTAACTCAACGCCGAGCATGGCTTCGAGCGCCAATTTCATATCATCAAACTGGGCGGCAGCTTCACTGTCAAAGTCAGATTCGCTGTACCGGTTGTAAATTGTCTTAAGCTCCGGATCATCGCTCTCGGCAACCAACTCCCCCGCCAAGTCGCTGATCAGGTCGGCGATCGTACGTCGCTCGGATTTGGTCAGCCCCTTCATATCGTATGTTTGGTCCAGGCGATAAACTAGCTTGGTACGCAAGTCGATGGAAGTTTGCTCAAGGGGCGCGAACTCGCTAAGGTATTTCCGATGGAAGGCAGGCATTGCGGCCTCCCAGGCACTCAGCCGGGCACGCCGCTTTTCGATCTGCTTGATCAGCGTGTTGAATGCCTTTTGCCCCTTCGACAGATGAGCCTTATTGTGGTCGGGAACAATGCTGATGGCCCTGAGATTTGTCCTGGTCATAGGATGATTTCCGCTGGTCGATGCTAGAGAGCGAGCACCCACTATTTTAACGGAGGTCGCTATAGCTGCGCTGGTTCCGCACGCGGCTATAGCGGAGCACGTGCACGTCGCGATCGATGATCGACTCATGCCGGCAGCGTGTCGAACGCCGATTGGACCCCAGAGCGTAGTCTCTTCAGACGTGGGTTGTCGCAAGCTGCGTGCGTTTGGCGAAGTTAAACGGCAATAAGTCGCCGATGTCAGCCCCCGGCGCTCGTTGCGGTAGCTCGTTGAGCACATGATGCAGATAGGCATAGGGCTCGACCTTGCATGCCCGGCAGGTCAGCACGAGACTGTAGACCATGGCGCTCGCCTTTGCGCCCGCGACTGTGTCAGCGAAGAGCCATGAATTTCTCGCTGTTGCAAACGGCCTGATATCTCTTTTGAGAATGTTGTTATCTGCGGGGGCACGTCCATCGATCACGTATCGGCTTAAATATTTCCATTGGTTTCTCGTGTAGCTGATCGCCTTACCCAGCAAGCTTTCAGGAAGGACATGGGGCGCCTGCGTATCCAGCCATGTCTTGAACGCTTCTAGCAACGGCGCGCTGTGTTGTTGTCGCAGCCGGTAGGTGTAGTCGGCTTGCGTGTCGCCATCGGGCAGTTCTGTCCGAGCGAGCGTCTCAACGTGGTAGAGCGCCTTGAAGTACTCAAGCGCCTGTAGCGCACGACCACCCGTCTTCTTTTTCTGTCCCTTATGCGCATCAACGAACAAGCGCCTTGCGTGGGCGATACAGCCGAAGTGAGTGGCACCTTTGAGCGTTCGCCATGCACTGTATCCGTCAGTCATCAACATGTATATGAACGCGTCCCGTTTGCGCGAGTTTTCGTGTGTTCTGACTGACAGGATGGGCTGCAGCTCTATATCCGTACATGGACTCCCGCCTATGAGCAAGATCGGTTTGCATTTTGAGGGTCACGACTGCGTCCGTACATTCGGCTTCTGATGTGCTTACTGCCGCACGAGCCATCATGGAAATCTGCGCGCTTGCTCCTCATCGGCCTTCTGGCTTCGTACTGCAGCCGTCGGATATATCAGGATCTGCAAGCGCCGGTCCGACCGGTTCGCCATGCTTGCCGCTTCTTGCGCAATCGCGGAAGAAATGAAACAGTACTCGATATCTGAAGCCTGCTATGCAGCCCTGAAACAGCCGTTGCCCGTCAATATGGCCCAAGCGATGCGCGCCGTCTTGTTCGCCAGGGCGATCGCCGCGATGCTCACGTGACGGCGTTGCATAACGGATTTGATCCACTGGCTGTGACTGTCATTGCGCCGACTCACGAAGTGCATTACCGCGCGGGCACCCTGTACAAGCAAAGTTCTTAGATAAGTGTCGCCGCGCTTTGTGATACCGCCTAATCGCGTTTTGCCTCCACTCGATCTCTGCATCGGCGTTAGCCCCAGCCAGGCTGCGAACTGTCTCCCATTCCTGAACTGCGAGGGATCGCCCACACTGCTCACGAGCGCAGTCGCAATAACCGGCCCAATTCCCGGAACTGTAGCGAGCCGCTGGCAGGCCTCATTGCTTTTGAATATCTCCGCTATCTCGGTGGCAAGTTCGTCGAGCCATTGCTGCAATGCCTTCAGTTGCTCAAGGTACATTGATCCAAGCCGTCTTAGCAAAGTGGTGATACCGGAATCGAAGTCGTTGACCAGCGCCACCACCCCCTTTTTTAACTGCGGAAGACCAATCGGGAAGATCACACCCTCTTCGGCAAACATGCTTCGGATCTGATTGGACTTGGCAGTACGCTCCAGGACCAGTCGTTGGCGCATGCGATGCACCGATTGCAGCGACTGCTGTTCCGCACTTTTTATCGCGACAAAGTGGATGCCCGCACGAGTGACTGCTGCACAGATCGCAGCCGCGTCATTCGCATCGTTTTTGCCGCCGATGAGGAATGGCTTTACGTACTGCGTTGGTAGCAACCGGACCGTATGACCTAAGGCAGTCAATTCACGAGCCCAAAAATGCGATCCGTGGCAGGCTTCGATGCCAATCAGACCAGATTCGAGTTTTGCGAAGAACTTCAGCACGTCACTTCGGCGAAGCTTTCGCTGAATGACCACTTTCCCGTGGCGATCAACGCCGTGAATCTGAAACACGTTTTTTGCGATGTCTAGACCGATGGTAAGCGTAGGCATTGACGTTCTCCCAGGAGTTGGTGCGGTCAGTGTCGCCCCGGAGGGGGCGGGAGTCCATACCATCAGCCTTCTTGCAGCCGGTAGTGCCGCTGCTGGCCCCTATGAAATTCGCTGACTCGCACCTCATTCCTTCGACGAGCTCAAAGCTCTTATGTTGATTCAGGTTTTGCGAGTCCCGGTCCTACCTGGCTTGTCATCACTTACGATTTCCTGCGCAACCTTTCGACGTATCACCCTTTGTAGAAGTTAATTTCTTTCGTATAGCTAACAGATCATGCTGGTTTCACGCTCGTGTATCCCTTCTGGTACTGCCGGTCATGCGCGAGGATCGCCCAGATCATTCTCGCCATCTTGTTGGCGAGCGCCACGATTACCACGTTAAGAGGCCGTCGTTTTTTGATCTGCTCGACCCATGTGCCCGGCTCCTTCGCGTGAGTGAGCACGCTACGCGCGCCGTGAATCAGCAGCGTGCGGAGATACGTATCTCCGCGTTTGCTGATCCCCAGTAGGTTCACCTTCCCACCTGAGCCTGTTTGCTTCGGCACAAGTCCAATCCAGGCGGCAAACTCCCGTCCGGATCTGAAGGCCCTCGCATCGCCCATCGTCGCAACCGCTGCGGTCGCGCTCAGTACGCCGACACCCGGAATCTCGGCAATCGCCTTGACCGCCTGGTCTTCCTTCATCCACTGACGCAACCGCCGCTCGATTTCAGCAATCTGCTCGTCGAGCTTCGTCAACCCGTTCCACTGCTCGCGCAGCGTATCGATGAGGATGGCCGGCAGACGCTCAGCAACCCGTGCCAGCACGTCTGGTATTGCTTTATCCAGCGCCGAGCGACTCTTGCCCATTACTTCGCCGTATTCGGTCAGCAGGCCACGCAAACTGTTGATCTGCATCGTGCGGAACTTCACCAGTTGCTGCCGCATCCTGTGCAGAGCCAGCACTGCCTGCTGTGCTTCAGTCTTGACCGCGACCGGCCTACCTGGCTGCTGCACGGCCAGCCAGATCGCCCGAGCGTCCGCCGCATCGTTCTTGTTTCGAATGTTAAACGCCTTGGCAAACTCGGCAGGGATCAGTCTTACCTGGTGTCCCAACTCATCGGGCGAAAGCTGTTTGAGATCGTCCTCAGCGGACGGATGACTGGCGTCGGTATCCATGTCCTCCACGATAGCGAAGCCGCACACCGGATGGGTTTACGTCAAAGTGTAACAATCGCGCCGGGCGTCGCGCGCGCGACGCTCGGCGCGCTGCTACTGACCCTTCAGCTCACGTGTCGGTACTGCCTCGAAGGGTGACGACGCACGGCGTCGATGTCGATGCCTTCGAGTAACCAGTGAAGCTGCTCGCTCGTCAGTTCCATCACCGCCTGCTGTCGGCGTGGCCAGGCGAAACGGTCCGCCTCTAACCGTTTCATCATCAGCCAGAAACCCGAGCGCTCGTAAAACAGCAGCTTGATGCGGTTGGCACGCTTGTTACGGAAGGCGAAGACCGCTCGGGCAAACGGGTCAAGCTGCATGGACTGCTCGACCAAGATAACAAGACCGTTGATCCCGTTCCTAAAATCGACCGCGTCGCGGTGCAGATAGACCCGCAGTTCAGCGTCCAGTCGGAACATCACAGCGCCCCAACGTTTCGATCATCGCCGATACCAGCGTCGCGTCGTGGGCGCCGCACTCGAGTCTGAGTGTGATGCCATTGGGCATTTCCACAGTTATGCGCGATGGTGCCAACGGGCGCTGCGCGACACGCGTGGCGTCGCGGTGCGGCGGCGGCAACTGGGGAAGTGGTGGTTGTGGGTCGGCGCAAGCAATCTCGACGACCGGAACAAAAGCTGCCGCGTCCCCTGACCCCTGCGTCGCGCCCTCGCCGCGGTACGTCTTCTCGTGCTCGCAGATCCACCGGTGCAGTAAATTCGCGTTCACCCGAGCCCTCAGCGCCATGCCCGCCACCGATACTCCGGGCTGCAGGCAAGCCTCAATCAATCTCTGCCTGTCCCGTTTGTCAAAACGCCGTTTGCCGTCCCGACCCACGCTGATGACCTTAAGCGGCAAAAAATCTGAATCTGAATCATTCTGTGTCATGGAAGGTGTCCATTGATTTTCAGTGCACACATCCTGCGCTATCTGATCTCATGACACCACGTGCGCTCAATTCACCGCTTACAAACAACTCGAGCGCGCACTGGCGCTGTTCCCGGTAGTAGCTTGGCGCGTGGCCTATCTGATGCGCATGGACGCACTTGCCCCGATCTGGACGCGCATCTGTTCTTTGATCCCGACGAAATTCGCAGTGCCTACCTACTCACGCAAGTACGCCGCCCAGCCCAGCCGAAGCTCAACGAAGTGTTGCGACTGATCGCACGCCTGGGCGGATTCCTCGCGCGCAAGGGCGACGGCGAACCCGGTGCGAAAACCATCTGGCTCGGACTCAGAGACGTTCATATCGCCGCAAAAACATTGCGCTTGTTACGCGACGACGGCGGCAGTTGTGTATAACGCGATGGGCTCAGCCCCCAGCGATGGTTGCATGAAAGCGATTTACAGGTGGGTCATTAACGCTAGGCGCGATGTCGTGTGCATTACTTCGATTTTAAATTTGAGCCTGCTGGTTGGGGACCGCCCGCGTTGGTGTTGCACTTCAGACTTGAGCTTGCCCTTGTGCCTTCTGTTCTTGGAGAATTTGGTCGCGAGATCAATGTCAGGGAACCTGCGAACCTAAACCAGATGGAAATCTGACGAATCGTTTCGCCTTGCGCCAGCGCTCCCACATCAGCGCTTTATAACTCTCAGAATAGTAAATCCTCGGTCTCTCTTTCATCGTAACACCTCCAATACTCATAAGCTTTCTAGAGTTTTGCATCGACCGGTTGTATCCGGCTGAGTATAGGTGCAGCAGTAATGCTTGGCATTCTGGTTCATTGATAGAATGCTACGCGCGACAGGACCGCGTTGCATGCCTGCGATGTCATTTGAATTTACTCTTCAGACAGCGCCAAAGGTCGCCAAAAGAGAGCGGTTGATATGCAACCGCTTTTTTCTCGCTAATGTTTCATATTAGTTTGTCGGGTCAGTGCCCGGTCTAGCCTCAAGATACCTTGACTCATTTCCTGTTCGTTCAGGGCACCGTATCCAAGTCTTATAGCGTGAATTGGTCCTGGCTTGTCGTGAAATCGTTCGCCGGCCAAATATTGCAATCGCTCTTGCTTCGCATCGCGTTCGAGCCGACCCATGTCAATGCTACTGTCCAGTTGCAGCCAAAGTGCGAGGCCGCCATCGGGGGCTGGAAACTTGCTATTTGGCCGAGCCTTTCAGCGACAAGTTGCATCAGGAAGTCGCGTCGAGCTTGATAAATCTTGAGGGCCCGCCGGATGTGCCGCTTCAGTTCGCCGTTATCCATCAATGCGGCGGCTGCGCGTTCGGTGACTGTATTCCCCTGACGGTCGATCAGCGTGACCTCGTAGGCAATCCGATTGATGATGGACGCGGGCGCTACGATGTAGCCGATCCGCAAACCTGGCGCGAGCACCTTCGACAGTGACCCGATATAAATGACTTTGCCAAAGCGATCGATGCTAGCCATCGGCAACATGGGGCTTCCGGTGAAGTGAAACTCGTGGTCGTAATCATCTTCGACAATGACAAACCCAAACTGTTCCGCGAGTGTAAGCAACCTTAGTCTTCTGTCGGCGGTCAGCGTGACCGTTGTGGGAAACTGATGGTGCGGCGTCAGGTAGATCGCCTTGATGCGATGCCGTCGGCATAACTTCTCCAAGGAAGCGGGGATCAACCCGTGCTCATCCTGCTCGATCCCTACGACGGTAGCGCCGCATGAGCGGAAGGCGTCTCTGGCAGCGGGATACGTCAGCGTTTCCATGGCTACGACATCACCCGGCCTGACAAGGATGCGCGCTGCAAGGAAGATTCCCATTTGACTTCCGCGCACGACACACAAAGTGTTTTCATCCGCGTTGAGCCCTCGCTCGTGTCGAAGCATGGAAGCGATTTGGCGTCTCAACGCTAGAAAACCTCTTGGGTCTGCATACCCCATTTGGTTGCCACGCGCGGACTCAATCAGCGCTAGCCGGAATGCCGCCGAAATGGCGTTGAACTCGATAACGCGTGTGTCGGGAACCCCGTCGGTAAACTCAATCGTTCCTTGCGGTGCGGATTCTGGCAACTCCCTTTCGATCCCGTAGACGGGGTAGTCCGGACCAGGAAGTCCGGTCGTCCCCCGGCCTTGCGCATTGACCTCGAGCGCTGTTCCACTTCTATATCGGGCAATTTCGGTGACACGAAGGTGCCACGCTTGCCTTCCACCACGAGCCAGCCATGCGAGATTAGCTCGTCGTAAGCGGCGATCACTGTCTTTCGGTTGATGCCCAATTTCGCTGCCAATTCACGACTGCCCGGTAGCGCCTCGCCAGGCCGTAAAAGACCCGACCGTATTTTGTCAACAACGGCCTGCGTGATCTGGACAGTAAGCGGCGTGACTTTTTCGCGGTTGACTGATACCTGAACTTTCCAATCCCTGAGCATCGATCCTCCGGTTGCTTCGATAAGCTGGACCAATAATCTTAACGGAACTGGATCCGTGTCTGGGTCCAATACGCGACTAGTATTTTTCTAACAAACTCTATCCGCTACTTATGAACGCCTTGCTAATCGCTCCACCTTCCTCGTTGAGTGCGCCCATCTTCTCTCCACACGGGTTTCGCGTTCGGGTAGATAGTATCTCGCTTCTCTCCGAGCACGTGGCGAAATTGTCGGTTCGTTCCGAGACACCCGTAGATGGCGCTTTCTGCGAAGGTCAGTACCTGAGCCTGATGTTGCCGGATGGCAACGTACGGTCATTTTCATACGCCACTCGTTGCCAAGGCGACGGGCGAATTGAGCTGCATGTTCGGCTTCACCCGGAGGGGAAGTTTTCTAACTGGCTCAAGACCACGTTGAAGCCGGGCGACCTGATCGATGCGATCGGGCCTTTTGGGGACTGTACGTGGCAGCAAGATATGGACGCGGGTCCGGCGCTTATGCTCGCAACCGGCACTGGGATTGCCCCGTTAAAGGCAATTATCGAAACAGTATTGCGCAAGACGCAGCGACCCATCTGGCTATATTGGGGCGGCAGGTGTTCTGATGAACTTTATATGGACGCGGATTTCCGCGATCTAGACGCAAGTGAACCTCTCTTTCACTATCGGCCAGTGCTGTCGGTGGCGCAGGAAGGATGGGCGGGCGCAGTTGGTTATGTCCAGGAATTAGCTTTAGCAGATCACGCCGGTTCGGAACTTAGCCGGGTTTACGCCTGTGGTTCGCCCGCGATGGTCGAATCGGCAAGGGCTCAGTTCGTCGTCCACCTTGGCCTCCACGAAAGTAGGTTCCTGTGCGATGCCTTTGAGCCTAGCAGCCCGACTGGCAACGGCGCTAGCAGAAACGCCCCTGAATCTTTAATCACTTTGAACGTTCGCGATTCGCTGGGAGAACTTTCGGTAATTCAGGCTCCATCAGGTGAGAACCTAAAGTCTGTCTTGCAAAACGCTGGTCTCGTCAAGGGTGTGTGCGGGGGAAGGCAGTCATGTGGGACCTGCCGCATTCAATTGTCATCCATTCAATTTTTGCAACTAGCCGCGCCGCAGAAAGCGGAGATGCGGCTGCTTCAGGCTCTGCCCGAATCGGGTCCATTCGATCGGCTTTCGTGCCAGCTTCACGTTGATGCATGGTGGCATGAAATGCAAATCGTGATTCCTCCACAGGCTTGGTAATAAAAGCCATTCATCTATATCTCTTTGAGCTGGAACCAATAAAATGTCCACTACGACCGAACTGTCTAAATCTTCCCTCGAGACTGTAGGCCCGAACTATGATGCTGAAAAAATGCTGCTCGTTCGCGAGATGACGCGTGACGCGATTCATCAGATCGCTCGCGCAGTCAAACCCGGGATGGTCGAGGAAGATGCTGTAGATATGGCTAAGGACATCCTGGCCGAACAAGGCATGTTAAGAGGCTGGCACGACGTGTATGTTCGCTTTGGATCCAATACCACTAAAACGTTCGGGGCAGATTCTGAGCCTGGCGTGGTGCTTGGTGACGACGATATTTATCTTATCGATATCGGTCCTACCTGGAAGCAGTGGGAGGGCGACGGCGGAGACACGTTCGTCACGGGAAGCGACGAGGTTAAGGCACGTTGCGCGGCAGACGCGAGAGAAATTTTCCATGAGGCCCGTCATCATTGGCTGGCGACTTCGGCATCGGGCAAGTCGCTTTACGATTTCGCAGTAAGGGCTGCTGAGCAGCGGGGCTGGGAACTTAACATGGACCTGTCGGGGCATCGCCTAGCTGATTTTCCACATGCCGCAATCTACGAAGGTCCGATGGCGGATGTTCAATTCACGCCCTCTCAGCAACTGTGGGTACTAGAAATTCACATCCGGAACGTTGAGATGACTTATGGTGCATTTTACGAGGACATGCTGCTTCCGGATTCTTATTTCAAGTAACACGGAAAAATTATGCGCCATTTCAAGCCTTATCTTATCCCCGAGCAGTTGCTTAAAAAAGCAGCTGCGATCGATGTGATGCAAATCAGCATTGCCTCGGTTGGCTCTGCCTTCGTATCGGGGGAATTTTCGGTCCGCGAACTAGCCGCTGCGTGCCTTCATCGAATTAACCAGACTGAACCTTATTTAAACGCTTTCATTTGGTTAAACGAGAACGTACTGCAGGACGCCGCTCAGATCGACATAGAACTTGCGACGGGACCGCCGCGGGGACCGTTGCACGGGGTACCCGTCGCGCTTAAGGACAATATGAATTTAGCCGGCGTTCGAACGACTGCTGGTTACGCCGGATTCGCGTCGGACAACCGTGTGGTCGACCCAAACCAAGGTGCGTTTAATGGCTTTGACCTAATGCCGACTGAGGATGCGGCGCTTATCACTAGGCTTAAGGAAGCCGGCGCGATCGTCATTGGAAAGAGCAATCTGCCCGATTTTGGACTTGACGGTCTTCGTGCTCAGTCAAGTCACAACGGCGATACGCTTAATCCTTATGGCGCGGGGTTCGCGCCTGGAGCGTCAAGCACTGGAAGTGCCGCAGCAGTCGCGACGGGGATGGCCGTTGTCAGCGTCGGGACGGATACGGCAGGTTCCATCCTGTTTCCAGCATCTGCGCAAAGCCTTGTCGGACTCAAGCCGAGTTTTGGACTTGTACCAACGGACGGGATATACCCCGGTTTGCCGAATCACGATGTCGCGGGCCCCATCGCTCGGACTGTACGAGATGCTGCCGCCGTGCTCGACGCGATTGCCATAAAAGATTCGGGTGCTTCCAGCTACGCTGCTACGCTGGAAAGAGGCGCTTTCAATGGAAAGCGAATAGGCCTATTCGAGCCGGGTATTTGGGCGTCTGAACTGCATCCGGCGGTGAAGAGTCACTACCTATCGATGGTGAAACTGATCCACGAATTGGGTGCTGAGGCCGTGGAAACGGTATTCGCTGACACGGCATGGCTGCAACGCTGGCAGACGCGGACAGCGTTTCCCCAATGTAACGTATATCTGGAAGGAATCGACAACTTCCTTGCGTCGCTCGGCGGAAACAATCCCGCGAGTAGCAAAGCATTCGCTGCGCGCGCGGGATTTAAGCTTGGATTAGGAAGCACGGCACCTCTGTACGGACTGCTGTCCGATTTGAAAATAAATGTGAAATCGGACAGCGTCGAGATGGCGGAAGTTATCGCTCAGGCGCGATCACTGGCCGACTACTACGAGCAGATCATGAGCCACAAGCGTATTGATGCCTTGGTGTTGCCTCGTTCCACCCAACCTTTGCCGGACCTGACAGGCGACACACCCCGATATCTGGCTGACCAGACTGTCGGAACCGAGGTGAACGAACTTGGCTTGCCTGTGATTACGGTGCCTGCCGGTTACCTGGATGATGGACGGCCCATCGCGATCGATATCGTCGGTTCAAGGCGTTTCAGCGAAGCGCAGATCCTCGCGTTGGCTTTCGATTTCGAGCAGTACACGCTTTTTCGCAAGCCACCGTCTATCGAGATTTGAATCGCAGGTGGATTGGCACGCTTTCCGATCAGGAAGTGCCGGTCCACCAGGTATGGCTTACACACTAAGTGTTAATCCGGACCAATCCTGCTTGATCAAGCCAGACATTCATCACTTTATGTGCCGCCCGTTCTAGCAACGTTCGATTTTGTCGCGACGTTTCACGGAGCGTTCGCGGGTCAACACCGGCTTGATTTAGTTCGCTCGCATGTCCCACCAGCCAATTCTCGATCATGACAAGATCTGCTTCGAGATGAAACTGCAACCCGAGCGCGAAGTCATCAATTAAAAATGCCTGGTTCGCGCAGACGGTACTCGCTGCTAGCCGGGCCGCCTCGCGCGGAATCTCAAATTGGTCCCCGTGCCAGTGCAGAACCGGCGTTGAGCCGATTTCGGCCAAAGCGGAACTGCCTCCGGCTTCGGTCAGCGTCAGCGCTGAGAATCCGATTTCCTTTAACCCCATCGGTTCGACCTTCGCACCCATGACGCGAGCCATTAACTGAGCGCCAAGGCAAATGCCGAGCGTAGGTAGCTGTGCTTCGAGCCGACGCCGGACGAGCTCTAACTCATTGACCAGGAAAGGGTAGATCGCGTCGTCGAATGCGCCAATAGGTCCTCCAAGGAACACCAAAAGCGCTGGTTCGATCGGGTCGATCATGGTGAGATCTTCTATTGCGGCATCGATATAACGTACCGCGTAACCGCGCTCGGCAAGCAGCGGTTCGATCGTGCCTAAATCTTCAAAGTGGACATGACGAATTGCTATGACTGATTTCATATGGCTTCTTCGATATCACCGACCGGTTCGGTAAAGAATAATCAATAATGAGGCGCTGCCGCGCAGCGTCTACATAACATATGACGAGTTCGGCCACAGATTGCAAGCAACTCGTCACTAATAAAAATCGGCTTTCCGCGCAAACAGAGTGCACAAGTTGCTTGGCGCTCATCCGTAGACTGCCATCAATTTGCGCACTAGAAGCGCTGGATCCATGATGTAAATTAAACTGGATCGTATCAAGGGTAAACCGCCCCGGATTTTGAGGAGGCTCCAACTTCTGAGAAGATGGAGCCATGAACAAGTCGAATAAGTTTTCACCTGAGTCTCGTGAGCGCGCCGTGCGCATGGTGCAGGAGCATCGCGGAGAGTACCCGTCGCTTTGGGCTGCGGTGGAGTCAATTGCGCCCAAGATTGGTTGCATGCCGCAGACCTTGTTGGTATGGGTCAAGCGCCAGGAGGTTGATGCCGGGGTGCGTGAAGGCGTGAGCACGACCGAGACGCAACGCGTCAAAGACCTCGAGCGCGAAGTCAAGGAGTTGCGCAGGGCAAACGAGATCCTGAAGCTGGCGAGCGCTTTTTTCTCACAGGCGGAGCTCGACCGCCGACTCAAGTGATGAGGGACTTCATTGACGCGCACCGGGCAACGTACGGGGTTGAGCCTATCTGCAAAGTGCTGCGGATTGCCCCGTCGGGGTACCGTTGTTACGCAGCTCAGCGACGGGACCCCACACTGCGACCTGCGCGGGCTCGACGCGACGAAGAGCGGGTGCCGCAGATCGAGCGCGTCTGGCGGGCCAATATGCAGGTGTACGGCGCTGATAAGGTCTGGCGTCAGTTGGCCCGTAAAGGTACTGCGGTTGCTCGATGCACCGTCGAACGACTGATGCGTCGTCAGGGGCTGCGCGGTGTGATGCGCGGCAAGGTGATGCGCACGACAATCAGCGATGACAAGGCGCCCTATCCGCTGGACCGGGTCAATCGGCGATTCCGAGCGGAGCGGCCAAACCAGCTGTGGGTTTCGGATTTCACCTACGGTACGCCCAGCCAGCGTAGCCCGCCCACACTGGGGTGAAACTGATCGTGACCTTGCCTCGCTTCAACGTACAGCAACTCACGCTGCTTTTTGTGCGGTCTCGTAATCGCACGGTGTCCGGTAACCGATCGACGAATGGATGCGCTGTCGATTGTAAAATCCTTCGATCCAATCGACTACATCTAGGCGCGCCTGCGCGCGTGTCTCGTAGCGACATCGCGACGTTTGCTCGACTTTTAACGTCTTGAAGAAGCTTTCCATTGGTGCGTTATCCCAGGCGTTTGCGCGCCGACGCATCGACATCGTCATGTGGTACTGACTGACCAATTCCCTGTAGCGCCAGCTCGCATATTGGGCGGATTCAACCGGTTGGACGGCGACAATCAGCAAGTCCGGTCGTGTTGCCTCAGGAAAGAATGTTACCCGATGGGTTATTGTCGTTTTAGTTTGTTTTGTCTCTTCTTCCTTGTTTGCCGGGCGCGTAGCGCCCGGCCCCCGAAGACTTTCAGGGTTTCCGCAGATCAGGCTTCAGTCGGCGTGGCAGCATGCTTGCGCAAGCTGCCCAGAACCATTTCTTTCACTCGTTCGACGCGCCATGCTTTAACTCGGCGCTGCAACGTTCTTAACTGTGCCTTTTTTGCATAGGCGTCCGGAATCATTCTTGCCAACCGATCCATCAACTCGTTGGCCGACACCCCGGGCTCAGCGATCAGCCAACCTTCAATAACCGACCATGCGTCGGCGAACGGATCCACACGACTTCTCCACCAATGCTTTGCCTTGGGTTGCTTTCGATGGGTCGGACGAGCTTCACCTTCCTTCCATGCCGAGGACAGACTGGCGAGGAAGACCGTAACATCTGATTCGCCCTTTGGCGCTTCTTCAGCGCACGCACCATAGGCCGCGAACTCGCTCAATATCTGCTGGGCCGTTCGCATTTCCTGCAACAACCTAACGGGATCGAGGCTCTTGAACTGCGTCTTGAGCCTTTCTTTAATGGCCGGTGCAACGCTCTCGTGTTCCAGAATCCGATCACACGGCGTCGCCGGCGTGAAGTAAAGCTTGTGTACGCATCGACACACATTCCGTCCATCCGCTGGCGATATCGGTCAACGTCAACGTGTGGACGAACTCGCCATCAGTCTTCGAGCCGCCACAGTGTTCGACCATGTCGATCTCGAAGAAGCCAGGTGGCGGATCGCGCCAGTCGGCGAACGTCCGCACCGGGATGCTTCGCCGGATGGCCGAACCCACACCCTTGCGACGTTTGCGCTGCCCGTCGATCTGCAAACGCGCATTGCTCAGCATGCGATCGATGGTCGCCGCGCTGATCTGAAGGAGTTTGGCCTTGATGACCGGATCTAGGTCGAGATGGCCGTGCCGTTCCATGGCATCAACCAGCTTCGGGATCAATGCCTTCAGGCGCTTGCCGCATACCCGGTCACCTGCTTCCCACAACACCGTCAGGGCCAAACGTAACGCCTCATCGTAAAGACGGCTACGTTCGCGCACCGTCTTCGTCACACAGGGCTCTTGCCGCAACAGCCGGATGCCGTGTTTGCGGTGATAACCGGTTAGTGCAACGAATTCGTCGAGAATCCTGATCCGCTCACTGAACGTGGCGCTGCCATACCGCAATTGCAATGCTGCAACCAATTCCTTTCGTGTCGTCATGCTGATTTGCCTCGTCACCTCGAGCCGCTCCCGCCGGACAATCCGACGGGTAGCAAACTACGTGAGGCAACGGGTCAGCGCGAGTTGCAATTCTGATGAGTCAATGCGCCGGCCAAGATGGTTGTCGGTAAACCGGACGTTCTGGTTGACGCTATCCAACCGGTCGTCGCAACACCTCAAACTGAGGAGGTGTTGCCATGGTTCAAAGTGCAAAACGGGTGTATCAGTTGACAGGGCGAGCAGCGATGTACTCACCGGGTGCGCCGTCGCTTAGAAATGAGGTCGAGCGTCGCTTTTGGCTACAGATCGCAACCTGCATTACAAGCGAGAAAGCAGCGGAGGCGGTCGGCGTGTCTCAGGCGGTAGGCGGTCGCTGGTTCCGCTATCGTGGCGGCATGCCACTATTCATGTCGAAACCTATCGCTGGTCGATACTTGTCGTTCGCTGAGCGAGAAGAGATAGCATTGCTTTCTATTCAAGACATCGGAGTACGCGAGATCGCCCGCCGCATCGGACGCAGTCCATCAATCGTTTCAAGAGAGCTTACCCGCAATGCGGCGACACGCGGTGGGTACCTCGAGTATTGTGCTTCGGTCGCGCAGTGGAAGGCGGAACGGTTCGCCAAACGACCAAAGCCGGCAAAGCTAACGAGTAATGCACGGCTGCTCCAATACGTACGGGAGCGTTTGGAGGGCAAGGTGCGTGACGCGGATGGCCATGATATTGCAGTCCCAGGCAGGCGCCCTTCAAGGGGCGCAATAAGCCACATCGCGGGGACCGAACGTGGGTCAATGGCTGGTCACCCGAGCAAATTGCTAATCGATTGAAGGCTGATTTCCCGGATGATGAATCTATGCGCATCTCTCACGAAGCCATTTATCAAGCCCTTTATATTCAAGGGCGCGGTGCACTCAAGCGGGAGCTGGTGGGTTGCCTTAGCACCGGGCATGCCTTGCGCGTTCCCCGAGCGAGAGCACGTGCCAAGGCATGGGCGCACGTCAGCGAGGAGGTGATGATTTCCAGCCGGCCTGCAGAGGTGCAAGATCGTGCTGTGCCGGGCCATTGGGAGGGAGATTTGATTATCGGTTTAAATCGATCAGCCATCGGCACGTTGGTGGAAAGATCAAGCCGCTTTACGATGCTCGTGCACTTGCCTCGCGAGAAAGGCTACGGGGTAATCCCACGCACGAAGAACGGGCCCGCGCTCGCCGGCTATGGAGCTGTCACGATGGCCAATGCACTCAAGAAGACTATGAAGGACTTACCTGCTCAGTTGTGGCGATCACTGACATGGAATCGTGGCAAAGAGCTGTCCGATCACGCGCGCTTTACTATTGAGTCGGGCGTAAAGGTCTTCTTCGCCGACCCGCACAGTCCATGGCAGCGTGGTACGAACGAAAACACCAATGGCCTTCTAAGACAGTACTTTCCAAAGGGCACGGACCTGTCCAGATGGAGTGTTCAAGAGCTCCAGGCAGTTGCTAACACGTTGAACGCAAGGCCCCGAAAAACCCTCGGCTGGAAGACGCCTGCGGAAGCTTTGGACGAGTACCTAAAATCTGTTCAATAATCCAGTGTTGCGACGACCGGTTGAATCCGCCTTGACTGCCGCGATCCGAATGTAAAATCAACCCTGATGCTGGACGACGCTGCCAATACGCCGATCGTAAAGCATTAGAGACCAGTTCGGCATCAATGCGCTCGGACATTGACCATCCCACAATTCTGCGACTGCCCAGGTCCAGAATCGCGGCCAAGTACAGCCACCCCTCTGCGGTGGGCAGTGGGGTAAGAGGCAGGGCGTAGTCGAACTATCTCCCTGCCTCTCCTCCCCGAACCGGACTTGCACCTCTCAGCGCATCCGGCTCTCCATTTAAATGTTGCTCATAGCAAAGGCGACATCAGCGTAGCGCGACTCGATGGTGCTGCGTTTCTCAGCGCGCAGGATGAACGGATTTTCCGCAGGAGTGTGAGATAGGCTGAAGAAAGTGGAGATCAATGTTTCGTAGAATGAGCGAAATGGAGATCAAATGAATCGAGGACCGAAAGGCCGCTACACGAAGGAGTTTCGCGAGCAGGCGGTGAAGCTCGTTCTTGTCGATGGACTGTCGCAGCGAGAAGTTGCGGGCCGATTATCTTTGTCGGTTGAAACGCTTGGCGCTTGGGTCGTTGCCGAGCGAAAAGGGACGCTAACGAAGGTAGGCGAGACGCAAAAGCCGCAGAGCGAGTTGGAGGCGGAATTGGCGCGGGTCAAGCGCGAGCTGGCGACGGTCACGATGGAGCGCGATATTTTAAAAAAAGCGACGGTCTATTTCGCGAAGGAGTCGCGGTGAGATGTGACCGGATCGAAACGATGCGACAGGACTACCCGATTTCCGTGCTGTGCCGTGTGTTTGAGCTAGGGGCCAGCAGTTTCTACGCTTGGCGCCGACGGCTCGACTCGCCACGTGCACAAGAGAACGCGCGCCTTGAAATCGAGATTGTAGCGGCGCACGAACGAACTCGGCAAACGTATGGGCGCGAGCGATTGCAGGCGGATCTGCTTGATCATGGCGTATGCGTTGGCCTTCACCGCATTAGGCGCATTCGCACCAAGCTGGGACTGCGTTGCAAGCAGAAGCGCAAGTTCAGAAACACGACGGATTCGAAGCACGATTTGCCAGTCGCACCGAATTTGCTGGAACGCAACTTCGACATGAGCATGCCGAACCAGGCCTGGGTGAGTGATATCACGTACGTGTGGACAGATGAGGGCTGGTTGTATCTAGCCGGCATCAAGGATCTGTTCAACGGCGAGCTGGTCGGCTACGCCATGAGCGAACGTATGACCCGCACCTTGGTAATGCAGGCGCTATTTGCCGCGGTCGCACTTAAACGGCCCGCAGCCGGTTTGATCCTACATTCGGATCGTGGCAGTCAATATTGTTCGCATGACTATCGGGATCTAGCAAAGCAGTTCGGCATGACGATGTCCATGAGTCGCAAAGGCGATTGCTACGATAAGGCTTGCGCTTCACACTACACCTCCTTGAGGCGATCAGATACGATTTCGGGAACGCGGCGCCGGCAGGACAGCTTAATGCCCTGTGCTTTTCGGGGCGGATCGTTGCCGGGTGGCTCATACAAACACTCGTTCTTGTCGCTGTATGCGTGACCACGGATGAGCCCGCGACGGTTCCATATCTTCACGTGGTACGGCGTGATATGCAGCGCTTCGGCCATCTCCTGCAGCGTTAGGAGACCCGCTTCGCGCAACCGATCATAGCGTGGCTTCAGACAGTAGTTGCGCTGCACGCGTGCGACCATTTTTGCATTGAAGGGCCTACCCGTGCCCGACGGGACGCCACGTTCGTTCAGGATATTCGCGATCTGCAGGACAGTATGGTGATTGAGCAGCTCATCAATCTCCTCGATCACTGCGGCGGGTGTGACCCATTGCTGCCATGATTTTAGCGGCAAGGGCAGCTTGAGGGTCCGGTGAGCGCCGCCCTTGAAACGGATCTGTGCGGTAACGTGCTGGCCCCGGTTCAGGGTGACGTCTTCCAGAAGCAGCCTGATCATGCGTTTGCGTTCCCGGTCGGGCGTGGCGGGATCACGCCACAGCCGGGGGAAGTTGGACGCCAGCGAGACGATGATGGCGCGCTGCTCGTCCGTCAGAATACGCGCGTCCTGTTCACGGCGACGCTGATATTCCTCGTTAGCCTCAGTCAGTGCTCGCAGCTTATGGTTCCAGTCAGCCTCAAGTGAGTCGGCAACCAGGCGGTTCTCCGGATCGCAGCGCATGTAGCGGCGCTGCGCCAGATCAGCTTCATACTGGGCGCGCTCCACCTGCTTGTGACGCAGACAGTCGGCCTCTTCGATGCGGGACTGGAGTTCGTGCTGCACCGCCAGGCTTACCTCAATGGCAAGCGGATTGAGCGCCTCGACGAGCAGCTCGCCAATGGCCTCGTCGATGGCAGCCCCGTGGATGCGCTGGCAGACCGGTTCGGCCTGCTCAATGCCTTCGCGCTGGCAGATGTACTCGGGACACAGGCGGCCCTGGCGGCTGTGGTAACGAACCGTCATGCGGTTCCCGCATCGACCACAGACCACGACTCCCTGAAGAAGTGCTGGACCCTCACGCGGCGCGCTTCGGCGCCGGTCGGCTCCGATCGCCTGTGCGCTCTCATGCAAACGCTTCTGATTCTGCTCATACTCTTCCCAGGACAGATAACCGGCATGGGCGCCCGGAATCAGCGTATCCCACTGGTCCCGCGGGGCGCGAACCACACGCGTGCGTCCATCGACTGTCTTGCGTGAATGGGTGCGGCCATAGACGAATGCGCCGGCATACCTTGGGTTGTGGAGAATGCGCACTACCTGGCTGTGTCCGAGGCTGCTCCACAGCAATTCGCCCTTGTGCGGACCTTTGCAGCACCGTCGCGGAAACGCCAGCTCGAGATGATGCGCGGCGCGCGCGGTAGCCATCGCCGATCCCGTACCTCGGAAGGTGTCGAACAGCCACCTCAGGCAGTGCTGGACCTGCTGGTCCGGATCGAGAACGACCGCGCCCGCGGCGTTGTACACGAAGCCGACGGGCAGGCGCATCTGCAGTTCACCGCGCCTCGCCTTGCTTAGGATTCCTCCTTGAAGGCGCGCCCGCAGCACGTGCAATTCGGCCTCGCTCATGGTGCCCTTGAGCCCCAATAACAGCCGGTCGTTGAAGTGAGCAGGATCGTATACGCCATCCTCGTCAAGGATCAATGTGTCGGTGATTGCGCAGATCTCGAGCAGCCGATGCCAGTCGGCGGAGTTGCGCGCCAGGCGCGACACCTCCAGGCCGAGCACGATGCCGGCATGACCCACGCCAACTTCGGCGACCAGACGCTGGAATCCCTCGCGGTCTGCCGATGACGCGCCGGACTGGCCGAGGTCGCTATCGATCACAATAATGCGGTCCTCGGACCAACCCAGGGCGACCGCCCGTTGGCGCAGCGCATATTGGCGCTTGGTGCTCTCGGTGTTCTCGAACACCTGACGCAATGTGGACTGCCGGATATACAGATAGGCGTTGCGCTTCAGGTGGCTCGCCTGGACTTTCTGGTGAGGATCGCTCTTCATGCTGTTGCCTCCTGACGCCCGTATAGAAGCATTGAAGCCAGAATCATCGCCGCCTCCTGATGCAGCGTGAGGGGGATGATCTCTGCTTCACCCGGCGGCGGCCGCCGTACAACCGTAGTCGCGCACTGGGCCCATGCCTGCATCCACGCTCTCATGCCGCTGCGCATCAACAGCACAAGGCCCTGGCCACGAGGAATCTCGCACGGCAGTCCAAGTGCCTGTTGCCTCAGATCCTCATAACGCGAGATCAGTCCGTCATTGCACGCACGGTCCGGAGTGGGCACGGACGGTTTCGTTACGGTTTTTTTTGGCGCAGAAACTGTCGTTCGATACTGCGCGGATGAACCTGGACGCCGAAGTTCTGGTGCACCAGGCTGGCCAGTCGCTCCGCTCGCACCGTCGGCTCGGCAACTCGCGCCCGATTCAGAAACTCCATCACCGCCGGCGTCAACTTGTGGCCGCTGCGCGGCCCGGTCTTCTGCGGAATCAACCCGGCGAGTCCACCCTGCTCGAAGGCCGCCTGAGCTTGATAGAACGACGGCCGGGAGAAGCCGAAGGCCCTGGCTGCCTCGCTGATCGGGCGCCTGTCCACATGCACCGCGCGCAGCATCTCGTACTTGACCTGCAGCAGATCGTGGGGATCGAAGAACTCTTCGTCCTGAAACAGCGGATGCGTCACGGCATCGGGGCGCGGATTGAAGCTCGCCTGCTGCCGCAGCGCACGGTGCTTGTCCTCTTTGCGTCGGTCTGTCGCCATGCGCGAACTCCGGGGAGGGCGGTCAACTCAGTGTAAATATAATTATGTACCATATTTATGAAGATGCAAGTTAAATATCCGGGAATAAAGCCAATAAAGGACGACGAATTCGACTTACGAGCTCACCATGAATGCGCTATCCGGCATAATTTAATTTACATATGCGGCGTATTTGGCTTTACACGTGCTCGTGTTGTTCATGGCTCCAGCGTCGCGATCAAACGCCCCAGTTCAAGCAGCTCCTCCACGCGAAACAAGGCGCGCCCGGCAGCGATAACGTTGAATGGGTCCTCGCCGACGACGCTCGTCCAGCTGGCGGGCAGCGCCCGCAGTCGGCCATTCGCGTCGTGAAACCAAACCCTGTCCTCATGCCAGTTCTGGGCGTGAAGGACCAGTTCGAATTCTTGCAAACGAAGGGGATGGTACGGATGAGTTACCTGAAAACGTCGGCTTCCAGCGTCACTCATGGGCGCAGTTGTCTGCGGACTCCAATGCGCCGATGGAAAGCTTCTGGGGGTCGCTCAAAAACGAACTCGTGCATCACCGCCGGTTCACGACGCGCGCCGAGGCCCGGCAGGCCATCACCGAATACATCGAGATCTTCTACAACCGGCAACGCAAGCAAGCCCGTCTTGACTATCTGTCGCCTGCTGCTTTCGTGCAGCGATTTTATAAAACGCGACTCGCGGCTTAACCCATTGCTCTCCACTATTGACGACCGACCTCAAAGAGTATGAGCAGAATCAGAAGCGTTTGCATGAGAGCGCACAGGCGATCGGAGCCGACCGGCGCCGAAGCGCGCCGCGTGAGGGTCCAGCACTTCTTCAGGGAGTCGTGGTCTGTGGTCGATGCGGGAACCGCATGACGGTTCGTTACCACAGCCGCCAGGGCCGCCTGTGTCCCGAGTACATCTGCCAGCGCGAAGGCATTGAGCAGGCCGAACCGGTCTGCCAGCGCATCCACGGGGCTGCCATCGACGAGGCCATTGGCGAGCTGCTCGTCGAGGCGCTCAATCCGCTTGCCATTGAGGTAAGCCTGGCGGTGCAGCACGAACTCCAGTCCCGCATCGAAGAGGCCGACTGTCTGCGTCACAAGCAGGTGGAGCGCGCCCAGTATGAAGCTGATCTGGCGCAGCGCCGCTACATGCGCTGCGATCCGGAGAACCGCCTGGTTGCCGACTCACTTGAGGCTGACTGGAACCATAAGCTGCGAGCACTGACTGAGGCTAACGAGGAATATCAGCGTCGCCGTGAACAGGACGCGCGTATTCTGACGGACGAGCAGCGCGCCATCATCGTCTCGCTGGCGTCCAACTTCCCCCGGCTGTGGCGTGATCCCGCCACGCCCGACCGGGAACGCAAACGCATGATCAGGCTGCTTCTGGAAGACGTCACCCTGAACCGGGGCCAGCACGTTACCGCACAGATCCGTTTCAAGGGCGGCGCTCACCGGACCCTCAAGCTGCCCTTGCCGCTAAAATCATGGCAGCAATGGGTCACACCCGCCGCAGTGATCGAGGAGATTGATGAGCTGCTCAATCACCATACTGTCCTGCAGATCGCGAATATCCTGAACGAACGTGGCGTCCCGTCGGGCACGGGTAGGCCCTTCAATGCAAAAATGGTCGCACGCGTGCAGCGCAACTACTGTCTGAAGCCACGCTATGATCGGTTGCGCGAAGCGGGTCTCCTAACGCTGCAGGAGATGGCCGAAGCGCTGCATATCACGCCGTACCACGTGAAGATATGGAACCGTCGCGGGCTCATCCGTGGTCACGCATACAGCGACAAGAACGAGTGTTTGTATGAGCCACCCGGCAACGATCCGCCCCGAAAAGCACAGGGCATTAAGCTGTCCTGCCGGCGCCGCGTTCCCGAAATCGTATCTGATCGCCTCAAGGAGGTGTAGTGTGAAGCGCAAGCCTTGTCCCAACAATTTCCTTTGCGACTCATCGAACACGTCATCCCGTACTCGGCAAGTTTCGCCTGAAAGGCATGACTAGCGTACTGGCTGCCACGATCCGAATGGTACAGCGCGCCCGGGGCCGGTTTGCGCCGGAACCATGCCATTGTCAGCGCGTCGATCACCAAGTCGGTGGTCATGTTCGCCTTGATCGACCAGCCAACAACCTCACGGTTGAACAGGTCCAGTACGATCGCCAGATACAGCCAGCCCTCGTCGGTCCAGATATACGTGATGTCCGAAGTGAAGACCTGGTTAGGTGCATCTGTCGTGAAGTTTCTGTCGAGCAAATTGGGGGCGATCGGCAGCTTGTGCTTCGAATCCGTGGTGACCTTGTAGCGACGCTTATGGCGCGCACGGATGTTGTTCTCCCGCATCAGCCGCTCAACCCGTTCTTTGCCCGCCGGAAATCCACGCGCACGAATTTCTATCGTCATGCGGGGCGATCCGTAGGCACCTTTCACCTCAGCATGGACCGACCGAATCAGGGCCAACAACTGAATATCAGTCAGCCGTTTGCGCTGCGGCATGCCGCCACGCTTCCAACTGCGGTAGCCACTGAAGCTCACCTCCAAGACTTCGCACAGCGCCAACACCGGATAGCTGTGGAGCTGCGAATCAAGCCCGGCATACTTCACAGCAGTTCCCTCGCGAAGTATGCCGCCGCTTTTTTTGTGATCTCCAGCTCCATCGTCAGCCGCTTGTTCTCTGCACGCAAACGCGACAATTCCATCTGCTCCGGCGTGATGACCTTGGTCCCCGGACCGTTCAGCGTTCCCGCGTCATGCGCTTTCACCCAATTACGCAGCGTCTGATGTGAAATCCCCAATTCTCGCGCTACGTCACGAATGTTTTGCCCGTCCTTCACCCGCTTTACCGCCAGCGTCCTGAACTCCGTCGTGTATTCCTGCTTCGGTATCTTCAACATCGCTTTCCTTCCTTTTAGTCGAGTTTACACACGACCTCATGGAAGACGAAATTCCGGGGGAACCTCAGTTATACCGGTACCGCTAATTGGGGACCCTCGCACCGGCGATGGATCAGCTCATACTCGTTTCCAAGTCACTGGCAGCAACTGGCCTTCGACGAACACCGTCGCACGATCGAGGACAGGCTCGCGCAATGTGAGCGTCTCGAGGTGGCGCTGCGCGAGGCCGTGCCCGAATGGCGCTTTTATCCGGCCGTGCTGGGCCTTCAGGCCATGCGTGGCATACAGTTCACCACTGCGATCGGAATGCTTTCGGAGCTCGGAGACCTGTCACGCTTTGAGCATCCGCGCCAGCTGATGGCATGGCTGGGCGTCACCCCCTCGGAATACTCTTCCGGAGAGCGGGGTCGTCAAGGAAGCATTACGAAAACCGGCAACAGTTACGCCCGCAAACTGCTCGTCGAGGCCGCCTGGAGCTACCGGTTTCCTGCACGTGTGAGTACAGATATCCAGCGTCGACAGGAAGGTATCCCCAAGCCCATTACCGATCGAGCCTGGGACGCACAGCTGCGGCTGTGCCGGCGATATCGCAAACTGGCAGAGCGCGGAAAGAATGCGAACATCGCGGTGGTTGCCGTGGCCCGTGAACTCGCAGGTTTTATCTGGGACATTGGCCGACTGTCAATGTCCCAGGCTGTACCGGACGGTGCCCAGCCCACACACCAGCTTCATCATGCCGGCCACTGAAAAGCAGCAATCTGAAGAAGTTTCCTGAAGGCGGCGTAGCCCGGCACACGAGTAACCCGCGCTCCGGCTATGCAGCGGTTGTCATCCGATTTGCGGCTTCAGATAGCGGCAGGCTCATTGGGCGGAACACTGTAATGCGGTAACCAACCCGCGGATATCAGGGTGATCCACCGTCGAGACTTAAAGGCCAGTTCAAAAAGAGCTCGGAAGGGCTGTTTACTTTTCCACGAAACGGTTAACCTTGGATACCTGAACAACGGATCAAGGAATGCCGGCACCTATCATCGATGACGAATTGTGGGCACTGATCGAACCGCTACTTCCACCGCCCAAACCGCGACGCCAACGATACCCTGGAAGGTTGCCGGTCTCGGACCGTGCAGCACTCAATGGCATCCTGCTTGTGCTGAAGACAGGAATGCGATGGAACCATCTGCCGACCCGGTTGGGCTTCGGCTCTGGAGCGACTTGTTGGCGTCGGTTGCACGACTGGCAGCAGGCCGGGGTGTGGGACAAGCTGCACGGGCTACTGCTCGACAAGCTGCGCGAATCTGGCCAGCTCGATTTCTCATACGCGGCTGTCGATTCATCGTCCGTGCGAGCCGTTGGGGCGGGCCAAAAACTGGGCCAAACCCCACCGATCGCGCACGACCAGGGTCCAAACACCACGTCCTCGTAGACGCGAACGGCGTTCCTGTCAGCGTGATCGTGACCGGCGCGAACCGCAATGATGTCACGCAACTGCTGCCGCTGGTCGACGCTATCCCGCCGATTCGCGGCACACGCGGCCGACCGCTTCGCAAACCCAAGGTCATCTACGCCGACCGTGGCTACGACTCCGACTCGCATCGCCGCCAACTTCGCGAGCGTGGAATCAGACCGGTCATCGCCAGGCGCCGCACCGAACACGGCAGCGGTCTCGGCAAGTTTCGTTGGGTCGTTGAACGGACTCATTCGTGGCTCCATGGTTTCCGGCGTCTTCGCATTCGCTTCGAGCGCCGATCTGACATTCACGAAGCATTCCTCAAACTAGCCTGCTCACTCGTCTGCTGGAACATCTTGAGCCGAACTGAGCAGCCTTTTTGAACTGCCCTCTTACTGCTACGTCGCCCTCAGGAAATTTAGCGCCCTGAAAAACCGAAAACCGATCTCTCTTGACACGGGAAGTCATATCAGTCCGTGTGTCCCGACGCATGAGAGGGACAGCCGACTGTATGCCTTTTGGCTCAAGCCTGACAGCGCCTTTGGCTTGCTACTGATCACGACGTTTATCAGCAGTTCGCATTCGCTAACCGTACTGCCCAACCTTGCACCCCATCCGCCGTGGCGCTGGCAGACAACAACGCACTCTCGCGAGATCGCCGTCGCTCAATGAGCGGGTTACGTTGTCCCAGTGGCTTCACACCGGATCGTTACCAATCCCGCATGCACCGGTAGGTTACGGCTGACGGAACAGCCGGTTTCCTCTCTGGCTAACAACGCCAGATGAAACAATCCTTTACGCGACATCACATCGCACCATGCGCTTCAGTGTGCCCGATATCTGCTGGGGCGACCATTTCCACTCGAGCAAGGTGAGAACAATGCGCCAGCAAACGCTTTGTGGGCCAAGCTTTGACGGACGGCGGGCTATGTGGCGGCGTGCAGTGCAAAGTGCTGCAGCAGGCAACGACGCATAGCCAACAGGCGAGGAGTTTCGCATGAGTTCACGGCCGATAGTTCCCGCTGAGCGCCCAAGTATGCGGGCTATGGTTCGCATACTCATACCCTGCAGATGCAAGCTTGCAATGGTCAAACGCTCTTCAGGCTGAAGTTGTCGATATGAAGTTTTTTCGGGCATTGCCACACCTTATATGAGTCAGGTGTTGCACTTCGGTTTTGAGGCCGCCGTGAGATGAGGGCGAAACCGCATGCCGTAATTACCAGCGAAAGGCGGTCGCCAGACCTCAGCAAAAAAGCTAGCACCTTTAATTCTCTGGACCAGTTGATTAAATAAAACTGGAGCTTCAGAATGGTCCACCAATTCAATACTATTGTTCTGGTGACTTTTTAAGCCTCTCTGATCGGCGTGAGGCGCGCAAGCATCAAAAGTCGCGTCTACTGAATGACATTGAGTTTTCACGTTCTTTACGAAACAAAGGGTTTTTCTATGACGGCTCAGCTTTCGCTGCGGAATATCCGAAAGTCTTTTGACGGAAAACACGGAAGGGTCGATGTTATCGGTGGATTGTCCTTTGATATCTACGAGAAGGACTTTGTCAGCATAATCGGGCCGTCTGGGTGCGGGAAGACGACAGTGTTTAACATCATTGCGGGTCTGCTGGAACCAGACTCGGGCGAACTTGAATATCGGGGAAAGGCCGTCAATGGTCTTCGCGGCAAGGTCGGATACATGATGCAACGAGACCTGCTGTTTCCATGGCGCACCGTGCTCGAAAATGTGCTGCTGGGTCCCGAACTCTCGAAGATGCCGATCGCGGAAGCTCGTGATACAGCCATGGAATACCTCAACACATATGGATTGGCGGGCTTCGAAAACGCATATCCGCGCACACTTTCCGGAGGTATGCGCCAGCGTGTAGCACTAATTCGAACGCTGATAAACGATCCAGACATTATTCTGCTCGATGAGCCATTTTCCGCACTAGATTATCAAACGCGGCTGTATTTGGAAGGCGTGCTTCTTGAGGCTGTGGAGACTTTCAACAAGACCGTGGTATTGGTGACGCACGATATCGATGAAGCAGTTGCATTGTCCAAGCGCGTAGTGGTTCTTGCGGGACGCCCTTCGCAAGTGAAAGTTACACACGACATCGATTTGGGCGACAGGTCACCCATAGGCGCCAGGAGCGACCCGAATTTTTCGGGTTATTTTCACATGCTCTGCCGCGAGCTAGATATCCAGACAGAGGGAACGGCGAAATGAACCAAGCGAGCGGAACACATCTCGTAGACGCGGCTACGGCCGTAAAGAAAAAAAATAGCTCTTTTGAAAAATTTGCTGGGTCGCTTGGGACCAGATTCGCCGTCCCTTGTTTGCAGATTCTCGCAGTAGCGGTGTTCTTTGCCCTTTGGCAGGCAGCGGTTCAGCTGGGTTGGGTCTCAGTTTTCCTTGTGGGGTCACCCGTTAGTATTTACCACGCATTTGAGCGGTCCATCTCATCGGGCGACTTGTTCGTAGATACAGGCTATACGGTTTTCGAGGCAACAGTCGGCTTCGTAATCGGCACTGCAATAGGCTCGATCGTCGGACTTTCGCTCTGGTATTCGTCATTCGTCGCTCGTGTCGTCGAACCATTCATTGTCGCGGTCAACAGCGTACCGAAGGTCGCTTTTGCGCCTATTGTGATCTTGTGGTTTGGTACGGGTCTAACGTCGAAGATAGTGCTGGCCGTTTCGTTGACCGCGATTGTTGCCCTGATATCCGCATATGAAGCAGCAAAAGACGCGGATGTGGAACTACAGGCATTACTGATAACCCTTGGCGCGAGGAAGCGCGATATCTTTTTTAAGGTCGTTGTTCCATCGACCTTGCCATATATTCTGTCTACGTTTCGAATCAACATCGGCTTTGGTTTAGTGGGTGCGGTGGTCGGCGAATTTATCTCTTCAGAGAAAGGGATTGGCCACATGATCTACGCGGCATCGAGTCTTTACGATTTAAGTAGCGTATGGGCAGGCTTGTTTGTATTAATGATTGTAGGTTTTCTCATGTATTTCATCATTGATGCGATCGAACGTCGATTGCTACCTTGGCGTCAATCGCGAAATCGCGGAACAGTCCGCGTCTAAAATTCTAGACTGATGCTTTTAACAACCTGGAGTCGGGAGATTCAAGACAATGAAACCTGCGACTTTTAGACTGCGCACACGGTCGACGATCCGGAAGTTCGTGGTAGCCATGTGCCTGGCGAGTCTTCTAGAGCCGGCTATAGCCGAAGAAAAGAAAGTGGTTGTTTCTGAAGCCTTTCAAGCGCTCCATTACTTACCGCTTTATGTCGCAATCAATAAGGGTTTTTTCACGGAACAGGGCCTAAGTGTGACGAAACTGATGACAGGTACGCCAAGCAACGCCTTGTCAGCGGTCATCTCGGGCAGTGCGGACTTTGCCATTGTCGGCCCAGAGTGGGCCGCAGTCGCTGCCGAGAAAGGTGCGGCGGTGGAAGTAGTCTCTAACCTCGCCAACGGCGCGGGTGCCTGGGTGGCCACGTCAGCCGACTTCGAGTACGACGGCCCAAAAAGTCTCAAAGACCAACGCGTCGTTACGGGAATGATGCCTACGACCAGCACGTCTCTCTTCATCAAGATGCTTCGCGAAAACGGCATGCAACCGTCCGATGTGCATATGCTCCAAGTCCCTATCGGGTCCGAAATCGGGCCGATGCTGGCGGCCCAGGTGAAAGTGGGAGTCTTTTATGAGCCAGGGTTAGAGCAGGTGGTCGCGGGTGGCCAGAAAGTTGTGGTCAGCTTCGCTAAACTTAACAAGGAATACCTGTTTGCAGCTGTGACGGCTAGGAAGAATGTCGATCCAGAGGTTGGTCGCCGGTTTGTCGCAGGAATGCAAAAGGCGTTTCTTTACATGGCGGCCAGTCCCCAGGAAGTCAAGCTCTTGGCGAGGAAGGAGTTTCCGACGATCAGTCCGGAGATCGTTGATGCGGCGATCTCCCGGATGCTCGCAGACGGCGTATTCTCTAAATCAGTCGCAATATCCCATGACTCACTAAGATCTGCGATGCAGACGCAGATCGACCTAGGCAACTTGAAGCAACAGCCCGTGTACGACGCGTTGATCGACCATCGCTTCATTGATGCGGCAGTCAAGGAAGTCCATTAAACCAATGCGTAGAGCTATCAATACTGGAAGGTATGATTTGTATGAATGAAATCACGGATTTGGGACTTCGAGAGATTGCCAAGCGGGTCGGTTCTCGAGAGCTTTCCGCTGAGGACGTCGTTCGAGCATACGTGCAAGTGATCGAGCAGCGCGAGAGTCAGATCAGGGCCTGGAAGTTCTTCGACGCAGATGCTGCGATCACACAGGCACGCATACTCGACTCTCGTTTTGGCACACCGGCGCAGCTAGCCGGCATTCCTATCGGTGTGAAAGATTTGTTCGATACGTTCGATATGCCGACCTGCTACGGTTCGCCGATCTATGCACACCACAGACCATCCGTCGACGCAGCCCTTGTAGCCAAGGCGCGCACGCTTGGCGCAATAGTCATGGGCAAGACCGTAACCACGGAATTCGCCACGTTCAAGCCGGGCGATACGAGAAACCCGAGATCCCCAGATATAGATCATCCGCATACGCCTGGCGGGTCGTCCAGTGGATCGGCGGCGGCTGTCGCGGCCGGTATGGTTCCGGTCGCCTTTGGTACGCAGACGGCAGGTTCAGTGATTCGTCCAGCCGCTTACTGCGGCGTCGTTGGATACAAGCCGACGTTCGGGACCTTGTCGCTAAGCGGCGCCAAGGCTCTATCACAGAGCTTGGACACAGCCGGCGTCATCAGCAGGACCGTCGACGATGCAGCCTACATTGTTGGCCTCCTATCGAACCAAACGTTTAATGTTGATGCCGATCATGCATTCCGGTTTGCTATCTGTCAGACCCCTCATTGGCATTTGACCGAACCGGCAAGCCGCGACGCCATAAATTCGTCGAGTCACCTGCTGGCATCGGTGGGTTTGGCGGCGAGCGAAGTCTGCCTCCCGGCCGGGTGTGGAGATCTGGCAACCGCTCACGTGCAGATCATGACGTACGAGGCTGCAGCCTCGTACGTTCCTGAATGCAGGACACAACCGTCCGGTTTGAGTGCTCCGTTTCGGCAGATTTTGGAGAGCGGTGCGAAGTTGGGCGGAGCAGGATATGCGAAGGCCCAGCAGCTCGCCGAAAAAGGTCGAAAACTCATCGATTCACTCTTTGACGAGTACGACATTTTGATATCGCCGAGTGCAACTGGCGAGGCGCCTGCTGGACTGGATGCAACCGGCGATCCCATATTCGGTCGGATATGGACTATGCTGGGATATCCGTGTGTTCACGTGCCAACAGGTTACGGGCCGAATGGCCTGCCAGTGGGTGTAACCTTGATTGGTGCCCGGTGGCACGATGAAATCGTTCTCTCTGCGGCCACTCGCTTGGCAAGCCTTGTGGGGGCTTTGTCAACTTGTGGCACCGAAGCCGGAAAGATGGTAGAGACGCGCATGCCTCAGAAAACGTAGGACGAGTCTTGGGTGACGTTGGCGAATTCGAGAGTTATGGTCGAAAGTGGTGTTCGGGTGAGGCAGGGATTTGAAGGCGGCGGCGGTTTAGCTGAGAATGTTGCTTGTCTAGAGTAACAACCAGCCAAACCGAGATCCACCACCAATGAAGAAGGTTACAGAAGAAACAACCTTGGGTAAATCGGAAGCACGGCCCAGCGGACTTGACGATTTGATTCAACAGGGCACGCGGCAGATCGTCCAGCAAGCAATCGAGGCAGAATTGGCGGCATTGCTAGAAAGATACGACAACGTGAAGACCCTTGATGGAAGGCGAACTGTGATTCGCAATGCTACCTGCCTGAGCGCGAGGTTGTCACGGCGATCGGCCCGGTCACCGTGAAGGTGCCGAAGGTTCGCGATCGCTCGGGCTCGGGCGTGAAGTTCAATTCGAACATCGTGCCGCCCTACATTCGGAAGTCACGCCGCGTGTCAGCGGCATTACCTTGGCTGTATCTACGTGGCGTCTCAACCGGCGACATGGGCGAGGCGCTGAGCGTGCTGCTGGGCGAAGAGGCCAAAGGTCTTTCGCCCGACGTGGTCAGCCGTCTGAAAGCTCAGTGGGCCGACGAGCACGCTCTGTGGAATCAGCGTGATCTGTCAAACGCGCGCTGGGTCTATTGGTGGGCCGATGGCATCCACACGGGGCTGCGCAGCGACGATTCGGACGGCCAGTGCTTGTTGGTCATCATCGGCGTGAAGCCGGACGGAACGAAAGAACGCGTGGCGATCGGCGATGGTTTCCGCGAGTCGAAGGACGCCTGGTGTGAGCTCTTGCTAGATCTGAAGGGCGAATTCATGATCTGAGGCATAGCTTTGCAGTTCAGGCTTTAATCCGGTGGTAAGGGAAGGCGCGGACCTTCAGTCGAATCTGCCGCCACTGGCCGTGTACATGGGGCATGTTTCGATCGTATCGACTGCATACTACCTTCCATTCGTTCCGACGATCGCAGCGCTCGCAAGTGATCGCTTTGAGAAGCATTTGAGCTACGTTCTCGCTGGGAGAAAGCCATGAAGCCGCGCAAACCAACAAAGCTCGGCCGATGTCTGCTGCGCTTCTTCCGGGATTTTCTCCCTACATTGCGGGGCGTCAGCGTGAACACGATAAGGAGCTACCCGGACGCCGTCGTTCTGCTGCTGAGGTTCATCTCTCGCGAGAGCGGGCGGCCCATCCAAACCCTGGCTCTAGGCGATCTCAATGCCGATCATGTAAAGCGATTCCTCAAGTTACCTGAGTCGGAGCGCGGCAACACTAGCATGCCTGTGAACATGGCTAGCGCTAATCAAAAGACTTCAACAAGTGTAAAGGTACGTTTTTGGGCCTCTTTTGAATCTCGAGTGGGTGGACTGCTGGGTCAAGTGCGGGCGCAAGCCCGGCGAAGCGAATACTAGACGCGCGTGGGGTCACCAAGCTGAAGCGGGGCTGGTTGCGGCAGAATGCGGCAATCAGCCCTGCAAGACCAAGCGAACGATGACGAACCAAACCCGACTCTTTGAAGCCGCCTTGGGAATTAAGGCACCGTGGTATGTGCAAGGTGTCGATTTCGGCACGGAACTGACGATTGCCGTGGACTTTGTCGCGGGCAGCCGGTTTGCCTACCCCGGGGTGCCGGGCGAACACCCGGTGCACGACACGGTCATCAAACGGCTGCGGCACCTCAACTTTTTCCAGTTCGACTGTTATCTGGAGGTGCGCGTGCCGCGTGTGCGCCTGCCGGACGGCTCGGTGCGGCTCGTGGAACCCGAATGGATGGGCAAACTGGATGGCTTTACGCTGCTGTTTGAAGCGCTCGTGCTGACGCTGTGCCGGGAGATGACATTTGCGGCGGTGGCCCGTCTGGTGAACCTGTCGTGGTATCGCGTGAAGGCCATCTGTGATCGTTACGTGAACCTCGCGGTGGCCGCGACTGATTTGTCCGAGCTCACCGCGGTGGCCATTGACGAAACCTCGTGCCGACGGGGCCACGACTATGTCTCGCTGGTCGCCGACATGGACGCCAGGCGCGTAGTCTTCGTCACGCCAGGCAAGGATGCCGGCGTTGTCGAACGCTTTGCCAATCACCTCGAGGAACACAACGCCACGCCTGCGCAGATCAAATCGGTCAGCATCGACATGTCGCCCGCCTTCATCAAGGGCGTGGACGAGCATCTGCCCGATGCGCGCGTAACGTTCGACAAGTTTCATGTGATTGCGCACGCGTCCAAAGCCCTCGACGGTGTGCGCCGCGAGCAGCAGAAGAACGATCCGGCATTGAAGGGCATGCGCTGGTCGTTGCTCAAGGATGCGGACAAGCTGAACCTCGCGCAACTGACCGATCTCGAGGCACTGATCAGCCAGTACACCACCAACTGCACCGCCCGTGCCTGGATGTACCGCGAGCAGTTGCGGGAGATTCTCGATCGCAAGCAGATCCACGTCGTCTCCAAGATGTTGCGCCGGTGGTGCACCGGTGTCATGCGTTCCAAGGTTGAGCCGATGAAGGACGTCGCACGCATGATCCTGCGCCATTTCGACGGCATCGTCGCCTGGGCCCAGACGCGCCAGACCAACGGCTTCATCGAAGCCATCAACGGCCTATTTCAAGCTGCCAAGCGCAAGGCGCGCGGGTACGCCAGCTTCAAAACCATGCGAACCGTGCTGTTCCTCATCGCCGGCAAGCTCGACTTCTCAGCCTTCAACCCACATGCCTCGTAAGCCGCATTACCCACTCCACTTTTGAAATAGCCGTTTTTAGTTTTATCCGACCCAGCCCGCGAAGATCGCGCTCTTTTTGGGGAGACCGGCTTGGCCTTCGATGAGCCAGCGAAACAGGGCACCGAGCACCGACAACGCATACGCGCTCGAACGCACGATAGACCGCCTACATTCGGGCGCCACTCCGCTGAATCGCGAGGTCGTAACCGACCAACCATTTGTCACGAGGCGTTAGTCGTCGCAAAAAACTACGGTATGCGATCGCATCGTCGGTGGTCAGCTACGACAAGGCCCTGTTGCGCTCGATAACTGCCACAAGATCAGGCGCTCCGCTTCCCTGCGATAGGCGCGTTGCGTGGGGGAAGTCTCATGCAGCGCAAGCCATGCCTGCACCGCTTTGATAGTCATTCGTCGCATAGATTTTTGCCGCCCCCTCAGAATTCAATGCAAACCATCACCGCTCGAGTTAGTGCTCTTTCGCTCGATCGCTCGTTGTTCGCCCAAGGAAGCTACTTATAAGCGAAGCGATCTCGTCTGGCTTCTCATAAATTGCAAAGTGTCCGGCATCGAGAACATGAACCTCCGCGTTGGGCAGGTCCCTTTTGTACGCCGCGGCTTCGGCGACCAAAAAGGACGGATCGTATTTGCCCCAGACCACGAGCGTTGGTGGCTGGTGCTGCTGCAGCCACGCTTGCCATAATGGGTAGCTCGCTACGTTCGTCTGATACGAGTAGAAGAGGTCAGTCTGGATGTCAGCTTCTCCCGGACGACTGAGGAATGCAAATTCATCCGTCCAAAGATCGGGGTTAATCGTATCGGGACGAGGATTTGAGCCGATGTGGCGCTGTCGCGTGGAGGCCAGTGATAGGAAGTTCTCACGGAGTGTGGCTTCGTTCGCAGCACGGTCTTTCCAAAACTTCCGTCGCGAGTCCCAAAGGGGGCCCAGTCCGTCTTCGTGGGAAACCGCATTTTGAACTATGATGGCATCCACCCTTTCCGGGTGATTCACGGCGAGGCGCATTCCCACTGGTCCGCCGTAATCTTGAACAAACAAAACATAGTGTTGAAGCCCAAGTGTTTCAGTGAAATGTTGCACAACTTCCGAGAGATGATCGAAAGTGTACGAAAAATCTTTGACGTTGGGAGCATCGCTGTTGCCGAATCCGGGATAGTCAGGAGCCACCAAGTGATAGTGGCCAGACAAACGGGTAAATAGCGGCTCATACATCCGCGACGAAGATGGAAACCCGTGCAGCAGCAAGATTGTAGGTGCATCAGGACGTCCAGCTTCCCGATAGAAAATTGACACGCCGTCGACCTTGACGGTGCGGTAGTAGATTGGCTCGGCGTCGGCGAGAGGGCGCACGGCCGTCGCCGCATCAGCTGGATTTGCCATCAATATGCCAAGGCTAGTAGCCATGGCCGAAATGAAACACAATTTGAACATCTTCACTCCTTTAGGTCGTAGTGTTAGTAACAACTAGTTGCGACTTGCGATTTGAAGACGCAACTAGCGCGCATGGAGGGCAGGTCAGTAGGGCACGATAAAGTCCAGAGCTTGGCTACTTCCTGCATCCAATGATGCCACGGACGAAATCATTTTATTGATCGTCACCTTAGAAGGTTGTGCCTTGAGGAGAACGCTTCCGTAATGCCACCGAAAAACATCTTTTCACTTCAGCTTTCTCTTTCATGCAAATTCTATCGACCATCTCGACGTCCGGTCTAATCACACCGGAATGGATATGAAGGACATTTATCAGCAGCAGCACAGGGAGCACCAAATGCGGTTTTAATTTCTGCGGCGACCTGGGGGCATTTTCGTCTAGCACGAAGTGGCCAGCGTCGAGCCACACCAGTTTTGCATCGGGCAAGTCGTTCAGGTACGCGCGGGCACCAGGTGGGATGAAGAACGGATCGTTCTTGCCCCACACTATCAGTGTCTTGGGCTTGTGCTGCCGAAATGCCGCTTGCCAATGCGGATACAAGGCGATATTCGATTTGTAGTTCTCGAGCAAATCGACTTGATAATCTTGCACCCGCGGCCGGTCGAGTAGCGCTTGGTCGAACACCCAATTATCGGATTAATCGCTTCCGGATCCTTTGCGCCAACGAGCCAGTGGTACTTGGTGCCTTCGAGACCTACAAAGTCGCGAGCCGGCTTCTCCGTTTCCGGCGTGCGGTTCTCCCACAACGGCAACAGCACGCTTTTCGGAGCATCGCCCACGCCTTCAATATAGGCGTTCGTATTTTGGATGATGAACCCTTTCACGCAATCTGGGCGCTGGCTGAACAGGCGGAACCCCACCGGTCCACCATAGTCCTGCATGTAGAGAATGTACGAGTCGAGACCGAGCACATCGACCAAGCCCAAAACGTGCGCGGCGAGATTGTCGAACGTATAGGCGAATTCGTCACGCGATGGCGCGTCGGAATGGCCAAAGCCGATATAGTCCGGGGCGATCAAATGAAAGCAGTCGGCCAGCGACGGAATCAGGTCACGGAACATCTGGCTGCTACTTGGCAAACCATGAAGCAAAAGAATTGTCGGCAGCTTGCGAGCGCCGGCCTCTCGGTAGAAGACCTTTCTGCCATTGACTTCGGCGGTGCGATGATATGTTCGAACGGTCATGATGGGCCCCTGTCGTTTATAGAAGCGTTCGGGCGGACCACCCGCCGTTGACGCGTTGAAAGCATTCTCTGCAATTTCGTAAACGACGGGCAGACGGTAAAATCGAGAATCGACCTCTCATTTGGTGGAATATCCTTGGACCGACTCGATGCAATGGCAGTGCTGCTGGCTGCGGTGGAAGGCGGCAGCTTATCGAAAGCAAGTCGACAGCTAAAATTGCCGCTTGCCACGGTCAGTCGGAAAATAGCTGACTTAGAAAGTCACCTCAAGGCGACCGTCTTCATCCGATCAACAAAAGGGCTCGAGTTGACACCGGCCGGCCGTACTTATGTAACCGCCGCAAAAGCCATCCTCGAGCGGGTGGTGGAGGCAGAACGTGCCGTTGCTGGTGAATACACAGAACCGAAGGGAGACCTTGTCGTCACTGCACCCATTATGTTCGGCCGGCTGCATGTGCTACCTGTGGTGTCGAACTTTCTTTCTGCTTTTCCCGATGTTTCGATAGGTCTAGAGCTCACCGATAGGGTGACACATTTTCTTGACGACCAGGTAGATGTCGCGCTCCGCGTTGGCGAGCTTCCGGACAGTAACTTGGTTGCTGTCGGCCTAGGTTCGATTCGACGCGTCGTGTGTGCAAGCCCGACCTATCTTGCAACGCGAGATGTACCTTCGACGCCGCACGACCTTGTACGCCATGACGCGATCTCATTTGACAGTGTATCGGTGAAGAGTCAATGGAGCTTCTGGTCTGGAGGCGAAGAATTTAGAGTGCCGATTCGCTCGCGGTTGAGCGTCAATACGATTGATGCCGCCATTGACGCGGGTCTCTCTGGCTCAGGCTTGATCCGCACGATGTCCTATCAAGTCGTCGAACTTGTGCGTCGTCAACAGCTCGTAACGGTCCTGAACGATTTCGAACCGCCCAAGCGCCCGGTTCATCTGGTGTACGACAAGCAGAATCGGCTACCGTTGAAATTGCGTGCATTCGTCGACTTTGTTGTTCCGCGTTTGCGTGATCGTGTCCTTGCGGCTGCATTATAAATACGAGCCGGACGTCTGCATGTGCTGAGTCGCTCGCTCGTCTTCAGTTCAATAGACAATCGTTACAGCAGTTTTTGCCCGAGAGCCGGTTCTAAGGGCGGGTGCAATTCGCCTGATCGTGGAAACGTATGCTCTTACGCCAAAGAATGGAAACCAGATGAGATCGCCGGATGCATACGATTCGACGGGCTCTGCTTGACATAGGAGCGTCAACGCACCGATGTAAAGCTTTTTTCGACAGCCTAAAAAACGAACGTGTTCACGAAAGACGGTCCGCCACGCATGTCGAGGCGATAGCAGACCTATTTGAATACCTCGAAGTATTTTATAACTTGAGTTGTCGTCACTCCACGCTCGACCAAATTTTGTCACCTCAGTTCATGCAAGACTCGATAGCGCTCAGCGGGAGAAAAATCCGGCGACATAATGTTAGACCCTTGGAACACAAAAAACAGCGAGAAGCTCACTTGACCGGTGTAGTAAGATCGGAAGGTCAGCGGCACCGTAACCCCCGCGTGGCAGAAACGCGTGACGTGCGAAAGGCGGAAAATACATTAAACATGGAGCATTTGTCGAATGATCACGATCTGGGGACGCGCCAATTCGGTCAACGTCCAAAAGGTATTGTGGGGCTGCGACGAACTGGGACTGCCGTTCGAGCGAATCGACGCGGGTATGCAGTTCGGCCGCAATCACGAACCCGACTATCTAGCGATGAACCCGACAGGCCGCATTCCAACGCTCGTTGACGGGGACTTCGTTCTGTGGGAATCAAGTTCCATCCTTCGATATCTGGCGCTGCAATATGGGCCGTCGAGCCCACTCTATCCGGCCGAGCCGAAGATTCGCGCGAGCATCGACCGCTGGCTCGACTGGTCGCTTTCAACCTTGCAGCCTGCCGAACGCCCGGTGTTCTTGAGCCTCATCCGCACACCTGAGGCGCAACGCGATCTCATCGCGCTAGGCACCGATGTGAAGTCCGTCACGGCGCGGTGGGGGATGCTCAACGCGCACCTGCAAGGCCGCTCCTTCCTTGAGAACGACAACTTCACGCTGGCCGATATAGAGTTTGGCACATACGCGAAGCGTTGGTTCGGTCTCGAAGGAATCGAGCGCCCGTCGATGCCAAATCTCGAACGGTGGTATTCGCGTCTGGAAACGCACCTGGGCTTCAAGAAATACGTCGACCTGCCGCTCACCTGAACATTTCCAAACGATCATATAGCGATCACACTCTAAGCCCGGGGCACGCCAAACGGTTGTGTCGCGGTAATATCGTTAAAACTAATTTTTCTTCTATGTCAAGGACTCCTTACGCCATCAGGGAATAGGAATGAGCCGCAGCTGTTCGCGTGGCACCGTCGTCGTCCGCCATCCGGCCTGTCCTGATCATATGCATTGCCTCAATACTCGAGAGGATAATACGGGGCACATCGGAAATCCTTGAAACCTATCATTGGCCTGCTTCGGCAGTTGATTGCCCGGTGACCTGCTCGACAATGCTATTCGGGTACTTGACCTGTCGGACCCTACGGGGCGTTTCACGCTCAACGTTGATGGCCTGGAGGGCAGGCAGATTGGCCTCGCTTTTATCCATGGTCACGGTCTTAGGCGCACCGTTGCGATCGATGGCCTTTCAAAGTGGCTGCGCGCAGCAGCCTTATCACGATGCGCCCGCAACAGGGAATTGACCTTATTACCGGCCTTATCCACTGTACGATACAAAGTACTTCCACTCTTCCACTGACTGACGCGCTCCAGAAATGTAGGCGACTTTCGATCTTGGCTGTTACGGAAGATTTGAAAAGTGGAAAACGCAAGCAAAGTAAAGAAGCCAGCATGGGTGAGATACTCCGCCGAGGTTCGGGAACGCGCGGTCCGGATGGTGATGGAGCACCAGCATGAATACAACACGCAGGGCGCGTCGATGTGGTCGATTGCCTCGAAGATGGGCATGTCGCGCGAGACGCTGCGCAACTGGGTAATTAAAGCCAAGCGGGATCCCCCGCAGCGGGCGGGCTCAACAACGACGGACCTGGCGCGGCTCAAGGAACTGGAGCGTGAGAATCGGGAATTGCGCACGGCCAACGAGGTTCTGCGCAATTCGACGATCATCGTGCGCTCTACGGGGTCGAGTCGTTTTGCCGGATGCTGCCGATCGCCCCGTCGACATATTATCGGCACGCGTCTGAGCGTCACGACTCGCAGCTTTGGTCAGCACGAGCGCGTATTTCACACCAAGCTGGACAAGGATTTCGCGGCAAGATGGACAGGCTTTTCACACGAAGCTGGGGGGTGCGGCGGAATTCTTGGACTATTTGGAGGTAGTCCATGTACTCGTATGAAGACCGCATTCGAGCGGTTCGGCTCTACATAAAACTGGGAAAGAGCCTTGCAGCGACCGTTCGTCAGTTAGGCTATCCCAGCGCAACCGGCACTCTCGAGCGTTGGCATCACGCCTACGAGCAATACCTGGACTTGCCGAGGGACCGTATTTGCTCAAAGCCAAAATATTCGGTCAAACAAAAGAAAGCTGCCACGGATTACTATCTGAGCCAAGGTCAATTCTTGTCCGCGACTGTTACCGCGTTGGGATATCCAGGCGCCGTGACGCTTGCAGGCTGGCTCGACGAGCTTAACCCTGCGAGGAAGAAGCGCCTGACGGGCAAGGCCACCGGCGTTCGGCATGCCTACGAATTCAAACAACACGCGGTGGTTGATCTTTGCAGCCGGCAAGAAAGTGCCCAGGCAGTCGCTCAAAGGATTGGCGTGAGTCGAACGACGCTGTATAACTGGCAAAAACGGCTACTCGGTCTTGAGGTTATCGCAACTATGAAGCAGCGTAACGATCCACCGCTACCGTCCGAACGAGCAGATTTGGAGAAGGAAGTTGAATCCCTTCGACGCGACATCAGGAAATTGCAGCTCGAACACGACATCTTGAAGAAGGCGAATGAACTGTTAAAAAAAGGCGTGGGCGTCGATCCGCACCTCCTGACGAATCGGGAAAAGACGTTGCTGATTGATGCCTTGAAACAGACCTATGCACTGCCAGAGCTCTTGAGTGAACTGGGCCTTGCCCGTACTCTTACTTTTATCATCGAGCACGCCTACGCGTTTCAGACAAGTTTGCGGATGTGCGAGTTGCCGTTGCAGACCTCTTTAAGCTTAATCACAATTGTTATGGCTATCGTCGAATGCGAGCAGCGCTGGCTAGACAGCAAATTCTTATCTCGGAAAAAGTGGTCCGGCGGTTGATGAGGCAGGAATGCCGTGTAGTCGCCTGCGCGAGGCGGCGGCGTTATGCTTCGTATCTAGGTGAAATAAGCCCTGCACCGGAGAACCTTATCAATCGCAATTTCCAAGCGACGGCTCCGAATGAGAAGTGGCTAACAGAAATCACGGAATTCCACATCCCAGCTGGGAAGGTGTATCTCTCACCTATGATCGACTGCTTCGACGGGCTGGTGATTAGCTGGTCGATTGGCACGAGTCCGGACGCCGATCTTGTCAACACGATGTTGGATGCTGCTGTGGAGACGGTTGCTAACAGCGAAGAACGACCTATTGTCCATTCGGACCGTGGTTGCCACTATCGTTGGCCTGGCTGGCTCTCAAGAATTCGTGATGCGCAACTCATGCGGTCAATGTCGCGTAAAGCGCGCTCGCCTGATAATGCAGCCTGCGAAGGCTTCTTCGGTCGCCTTAAAACAGAGTTGTTTTATCCGCGAGACTGGAAAACAACGACCATTGCAGAATTCATAGCAGTAGTGGACTTGTACATCCACTGGTACAACGAGAAACGGATCAAAATCTCCCTAGGTTCACTCAGCCCCATCGAATATCGTGAGAGCCTAGGACTCAGAGCATAAACCAGTCCAAGAATTCCGCCGCACCCCCGCTTATTCGCAACGCGGCGACACGTGGTGGGTACCTCGAGTATCGTGCTTCGGTCGCGCAGTGGAAGGCGGAATGGTTTGCCAAGCGGCCAAAGCCGGCGAAGCTAGTCCATTGCGTAATTGACTTGGCACCGGGTGAATTCGACGGGAAGGATCGCCATATTTCCACTTGATTGGTTTCGGGTTTTGGTTTTGGTTGTGCTCGCGGATAAAACGCATCAGTTTGCGATCCAGATCCTTCACCGACGTGAAGACGCCGCGAGCGATCACATCACGCTGAATGCGTGAGAACCAATTTTCGACCTGGTTGAGCCCCGAGGAGTAAGTCGGCGTGAAGTGCAAGCGCACGTTGCGAGTCGCGGTAAGAAAGTCGGCCACCCGCTGCGTCTTGTGGCTGCTCACGTTATCGCAAATGACGTGGATTTCCCTACGTTTGGGCTGGCTGGCGAAGACATCAGTCAGGAAGGACACAAACTGTTCGCTGGTGTGGCGCGGTCGTGCCCACCACCTCGCCGGTAGCAGTATTAAATGCCGCGAACAGACTGAGGGTACCGTTGCGTTTGTACTCGAAGCCGTGGCTTTCGGCACGCCCCGGCGACAACGGCAGCATCCGGTCGCGGCGCTCAAGTGCCTGGATCGCGGTTTTCTCATCTACGCAGAACACCACCGCGTGCGCCGGCGGGTTCAAATAAAGCCCGATCACGTCGGCTGCCTTGGTCTCGAAGTCCGGATCGTTAGAGACCATGTGCCGCTCCAAGCGCTGCGGCTTGATGCCGTGCTTACGCCAGATGCGCTGCACGGCTGAGACCGACACATCGCCCAGCTCTGCTGCGAGCTTGTAGCTGCTCGAGTGTGTCGAACCGTCAGATGGTTTGTGCTTGAGGGTGCGGTTAAGTACACGCGCTTCCAACTTGGCAGGCGGCTGCTCAGGAGCGCGCCCGGGATGGCGAGCGTACATGCCGGCCAGTCGCTCGTTGAGGAAGCCTCCTGACCAACGTGCGATGAAACGCGAGTCGCAGCCTAGCGCGCTCATGATTGCGTCGCGCGATTCACCGTCCTCGAGCATCAAGATCAACTTTGCGCGTCGCACGTCCGCCGCGCGCACCGTTCGACTGCGCGCCGCTAAAAGTAGTTGCTTACGTTCGGTATCTGTCAGATTCATCTTGCCCATGGCCCATATCTAAACACATACGGGGTGCCAATCAATGACGCGATGGACTAGGGTTCGAGTCTTACGCGTGAGTCGGCGTGAATGGAGGCCAACTCGCTTTTGATGACCCTCGTTTCCGGGAGGAAGAACAGCCCTATCACTAACGTGCACGAGGCGACGACCACCGGATATTAAGGACCGTAGTAAATATCTCCGGTTGCCGCCATCATCGCAAACGCTGTTGCTGGCAAGAAGCCACCAAACCAGTCATTGCCTATGTTGTAGGGTAAGCTCGTTGCCGTGTAGCGGACCTGCGCGGGGAACAACTCCATGTACCGGCTCCGGTTGTTTGGACACGCTTTTTGCAGTTCAGGCGGCCAGCTTCATCAGCCTTTCCTGACTGGCTTCGAGGGGTGATTTGAAGCCCAGCTTTTCAAGACGCCAGTCGCGGTTGTATCGATCTTGGACGCGACAGCGGCGGCACGAACTTCCTCCGGGTTTTTGAAGATGCGTCCATGAATCGCCTGCTCCTTCATGGTTCGGTTGAACCTCGCGGCCACGCCGTTGGTCTGCGCGCTCGGCGACGAAGGCGTAGCTCGGCGCGATGCCCCAGAATTTGATCTGGTCGCGAAAGTCGTCCGAGGTGTATTGCGAACCATGATCCATGCGCAGCGACAGCCCGCGACGCGCGTCGGCACCCACGGAGCCAAACTCGCCCAGCAGCCGCTGGGAGATCGGCTCGAGGGCGGCGAAACGGTCACCAATTTTCGCGGCATAAATGCCGATGCACGTGCCGTCGCAGTGATCGACGGCGGAGAAGATCCACACCATGCCGTCGTCCACGGTCGCGATGCGCACGCCGTCGGTACCCCACATTTCATTGGGGCGATCAGTTGTAATCCGGCCGTCGTGAAGGATGGGTTCGCCTCGCGCTTGACGATGCGGCGAGAGCAGACTGTGCTCCCGCATCAGCCGCAACACGCGGGTCCGTGAGACAAGGATGTCATGCAGGATGCGCAGCCGTGCCCAGACCTTGCGATGCCCCTCGCCCTTGAAGGGCGAAGCCGCCAGATCGTCACCGATGGCCTTGAGCAAGTCAGCATCGGGCATCTTCGGCTTCGGCCCACGCCTGCGCACAACCATCGGTGTCACGCCGGCGCTCGCTCTGGCACGTACGGCGTAGATCGTCGAGCGCGGGAAGTCGAGCACCTGGCAAACCCGTTGCGATCCAAAGGGCTTGCCGACGCTCACGGAGATCTCGTGGCTCATGTCGATGATCTCCGAGCGCTCAAAGGGCGACGGGCGTGCCGCTCGCGTTCCTTGTTCAAAATCTCGATTGTCATCCCTCTGCGTCACAATAGATGTCGCCTCTGAATTTTCTTAATCCGAAGAACTCAGAGGTGTAGGTTGAATGCCAAACAGACGTATTCTGTTGAATTCAGGGAGCAGGCGCTGGCAAAGGTCCTGCAACGCGGCAACCGGTCCGTAGGAACGGTTGCCGCGGAACTGAACATGAACGTATTAACTTTGAGGAAGTGGATCCGCGTGTCTAACGCCGCAAACCGCAACCCGGGGCCAGTCGATGCACGGCGCCCGGAAGATTGGTCTTTGGAAGATCGCCTGCTGGCATTGCAGCAGAGCCATGGACTGAGCGCCGAGGCACTCAGCGCGTGGTGCCGTGAACGTGGCTTGTTTGTTCATCATCTGGACCAGTGGCGTGCCCAGTTTTGCTCGGCCGGCACCGCGAGCAGCGCACGTGCAAACGCTCCAGAACTGCGCGAGCTGAAACAGGCCAATGCGCAGCTGCAGCGCGAATTGAAACGCAAGGAAAAGGCTTTAGCGGAGGCGGCCGCGTTGCTGATACTTTCAAAAAAGTACCAGGCGCTGTTCGGGGACGAGGACGAATGAGCTCCCCCGAAGAGCGTGCGACATTGCAGGAGCTGATCGGCAAGGCGACTACAGCCGGGGCTCGTCAGGCACGCGCATGTGCTGTGCTCGGGCTAAGCGCGCGCACCGTGCAGCGCTGGCAAGGCGGCGGTCCTGAAGCAGTGGATGGGCGCGCCTTACGCCATCATGATGCTGTTCACAAGCTGTCGACCGATGAGCGCGCTGAACTGCTGGCGGTGGCCAACTCTGTCGAATTCGCTCATCTGCCACCGAGCCAAATCGTCCCTCGATTGGCCGACCAGGGCCGCTACATCGCCTCAGAATCGACGTTCTACCGGGTGCTGCGTGAAGAGAAACAGCTTGCTCATCGGCGCAGTGAACAACCAGCGCGCGCCCGCAGCAAGCCTCGCGCAGTTTGTGCCGACGAGCCCAATCAATTGTTCAGCTGGGATATCACTTACCTGCCGACGACAGTTCGCGGGCAGTATTTCTATCTCTATCTGTTCATGGACGTATTCAGTCGGATGGTCGTCGGCTGGCAGGTCTACGCTGAAGAGAGCAGCGCCCAGGCCAGCGAGCTTCTGAAGGACCTATGTGCACGTGAAGCGATCAAACCGGGTCAGGTGATTTTGCATTCGGATAACGGCGGCCCAATGAAGGGTGCCACGATGCTCGCCACCCTGCAGGCTCTGGGTGTCATGCCGTCATTGAGTCGACCGGGCGTGAGCAACGACAACCCGTTCTCGGAATCGTTGTTCAAAACACTGAAGTATCGGCCGGCCTATCCTCTGCAGGCGTTCGACACTCTATTTGCCGCGCGCGCTTGGGTCACCGTGTTGGTGCGCTGGTATAACCACGAACATCGTCACAGCGCGATCCGTTTCGTCACGCCTGCCCAACGGCACGCCAACCTCGACCAGCAGATCCTCGATCGCCGCGCGATGCTCTACGAGGCGGCAAAGCAGCGCAACCCGCTACGATGGAAAGGCCCCACTCGAAACTGGAAGCGCGTACACACCGTCCATTTGAATCCCGATCGCACAGACAACTTTGAACCCATCAAACGCAACCACCGACAGGAGCAAAAAGCCGCCTAAATTTAATCGTTGAGGCGACATCTACCTTGAAATCTACCGGTCATCGTGAGCTCGCCGACACGCCGGACGGCCTCGTTGAGTCGGGCTTTCAACGGATCGCTAGTGCGTGCCTTCAGGCCTGCCTCCATACCCGCCAGAGCCTGTTCACGCCAGCCGTCACGCCAACTTCGCGCGACACGGCATCGACGGGTTCGCCGCGCAGCAATCGGAGCACCACGCCACGTTTGCGCCCGGTCGACCAGCGTTTGACTTCGGCGGCGCCAGAGGCGCTTCCAGTCGCGCTACGCGCGCGTTCCAGCGCCTCTGGCGCAACTGCATTCGCATCAGCTTTCTTCAACATGAACTACTCCAGTTTGGAACATACGTTTTACCCCATGCATGGACGCCCCCGGTTTGCCAAGCTCTCATTTGCGACGGTGTTAAGGTAAAGATTGCAGCCATGCATCCGGACTTCGATGTCCGGCGCAAGCCGGCGGTCCCTGATGGAATTTGCTGGTCGGGGTCTCATCAAATCTGAGTGCTGTGAGATAGGCTGAAGAAAGTGGAGATCAATGTTTCGTAGAATGAGCGAAATGGAGATCAAATGAATCGAGGACCGAAAGGCCGCTACACGAAGGAGTTTCGCGAGCAGGCGGTGAAGCTCGTTCTTGTCGATGGACTGTCGCAGCGAGAAGTTGCGGGCCGATTATCTTTGTCGGTTAAAACGCTTGGCGCTTGGGTCGTTGCCGAGCGAAAAGGGACGCTAACGAAGGTAGGCGAGACGCAAAAGCCGCAGAGCGAGTTGGAGGCGGAATTGGCGCGGGTGAAGCGCGAGCTGGCGACGGTCACGATGGAGCGCGATATTTTAAAAAAAGCGACGGTCTATTTCGCGAAGGAGTCGCGGTGAGATGTGACCGGATCGAAACGATGCGACAGGACTACCCGATTTCCGTGCTGTGCCGTGTGTTTGAGCTAGGGGCCAGCAGTTTCTACGCTTGGCGCCGACGGCTCGACTCGCCACGTGCACAAGAGAACGCGCGCCTTGAAATCGAGATTGTAGCGGCGCACGAACGAACTCGGCAAACGTATGGGCGCGAGCGATTGCAGGCGGATCTGCTTGATCATGGCGTGTGCGTTGGCCTTCACCGCATTAGGCGCATTCGCACCAAGCTGGGACTGCGTTGCAAGCAGAAGCGCAAGTTCAGAAACACGACGGATTCGAAGCACGATTTGCCAGTCGCACCGAATTTGCTGGAACGCAACTTCGACATGAGCATGCCGAACCAGGCCTGGGTGAGCGATATCACGTACGTGTGGACAGATGAGGGCTGGTTGTATCTAGCCGGCATCAAGGATCTGTTCAACGGCGAGCTGGTCGGCTACGCCATGAGCGAACGTATGACCCGCACCTTGGTAATGCAGGCGCTATTTGCCGCGGTCGCACTTAAACGGCCCGCAGCCGGTTTGATCCTACATTCGGATCGTGGCAGTCAATATTGTTCGCATGACTATCGGGATCTAGCAAAGCAGTTCGGCATGACGATGTCCATGAGTCGCAAGGGCGATTGTTACGACAATGCGCCGATGGAAAGCTTCTGGGGGTCGCTCAAAAACGAACTCGTGCATCACCGCCGGTTCACGACGCGCGCCGAGGCCCGGCAGGCCATCACCGAATACATCGAGATCTTCTACAACCGGCAACGCAAGCAAGCCCGTCTTGACTATCTGTCGCCTGCTGCTTTCGTGCAGCGATTTTATAAAACGCGACTCGCGGCTTAACCCATTGCTCTCCACTATTGACGACCGACCTCACTGTCGCGCACATTGGGGTAACCAGACTTTCCCGACCACGGTCTTACCTGTTCTGCCATCACGTCATGATTGCCCAGGCAATCGGCTGAAGTCTCCTGCTGTTTGTAAGTGATGCGAATACTACTGACTTTAAACGGCTATTCTTGCGGCCGTGTAATCACTGTGGAACTCGCGACCGCGAGCCAAGAGTGCCCACACGATCCGCGCGTTCTTGTTTGCGAGTGCCACGGCGGCAACATTCCAGTTTCGTCGCGCTAACAGGCGCTGCAACCATCCCTCTTTCTGTTCCTTACGGCTGGCAGCCTGTATCACTGAACGCGCGCCGTGGATCAACAATGTTCTCAAATAAGTGTCACCCCTTTTACTGATACCGAGTAGCACGTTCTTGCCACCGCTGGAGTTCTGCCGAGGCACAAGCCCGAGCCATGCGGCAAGCTGCCGGCCGTTTGCAAAGCTGGTTGCGTCGCCGATGGAGGCGATCAACGCACTTGCGGTAATCGGCCCGATGCCGGGCACCTTCGCAAGCTTGCAACTGGCGTCGTTCTCGCGGTGCCAGGCTTGGATCTGCGCCTCAAGTTCCCGAACCTGACGGTCGAGTTCTTTAAGGTGTTCCGTCAGGCGCTGGATCAGCACGCGAAAGGATCCGGTCAACTCGTTGGTGGCATCTTCGAGGAGCTCGGGTACCCTTTGGGCAATGTGTGAGATCCCTTGCGGGACAACCAGTCCGAACTCACTGAGAAGGCCGCGTATCTGGTTGGCTTGCGCAGTACGGGCCCGCACGAAGCTTTGCCTGACACGATGCACTGACAGCACTGACTGCTGCTCGATGTTCTTGACTGGCACAAAGCGCATATTTGGCCGCGCCACAGCTTCGCAGATCGCCTCAGCGTCGGCCGCGTCGTTCTTGTTTGTCTTCACGTATGGCTTGACAAACTGAGGTGCAATTAGCCGCACGGTGTGTCCCATGGCCTTGAGCTTGCGAGCCCAGTAGTGCGCGCCCCCACACGCCTCCATCCCAATCTCTATGAACGCGTCCCGTTTTGCAACAGTTTTCGTGTGTTCAGGCTGACAGGATGGGTTGCAGCTCTCTATCCGGCCTTCATGCAGCCGGTACTGCCGCCGCGGGCCCGTATGAAATTCGCTGACTCGCTCCTCATTCAGGCAACGAGCTCGAAGCTCGGATTGGGATACAGGTTTAGCGAGTCCCAGGTCCTACCTGACTAGTCATCACACTCGATTGCTGCGCAACCTTTTGACGCTCACTCTGGGTTAAACGTTAATCTCTGATGTCACGTGCGCCAATCAGGCGAGCTTCGCACTCACATAATTCTTCTGGTACGGCCTGTCGTGGGCCAGTACCGCCCAGATCATCCGCGCCATCTTGTTGGCTAGCGCCACGATCACGACATTCTTCGGTCGCCGCTTGATCATTAGGTCGACCCACGTACCGGCTTCCTTTGCATGCCTCAATACTGCTCGTGCACCGTGGATCAACAGTGTGCGCAGATACGCATCGCCGCGCTTCGATATGCCGTGTAAGTTTATCTTGCCGCCTGACCCCGTCTGTTTTGGGACGAGACCGGCCCACGCAGCGAATTCCCGGCCCGAACTGAATGCCTTCGGATCGCCCATCATCGCGACGGCTGCGGTTGCTGTCAGCAGTCCCACGCCAGGAATCTCGCTGATGGCCTTGACCGCTTTATCCTCTTTCTTCCACTCGCGCATCCGACGCTCGATCTGCGCAACCTGCTCATCGAGTTTCGTTAACCCGTTCCACTGCTCGCGCAGCGTGTCGATCACCACCGCAGGCAGTCGCTCGGCAACCCGCGCCAGTACCCCCGGAATCGCCTTGTCCAGAGCCCCACGACCCATGCCCATTACCTCGCCGTACTCCGTCAATAGCCCACGCAGATTGTTGATCTGCATCGTGCGAAACTTGATGAGCTGCTGACGCATCCGGTGCAGTGCAAGCATCGCTTGCTGCGTCTCGGTCTTCACCGCTACCGGCTTTGACCTTGCCTCGAAACAACGTACAGCAGAGTAGATGGATAATCTGTTGAACGGAGGCAAAGATGAGCGAAAAGAATGTACCGAATCGTCGCTACACGGAGGAATTCCGAGAGGAGGCGGCGCGGCTGGCGAATTCTGTCGGGCATAACGAGGCGGCACGGCGTCTGGGCGTGCCGGTGGCGACGATCGGAAATTGGGCGCGGCTACAGTTGAAACAAGGTGTAGTGAGCGTTGCTGAAGTTGCGGTGCCAGCGCCCCGCACGAAGCCAGCGGTCTCAGAGCTGGAGGCGGAAAATAGCCGGCTTCGCAAGGAGCTGGCGAGTGCAAAGTTGGATATAGAAATACTCTCAAAAGCGACGGCATACTTCGCGAAGGGGTCGCGGTGAAGTATGCATGGATCGACGCTAGCCGCGACCGATACGCTGTCAGCAGGCTTTGCCGGTTGCTGTGCGTTTCACGCAGCGGCTACTGTCAGTGGCGTGTGCGAGGGCCAAGCGCGCGGGCGCTGCGGCGTACTGAATTCGATGCTCACGTAGCCGCCGAGCACGCGCGAAGCCGGGCCACGTACGGTCGTCCACGACTGGTTAAAGAACTGAACGCACGAGGTGTGAAAACCGGTGCGGAACGTGTACGACGCAGCCTTGTGCGTCAAGGACTGCGTCCAGTCTACCGCCGGAGGTGGCTTGCGACGACTGACTCGGCTCATCGTTTGCCGGTAGCGCCAAACGTACTGGACAGACGATTCGACGGCTGGGATGTGAATCAGGCGTGGGTGAGTGATATCACGTATTTGCCCACCGCAGAGGGGTGGCTGTACTTGGCCGCGATTCTGGACCTGGGCAGTCGCAGAATTGTGGGATGGTCAATGTCCGAGCGCATTGATGCCGAACTGGTCTCTAATGCTTTACGATCGGCGTATTGGCAGCGTCGTCCAGGATCAGGGTTGATTTTACATTCGGACCGCGGCAGTCAATATGCAAGCTGGCGCTACAGGGAATTGGTCAGTCAGTACCACATGACGATGTCGATGAGTCGGCGCGCAAACGCCTGGGATAACGCACCAATGGAAAGCTTCTTCAAGACGTTAAAAGTCGAGCAAACGTCGCGATGTCGGTACGAAACACGCGCGCAGGCGCGCCTAGATGTAGTCGATTGGATCGAAGGATTTTACAATCGACAGCGCATCCATTCGTCGATCGGTTACCGGACACCGTGCGATTACGAGACCGCACAAAAAGCAGCGTGAGTTGCTGTATGAGGTCGGTCGTCAATAGTGGAGAGCAATGGGTTAAGCCGCGAGTCGCGTTTTATAAAATCGCTGCACGAAGGCAGCAGGCGACAGATAGTCAAGACGGGCTTGCTTGCGTTGCCGGTTGTAGAAGATCTCGATGTATTCGGTGATGGCCTGCCGGGCCTCGGCGCGCGTCGTGAACCGGCGGTGATGCACGAGTTCGTTTTTGAGCGACCCCCAGAAGCTTTCCATCGGCGCATTATCGTAGCAATCGCCTTTGCGACTCATGGACATCGTCATGCCGAACTGCTTTGCTAGATCCCGATAGTCATGCGAACAATATTGACTGCCACGATCCGAATGTAGGATCAAACCGGCTGCGGGCCGTTTAAGTGCGACCGCGGCAAATAGCGCCTGCATTACCAAGGTGCGGGTCATACGTTCGCTCATGGCGTAGCCGACCAGCTCGCCGTTGAACAGATCCTTGATGCCGGCTAGATACAACCAGCCCTCATCTGTCCACACGTACGTGATATCGCTCACCCAGGCCTGGTTCGGCATGCTCATGTCGAAGTTGCGTTCCAGCAAATTCGGTGCGACTGGCAAATCGTGCTTCGAATCCGTCGTGTTTCTGAACTTGCGCTTCTGCTTGCAACGCAGTCCCAGCTTGGTGCGAATGCGCCTAATGCGGTGAAGGCCAACGCACACGCCATGATCAAGCAGATCCGCCTGCAATCGCTCGCGCCCATACGTTTGCCGAGTTCGTTCGTGCGCCGCTACAATCTCGATTTCAAGGCGCGCGTTCTCTTGTGCACGTGGCGAGTCGAGCCGTCGGCGCCAAGCGTAGAAACTGCTGGCCCCTAGCTCAAACACACGGCACAGCACGGAAATCGGGTAGTCCTGTCGCATCGTTTCGATCCGGTCACATCTCACCGCGACTCCTTCGCGAAATAGACCGTCGCTTTTTTTAAAATATCGCGCTCCATCGTGACCGTCGCCAGCTCGCGCTTGACCCGCGCCAATTCCGCCTCCAACTCGCTCTGCGGCTTTTGCGTCTCGCCTACCTTCGTTAGCGTCCCTTTTCGCTCGGCAACGACCCACGCGCCAAGCGTTTTAACCGACAAAGATAATCGGCCCGCAACTTCTCGCTGCGACAGTCCATCGACAAGAACGAGCTTCACCGCCTGCTCGCGAAACTCCTTCGTGTAGCGGCCTTTCGGTCCTCGATTCATTTGATCTCCATTTCGCTCATTCTACGAAACATTGATCTCCACTTTCTTCAGCCTATCTCAGTACGTGGAAACGAGGCAAGGTCACTTGCCTGGTTGCTGCACGGCCAGCCAGATCGCCCGTGCGTCTGCAGCATCGTTTTTGTTGCGAATGTTAAACGCCTTGGCAAATTCCGCCGGTATCAGTCTGACCTCGTGGCCCATCTTTACAAGCTGCCTGGCCCAGTGGTGCGCACCACCGCACGCTTCCATTCCGATGAGGCAACGAGCACGGTTTGCAAAGTGCTCGAGAAACTGCGCCCGCTTGATCGGCTTGTTCACTATCTCTCCAGTTTCCTGATCGATGTAATGCACCTGGAACACGTGCTTGGCGATATCCACACCCACTGCCGTACAGTTCATGATTGGATCCTCCGGTTGCTTGTGAAAACTCGCATTTTGCACCTTGGGCGTATCGATGCCATTAGCCCATGAGGATCCACCTTCCTCCGCTTACTGGCTCACGGGGTGGGACGCGTTCATTTCATTCAGACAGGGCGATAGGTTTGCGAAGAACGCCGTAACCTGATCGCGTTTCAATGTTTTTTTCAGGACCGCTCTGCCATGTTCATTCACGCCATGTACGGCAAAAACAGTCTTCGCCAGATCGATGCCAATTGTCGTAATATTCATAATGAGCGCTCCTATCGTTCAAGTGGTTGCTTCGCCACTTCCACTTTGGCACATCGGTGCCGTTTCGGGTGGGGACGTCCATCCCATTAAATCTGTGTCCAAAAAAACCGGAGGCGCCGCACCATGCGTTGTCCGAGCGGTGGTAGTGCGCGCTACGGAACTGCCTTGCTACTGCGGACAGCTCCCAAGCTTAGCTTCACGCCACAAAAGCCCCCCAATCTAAATGGAGCCTTAGGCAACAAGGTAGCCGTTAAGCGCATCCAGCAGCGGGCCGGGTACTTCTTCCGGAATCAAGTGACCACTCGGCAGCGCAAATCCGGTGACGTTCTCAACCTCGTTGCGCCATAACGCAAGCACATCGAACGTCTGTCCCACAGTGCCTTTACCACCCCACAATGCGAGCAGCGGGGGCGTCGCCTTGCCGTTAAAAGAAGTCACGTGCTCCCGGTCGATCGTAACGGTTGCCCGGTAGTCCTCGCAGACCGCGTGGATGCAATCGGGGTGGGCATAACAGCGGAAGTATTCAGCAAACGCTTCTGGCGTGACGGCGCCGGGCGTCTTGCTCTGAACATCGAGATGCGCACGCAGGTATAGCTCCGGCTCGGCCCCCACCATGCGCTCCGGAAGCGGGGCGGCCTGAATGTGGAAGAACCACCAGAAGTACTTGGTCGCGAATGATTCGTCGGTGTGCGCGTACATCTCGTCGGCGGGAGCAATGTCGAGTGTCACTGCACGTTCGATCGTCTCTGGGTAATACATCATCATTGCATGAAGGACCCGGCCGCCGCGATCGTGGCCGACTGCCTGGAACGTGTCATGTCCAAGCGTCTTCATGACTTCGACGAGATCCAGCCCCATATTTTTCTTCGAATAATTGACATGGTTCACGCCGCCATCCGGTTTGCTCGAATCGCCATAACCGCGCAGATCGACGAGCACCACCGTGTACTTTTGTGCAAGTTGTGTCGCGACTTTATGCCATTCCATATGCGTGGCCGGATGGCCGTGAATCAGCAGCAAAGGGGGCCTTCGCCGCCGACCAGCGTATTGATGGTCGCACCGGAAGTCTTGATAAAGCGTTGCGAGAAGCCCGGAAAAAAGCGCTTGTTTGCACCTCGCGCAGCGGCCGACAACGTCACTCCCGAAGAGGACGCGCCGGTCGCCGCGGCGGAAGCAGCGAAGCTATTGCCAGCCAGTCCGATTCCGACCGCGCCGACAGTCGCAAGTCCCGCTGTCAGGATGTTACGTCTTTGTTTGTTTTCGATTTGCATTTGAATGTTGCCTTGATCAAAACTATTTTAAATACGAAGCGCGAGTCGAATTGCGTTCGCTGATTTGATTCACAGGAAAATCAGTTCGTAGCCGCTACGCTCGCTGAAACCATACGCTGGGCCGCATTCTTTTGAGCAAGCCATTTCTCAGCCGCCTGAAGGTTCCTTGGATAATGGTTGTCATCGGCTGTAGCGTCGTATCCAACGGATTCCAGGTCGGCCAGTTCTTTCCGCACCTGAGCGCGCGTCACGCCGGAGTGCGATGCCGGCTGGACTTGTTGTGCTTGCGCCGGCAAGGCGACGACGCCACTAACTGCGATGGCGAACGCGACACATTTACTCGCTTCGACAAGCGTTTTAACAAGCATGATTCTCTTCCTTTATAAACGGATCAAGCCGTCGAGATAGATAAAAACTCGTTTCGGATGATCGAGTGGATTTAATGATTTCTTGCTTCGGAAATAATGCTATCGCTGAATCGGCTTACAAGGATGAGTCAAAAATTAAAGTTTTTTCATCATAGCGATGCGCTTGTAATGTCGGCGCCCGATTTTATTTTTTAATCGTCAGTACAAGGATTATTCGCTAAGATATGGAATACTCCTGCCGTCGAAATCGAATCAATAAAGTGGCTGAAAAAACGAATGCGCCGCGTCGAATTCTGGTTGTCGAGGACGATCCCGGCACTGCAGCCGATATCGCGCGGACGCTGCATGAGCATGCCTTTGAAGCCGACCTCGTGACGACGGGCGGCGAGGCATTGCGCAAGGCCCTAGCCGGCGGTTACGACGCCATGACGCTCGATCGCATGCTGCCCGACGCCGACGGAATCATGGTCGTGCGCCTCCTCAGGGAAAATGCCGTGGACCTCCCTGTGCTGATGATCAGCGCGCTGTCCGATATCGATGAAAAAGTGCGGGGCCTGCGAGCGGGCGGCGACGACTATCTCACCAAGCCATATCATCCGGACGAGTTGATGGTGCGTCTGGAAGTCATGATTCGCCGCAAGGACTCGGCGCAAGCCGCCAGTAACACGACGCTGAAAGTCGGAACGCTCGAAGTCGATCTAATCCGGCAGGTGGTCAGGCGATCGGGCACGGTGATCGAACTCAGTCAGGCTGAATACCGGTTGCTGGTGTACATGATGGAGCAGAGTCATTCAGTACTAAGCCGGCCGATGATTTTCGAAGCGGTGTGGGGATATCGCTTTGATCCGGGCACGAACCTGATCGAGGTGCATATCGGGCGCTTGCGCAAGAAGATCGATATTGAAGGCGAGGAGCCTTTGTTCCACACCATTCGCAACAAAGGCTATTGCCTTGGAGCATGACATGCGGCCGTTTAGTTCTTCGTGGTTGCGGTCGTCGGTCGTCAGGCTGCTTGTCTCCTTCCTCCTGCTGTTTATCATTTCGACTTCGTTGCTGTTCGCGCTGGTCTACTTGCGGTCGTCGCAGGCCATGTTCGTGCAAGCCGATTCCATCCTGCTTTGGGAGGCGCGCTATTTCGAATCGTTCAAGGACGCCGAGCTCGCGAGGCAAATTAATTATCGGATCACGCATCAACGTCTTGGCAACTTCTATGGGTTGTTCAACGCAAACGGGTCGCGTCTTGCGGGCAATATCGCGGCGCTTCCCCAAGGAGCCGCGAGTGGACAGGAAACTCGCAGTTTCAACGAGATACTTTCCGTAGAAGGCCGTCTGGACCGACCGCTTTCGCGCATGCTGGTCGAGCGTTTATCCGACGGTGGACGCCTTGTGATTGCACGTGACCTGGGTGACGTCATGCAATTGCGGCGCTCCATCATGAATACGCTGTTGTGGGGCGATCTGCTTGCGCTCGCGCTTTGTGTCGGCGGCGGTATCGCGCTGTCGATCCGGCAGGTTAGGCGAGTCAGAAGCGTGGTCGAGATTGCCGGGCAGATTGCGAACGGCGATCTCGGCAAGCGTTTCCCCGATCGGAATCGCGATGAAATCGACGTGTTGTCGCGCGTGATCAACCAGATGCTGGGCCGCGTTGAACACTTGATGGGCGAGGTCAAGAGTGCATGCGACAACATTGCTCATGATTTGCGTTCGCCGCTTGCCCGGGCACGTCTTGCATTGGGACGGGCCGCCGATGCAGATGCCGCCCACGCTCGGGAGTTCGTCGATCAGGCTATTGCCGAAACGGACATCACGCTCGCGCGTTTCAGTGCGCTTTTGCGGATATCGGAGATCGAAGCGCGCGGACGACGGGACGGGTTCAGAACGATCGACTTGAAAGCGGTGATCGACCAGGTTCTCGAAGTGCTCGAGCCGTTGCTGGAAGAGCAGCAGATTGCCCTTGAATGCGAACTTGCCGATACCGCCATGGTGAACGGTGACGGCGAGCTCCTGTTCGAAGCGTTCTATAACGTGCTCGATAACGCCATCAAGTTTTCACGGCCCGGCGACGTCATCAAGCTTAGCCTCGTCGTCACGCCGCACGGTCACGCGTTCTGCGTGCGCGACCACGGGGTCGGCATTCCGGAGAGCGAACTGAGCATGATCGGCCGGCGGTTTTATCGTGGTGCTTCGGTTGCTGCCATTCCGGGTTCCGGTCTTGGCATCAGTCTGGTGATGGCCGTGTCGCGCCTGCATGGATTTACGGTGAATGTATCGCGTGAATTGCCCGGGACATGCGTGCGCATGGAATGCTGGCCTCATAACGAGTAAAGTACGAATCGCCTGGAGTTGTCCCCGTTTTTGGCTTCCCGCCGGAACGAAATAAATTCGGCCGCGGTTTTAAGATTCGGCAGCATTATTTGACATAAAAGGAATAAGCGTCGCCGCCCTGTGGGAAGCGAGTGTTGATCAGCCGTATCCGCCCCTTGGGAACGTAGGGTGGATTCTCTTCCCTTGCATCGACCAAAGTGCCCGAGATCGACTGTCCTCGCTCGCAAGACTGGATGGCGATCGACTAGATCGAATTCAGACTCCACCGGGGTGGATCTCGCCGCGGCATCGTCTTCCGTATTGCTTCAAATGTCTGGTGTTGAACGACGCGGACGTTACGGCGCCTCGATGGAAGCGTGAGTGGTTGCGTCCCGGAAAAGAATACTGTGGCGTTCATCAGTCGGAGCTGGAGACGGTTCCGGCAAATGTGCTGAATAACTCATCGAACTTTGCCGGAGCGCTTCGGGCGATAAACCGTTACCGTGCAAAATGCGAGCGACGCGGCCTCTGGCAGCCGCGCTAGCGGAATTACTGGACACCATTAGCGCTTCTGTGGACGCCGCTAGCAAGATTAACGGACAACAACACCAATCTGCACGTCTTGACAGCACGCAACGGTTCAAAGGCATTGCTCAGCCGTTTATTAAATCTTAGTCAGTCGAACATGGCCCACCGCCTGCACGGAAAGAAGCGCCTGGACGATGCGGAAGCCGAGCGGATCACCGCTGTATTAGGCTTGCCCCCGGGATGGCTGGACATACCGCGTGAGCCGGCCGAAGTGCCAGCGGCTGTTGGGCAGACGCTTATGCCTTCAGGTCGACGTCGCTCATCGTTACAATCCGCAGAGAGCGCCCGAGACACCTCGCCAATCGCCACCGATCACGGCAATGTTCACGGGGCCGATGAAGGCGTCGATCAGGCCGCGCGCGCTCTCGAGGAGGCAAAGGCTGCAGAACCCGAAGCACAAAGCCGATTCGAGACCGCGGTATCCGGCGCGCTTGAAAAAAACCATGAGAACGCTTCTGACGCGACTATGTCTTCAACGGAACCGGCCGCATTTCCTGCGCATGCGGCTGACACCTATCCGTCTACAACGATGACTGATCTGGACACGCTTCGGGGTATTGCGCCCATTGCTGAAGCGTTATTAAAAACGCTGGCGGGCAAAGCGCGGACCGGTCGTCTAGACGAAGGTACCGCCCTGAGGCTCCTTCAGCAGGTGGTGATGTTGTAGGAGATCAGCGCGTTGAGTGCGGACCGACCCCGTTTGCATCCAGCCGGTTTCAACCAACGCTTAAATTCGATATTCGGCATGGCATCAAACACGAAAAAGCGGAAATCGATCAAGCAAACGCCGCGGCTGAGTCGCAGTGTTTTGCTGCCTACATCGCCGGCAATCGCGCGCTCGATTTCGCTCAAGAATCACATGGCACTTGCGGCGTTGAAAAGTGCCCAGGGCAACGTTCACCTGGCTGGAGAGCTTCTGAAGACGCTGTACTGGACGTTCTACCTGAGCGATGAGGAGACGATTAAAGAACAGAAGGAAAACTTCATCGGGGCGGAGCAGATCCTCAAAGCATGTATCACCCGGGCAGCAGATACGCAGGCGTGGGAAGTCAGCGATGCCGACGCGCTCTACATCGCAGTACTGCTGCAGCTTCACGATGATCAGTTGAGGTTGATGCCAGTACACCGGCTGGAGAAAGCCAAGCACAGACTGGAAAAGCTTCTCGCCCACGACGAAGGGTTTCCAAGCTTCGCCTTCTGAGCACTTGTCGGCAAATCTTGGTTCGCTTACGCTGCCTCGGTCGGTCGTTCATGAGAGCGGATGCCGTACAATCCTTGAACTCGGTGCCTTCCCTCACGATATGCGCATTCCGCCGTTAAAAGCCATCGTCGCCTTTGAAAGCGTTGCGCGAACGAAAAGTGTCAATCGCGCGGCCGATGAGCTTGGTTTGACACCGTCTGCTGTCAGCCACCAGCTCGCGAACCTTGAAGCCATGGTTGGGCGGCCGTTATTTGCCCGCTTGGGCCGAGGCCTCGTGTTGACTGCGACGGGTCAGCAATATCTGATCGACGTCACCGGCTCACTCGCCGATCTGAGTCGGGCAACCGAACGCGCATCCAGCGATTCCAGTGTCGAGATTCTCCGCATCCATTCCAGCCCCAGCTTCGCGCTGATGTGGCTTCTGCCGCGCCTCGCGTCTTTTCATGAGGCAAATGGGAACATTCAGCTCAATCTTGACTGCTCCTACGAAGACGTATCGTTCACGTCCGGCTACTACGATCTCGACATCCGACATGGCTATGCGCATTGGTCCGATGGTGAGGTTTTGACGCTACGCGATGAATGCGTGACGCCGCTCGCGTCACCCGAGTACCTCAAACGTAATCCAGTGCAAAGCCCTGCCGATCTGCTTGAGCGGCGCTTGATTCTTTCGCAAACGCCGCTTGTGCAATGGAAGCAGTGGTTTGGGAAGTTTGGTGTTCCGCTTTCTCGCAAAGCGTACGATTTCTCGTTCGACCGATCCTATATGTCGATCGAGGCTGCAGCCTTGGGTCATGGGATCGCCCTGGAAAGCACAATGCTGGCCGCCGGCTACCTTCGCAAGGGGACATTGGTTCCGGTGTTCGGGCGGTCCTTCGAAGTGGCCGTAGGCGCACACCACATTGTGTACCCAGCCCAAACCGCAACGCTCCCGCGGTTAGCAACCTTCCTGACATGGACGCAGCAGGAAATTGGCCGCGACACCGCTAACCGAGCAAGTTAGGCGTTAAGTAAGCACCACGTCAACTGCTGGCGTAAACCCTATGAAAGAACTTCAACACCTGAAAATATTTCAGCAATAGCTGAGCGTAACTCCATTGATCGAATCGAGGCGGACGCGGAAACTGCGTTCACTAACTCAGACGACCCGATGGAGACAAAGATGTTGCTCGAAAACAAAGTAGTGATTGTCACAGGCGCTGCCTCACCACGCGGCATTGGTAAAGCGACGGCCAAGGCGATGGCCGATCAAGGCGCAAAAATCGTGATTCTCGACCTTCGCCGCGAAGATGCCGAAAGCGCAGCACGAGACTTGGGGCAGGGACATTTGGGGCTCCAATGCGATGTGACAGATAAGGACGCATGTCTCCAGGCAGCCAGAGACGTGGTCGAGAGATACGGGCGTATCGACGGCCTGATCAACAACGCAGGCATTACACAACCGCTTAAAACCTTGGACATCAAGGCCGAGAATTTCGACGCCGTCATTGGCGTGAACTTGCGCGGGACGTTGTACATGTCTCAAGCCGTGATCCCGCAAATGCGAGAGCAGAAGAGCGGAAGCATTGTATGTATGTCGTCGGTATCAGCTCAGCGCGGCGGCGGTATTTTCGGTGGTCCGCACTATAGCGCGGCAAAGGCCGGCGTACTCGGACTGGCGCGTGCGATGGCACGTGAGCTGGGTCCCGATCACATCCGTGTCAACTCAATCACGCCTGGCTTGATCCAGACCGACATTACCGGCGACAAACTGACGCCGGAAATGCGCACCGACATCATCAAAGGTATTCCGCTCGGGCGTCTGGGTGATGCAGCCGACGTCGCCAACGCCTGTCTCTTCCTTTCGAGCGACCTGTCTTCTTACCTTACCGGCATCACGCTGGACGTCAACGGCGGAATGTTGATCCATTAAGACGTACAGCCGCTGCGCTCGCAGCCGCTGAGTCCAACGCACTCGGGGAGAAACCCGAGGCGCATTAGCAGGAGACAAGCATGAAACCGAAAACCGTGGCGCCGTCAGACATGGCGGACCTCGATGTGCCCATCAGCACAACTGAATTTGAAGCCCGAACATATGCGAAGGTCGGCCGCCGTATCATCCCATTTTTGATGGTGTGTTATCTGGGCGCTTACCTAGATCGAGTCAATGTAGGCTTTGCCAAACTGCAAATGCTCAACGACTTGCGGTTCAGCGAAACCATCTACGGGTTGGGCGCGGGCGTGTTCTTCCTCGGATATTTCCTCTTCGAGATCCCGAGCAACATCATCCTGCACAAAGTGGGCGCACGTAACTGGCTCGCGCGGATCATGCTGACCTGGGCCGTCATTTCGGCGTGCTTTGTTTTTATTCAGACTCCAACGACGTTCTATATTTTGCGCTTTTTGCTGGGCGTCGCCGAAGCGGGGTTCGCGCCGGGCGTCATCCTCTACCTGACCTATTGGTTTCCCTCGACAAGGCGCGCCAAAGCGCTCTCCGTTTTCTTTATGGCGATCCCGCTCGCTGGAATTGTGGGTGGCCCGTTGTCGGGATACATCATGCATTCCCTCCAGGGCGTGCACAACCTGGCGGGTTGGAAGTGGCTGTTCATCCTTGAAGCGCTGCCTTCGTTGATCCTCGGCATTTCAATCCTTTTCTATCTGGACAATGGTATTGCATCAGCCAAATGGCTGACTGACCCAGAAAAGGCGTTGCTTGCGAAAAACGTGGAGAAGGACAACGCGCACAAGGTTGCACACGTCTCCATCCTCTCTTTCGTTCGCGACCGGCGTCTGTGGGTCATGGCTGCGATTTATTTCTGCGTCGTCCTCGGCCAGTACGGGCTGACATTCTGGCTTCCCACGATTATTCGCAAGTCTGGTGTTGCCGATCCGTTGTGGGTGGGCTTGTTTACAGCGATCCCGTACATCTGCGCAATCGTGGCGCTGCCACTGATTGGTGCGAGCGCTGACCGGCATCGTGAACGCAGGCTGCATCTTGCGATTCCCATGCTCGTGGCAGCGGCGGGCTTTGCAACCTTGCCGATGCTCGGCGGCGTTGCAGCCTCGCTGGTGTGTGTCAGCGTTGCGGCAGCCGGCATCCTGGCTTCGTCCTCGCAGTTCTGGTCTTTGCCAACAGCCGTGCTGGGTGGCATGTCGGCAGCGGCAGGGATCGCGGCAGTCAACTGCTTCGCCAACCTTGCTGGCTTCTTTTCTCCCGCCATCGTCGGGTGGTTAAACGACCTGACCGGTAAATCGACTGCGGGACTCATTTTCATTTCTGTCGCTGTCGTGATCGGGGCGGGACTTGTCTTCTTGGTACCGGCCAAGACCGTCAATCGCTGACACGTGTTGCTCCATACCCCTATTTGAAGGAGATACCATGAATAAACCATCGTCGGAAGTGGTTACGCTCGCCGAGCGCGCTTACAAAATCCGTAGAAATGCCTTGCTGATGGGCGAAGTGCAGGGGCAGGGCTACATCGGCCAGGCACTCGACATCGCGGACGCATTAGCCGTCGCTTACTTCGGCGCGATGCGCTACCGCGCGGACGATCCGCACTGGGAAGGTCGTGACCGCTTCTTGCTTTCAAATGGCCACTACGCCATCGCGCTTTACGCGGCGCTCCTTGAAGCCGGCATCTTGCCGGCCGAAGAACTGGAAACCTATGGAAGCGACGACAGCCGTCTGCCGATGTCCGGGATGGCCAGTTATACACCGGGCATGGAAATGTCGGGCGGCTCACTGGGCCAGGGTCTCGCCATCGCGGTTGGCCGTTGCCTGGGCCTCAAACGCAAGGGCTCGGACGCCTTCGTCTATACGCTGTTCTCCGACGGCGAGCTCGATGAGGGCGCCATCTGGGAAGGCATCATGTCGGCCGCTCACTGGAAGCTGGACAACCTGATCGCGATCATCGACGTCAATAATCAGCAAGCCGACGGGCCGTCTTCTCAGATCATGGCGTTCGAGCCGCTTGTCGAAAAGCTCGAAGCATTCGGGTGGTTCACGCAGCGCGTGGTCGGCAATGACATTGAGGCCGTCAAGGCTGCGTTTGATGCGGCAAGAAATCATCCGGTAGCACAACCGCGCATGATCGTCTGCGACACCCGTATGGGGTGCGGCGTGCCGTTTCTTGAAGAACGAGAGAAGAACCACTTTATCCGTGTCGATGCCCATGAGTGGCAACTGGCACTCGCAGCACTTGAGGAAGGGAGACAAGCATGAGCGATACGACGATACAAAAGCCGCGCCTTAAAACGTCCGCAATGATCGCTTCGATCGCCGGCGAAGGCCAGGTGACGCGCTCGGCGCCTTTCGGTCACGCGCTCGTGGAGTTGGCCCGTACCAAGCAGAACGTGGTCGGGATGACTGCGGACCTTGGAAAATACACGGACCTCCACATCTTTGCGAAGGAGTTTCCCGAGCGGTATTACCAGATGGGCATGGCGGAGCAGTTGCTGATGGGCGCGGCCGCCGGTATGGCCCACGAAGGCGCGCAGCCTTTTGTGACGACCTACGCCGTGTTCGCGACCCGGCGCGCGTATGACTTTATCCATCAGGCAATCGCCGAAGACAACCTGGATGTGAAGATGATCTGCGCGTTGCCGGGTCTCACAACGGGGTACGGGCCGAGCCATCAGGCGGCAGAAGACCTTGCTCTCATGCGCGCGATGCCGAATATGACAGTTATTGACCCGTGCGACGCGCTGGATCTGGAACAAATGGTGCCGGCCATTGCCGCTCACAATGGCCCCGTCTATGCGCGCTTGCTCAGAGGGAACGTGCCCGCGGTTCTTGATGAATACGACTATCAATTTGAGATTGGTAAGGCGAAGCTGTTACGCGATGGCGCTGAAGTGTTGATCATTTCGTCCGGCATTATGACCATGCGTGCGCTCGAGACAGCGAAGGCGCTCGGGGCCGACAATGTTGGGGTAGGGGTGTTGCACGTTCCGACCATCAAGCCGCTCGACACTGAAACCATCCTGCGCGAAGCAAAGCGCACGGGCCGGATGGTCGTTGTTGCGGAAAATCACACAACAATCGGCGGCTTGGGTGAAGCGGTCGCAACGACGCTGCTTACCGCAGGCGTGACACCCGTGTTTCGCCAGATTGCCTTGCCGGATGCGTTCTTGGCCGCCGGGGCGCTCCCAACCCTTCATGACCGTTACGGCATTTCGACCGACGCAATGGTCGCGACGATTAAGGGCTGGCTCGGCTAACCCAGAAGAGGAGTGGTGTACCGACAGGTTTCAATGCGCACGTGTGAATTGAATGCCAAACATACGAATGCGCAGATGATTTCATGTTTGCGTACGCCGCTCCTAAGGTAAGTCAGTATGACTTTCCGTGAGGCATAAGGCTGGCCTGGCGTGGGGAATGAAACGCGGGTTAGCATCTCTGCCAGAGCCGCACGGTGTGGACGGGCCACACCCGGTAAATTCCCCCACGGAGGCCAGCATGGGAAACGATAGCACGGTGTACGTTGGACTGGATGTGCATAAGGAATCGATTACGATCGCTTATGCAATCGACGCAGGCGACGTTGAATCGATGGGCAAGACCGGCACAACACCGACAGAAATCGATCGGATGTGCAAACGGCTACAGTCGAAGGCTTCGCAGGTGCGTGTCGTCTACGAAGCAGGTCCGTGCGGTTATGGCCTTTACCGGCGTCTGGTGAAACAGGGCTTCGTTTGCATGGTATGCGCGCCGTCGCTCATCCCAAAGAAACCAGGGGAACGAGTCAAGACGGACCGACGTGACGCGATCAAACTGGCGCGCTCTCTCCGGGCAGGAGACCTGTCAGCGGTGCATGTGCCGAGCATTGAAGACGAGGCGTTCAGGGATCTCGCACGGACCTGGGCATCTGCCCGGGACGACCTACGGCATGCACGGCAGCGACTGAAGTCCTTCCTGCTCTCGCACGGCGTGCACTACATCGGGCGCGCCGACTGGGGAGCTGCCCATCGTCGCTGGTTAAGCAAATATTCATTCGAAAGTGCGTGGCGGCAACTTGCGTTTGACGAACATCGCCGCACGATCGAGGACCGCCTGGCGCAATGTGATCGACTGGAAACTGCGCTGCGCGAAGCGGTAGTCGAATGGAGTTTTTATCCGGCAGTACTGGCGTTGCAAGCAATGCGCGGGATCCAGTTCATCACGGCGATCGGCATGATGTCCGAGCTTGGCGATCTGTCACGCTTTGAACATCCCCGCCAACTGATGGCATGGTTGGGCATCACACCGTCGGAGCACTCGTCCGGAGGTACGCGACGCCAGGGTGCTATTACCAAGACCGGTAACAGCTATGCAAGAAAGCTGCTGGTCGAAGCAGCATGGAGCTACCGGCATCCAGCACGGGTAGGCAAAACCCTGCAGCCTCGACACGAAGGCATCCCGAAGCCGATCATTGACCGTGCATGGGATGCGCAGCTGCGGTTATGCAAGAAGTACCGCAAGCTCGCGGCGCGGGGCAAGAATGTCAACGTTGCCGTGGTAGCGGTTGCCCGAGAGCTGGCCGGCTTCATTTGGGATATCAGCAGATTGGCGATGTCGTTGGCACTGCCGCGACATGCCGTACAACCGGTGTAATCGTACAGGCGGACCAACCACAACAGCACCCTTGAGAGTTTCCTGAAGGCGGCGTAGCCCGGTACAAGAGCAACCCGCGTTGACGCTTCGCGACGGCAGACAGCAGGCCGATTCGCGGCGTAAGAAAGCGGCAGGCTCAAATGACGGACCTCTGTAATGCGGTACCCAACCCGCGGATATCAGCGTGATTCACCGTCGGCTTTACTGCTACGTCGCCCTCAGGAAATTTATACGCTTATGGAAAAACCAGAAAACCTGGGCATCGCGATTGACATGGAAAGTCATATCAGCGTCTCGTGGGGGCCCTTCAGATTTTCGTAGACGAGCGGATCAGTTTGATGCCGGTGGGAACGGGGGCAGAAGTCTGGCGACGTTCCAAGGCAGTAGTTCGTCGATGACGTTCATTTTGTGGTCCGCGATGCGGGTCAGCACGTAGTCAAGATAAGCACGTGGCTTGATGCCATTGAGCTTGCACGAGCCGAGCAATGAATACATCGCCGCGGCCCGTTCTCCTCCACTGTCGGAGCCGGCGAACATATAGTTGCGCCGGTTATGCAGAGTTCTCCATAAACGGGCAAACTGGTTGCTCGCAGGTTCTCTACGCGCAGGTCAACGAGCTGCGGCCATTATGAGTCTGGTGCGTTCCGCACAGCTCAACGGGCACGACCCGTACGCATACTTAAAAGACGTCCTCACGCGGCTGCCGACACAGCGGGCCGATAAGATCGCCGAATTGCTTCCGCATAACTGGGTACCACCTGTCCCTTGATTGAGCTCACCCCTGACTTTGCCGGGCGCTTACACAACAACGACCTTATGACCGGTGCGCGGCTTCCGGTTCCGCGAGCCACGCTGACCGGCGAACGCGCCGTTGCGACAGCGGCGAGAGAATAGCGTCGCGTCATAGAACGCAATTTGAGCGACACTGCATCGTTTCCCAGCGCATACGAGGTTCCGCCCGCCTAACCTGGTGATCGCAAGCTTGACGTGGCTATCAATCAGCATGGTTGACCTAATCGTGAGCTACGCTTCCGGCAAAGATAGCGATTTGAGAATTCCAATTCCCTCCCCATGGCATCGAGATGTCACATGCGACCGGCCGAATGGCGGTGGCCGCAGCAACGACGTGCACGGGAAAACCTGCGCATGCGAATGTGCGGGCAACTGTCATGGACCGAATGGCCGCGTCGTCGGTGTCGGACTGAGAGCATCATCGTCTCGTGCTAAAAATTTCGCACGGATTCCACAATCGCCCTGTTATGGGCCTCGGGCGTTGAAACTAGCGTGGAACGATCGATTATTCGCTGACCCCCGTCCGATCCGTTGCTCTCAGCGGGATACGCACCGCCTACAGCAAGCGGACAACATGCTTAAAGTGAAAGCGGCAAGATAGGTGAATCTAGTCATAATCCTGAATATTTGAACGCGAGATTACAGGGCTTCGTCGTCGACTGCAGTCGTTTTCTCAAGCTGCCGCCGGCAAGTTGAGTTCAGTCTGGTGCTTTTTGTTGATCAGCTGGCAGTCGGGTTGTGGAGTAAGACAATCTGCTTGCCTTTACGTCCTCCTTCCTCCACGGCGCGGTGAGCGTCGGCGATGCCAGAAAGCGGATGAATGCCGTCTACCAGGGGGCGGATCGCTCCAATCTCGACGTAAGTTGCAAGATCCGCGAGCATCGGGGTTCGCGGTTTGGCGCTGAACAACCGGACACGGCGCGGCCCGTAAAGGAAGGACATCAGCACGTACAACAGGGACGTAAGAGGGCGATTCGGGTCGGGGCAAATCACGGTCATGCGTCCGCCCGGCGCGAGTAGCCGCCGATATGCGCCTGCGTGGCTACCCGCCGTGCAAAGGATTACGTCGAAGGTGCCGAGCTCGCGCGGACTGGTTGTCGCATAGTCAAACGCGAGGTCGGCGCCGAGATCCCGAACAAAATCGAGGTTGGCTGATCGTGCCAACGCAGTGACATGCGCGCCGATGTGACGGCCGAGCTGCACTGCAACGCTGCCAACTCCGCCACTAGCGCCTCGAACCAACAGCCTGTCACCTGCCTTGAGCTGACCGATATCCCGCAGTGCTGTAATGGCAGTCACGCCCACCGCCGGGAGCGCCGCAGCGGAAACCAAATCGAGGTTTGCGGGGCTTTGGGAAAGATATTTTGCCTGCACACAGACGAACTCCGCGGTACTTCCGGCTTGGCCGTGGGACATTACGCCCCATACGCGATCGCCTACCTTGAAGGAAACCGCGTCTGAACTCATTCCAACGATTTCGCCGGCAAAGTCGAGTCCGATACCACGGGGAAATTTGCGTCCAGTGAAGCGGCGCAGTATGCCTGCGCGAACGATCAGATCGATTCCGTTAACGCTGGACGCATGCACCCGAACCAAAAATTCTCCTGGCCCGGGAGTCGGCGTCGAAGTCGTGCATTCGTAAAGTACATCTGGTGGACCGTAACTGCTGTAGCGTGCTGCTCTCATTTGTTCCACGATTGGTTTCTCCCTTTTCCGCAGGCCCTTAGGCCGTTCGGTCTTCGACCCGACCAAGCAAAAATCAGCCTCTCTGCTGTTCAATCGCCGCCCGGACACAGCCTGATTCTCACTCGACGGATTCGCATCGACAATCTTCTACACAAGATGTTATGATTCATAACATAAAGGCGCAAAACTTTATTGTCAAGCAAAAGTTATGGGGTATCACATGACTGTCGAGAAAAAGCGGAATGGCTATCACCACGGAGATCTCCGCCGCGACCTGCTTCGGGTCGCGCGCGAAGAGATTTCCCGCAACGGCGCACAGGCCGTGTCCCTGACTTCGCTGGCGCGGCTTGCGGGTGTAAGCCAGCCGGCGCCGTATCGCCATTTTGCCGATCGCGAGGCGCTCCTTGAGGGCGTTGCGGTTGAAGGATTTGAGGATTTGGTGAGCGCGCTCAACGGCGCATTGGCGACATGCGCGCCTGCTGAACGGCTACGGGCGATTTCGCTCGCCTATGTGACTTACGGAGAAGCAAATACCGAAATTTATAGATTGATGTTTGCCTCTCGCCTCGTCCCGGAAGCACAGCCTGAAAGCGCCTTAAGCGCAGCTGCCGACAATGCCTTAGGGCTTTTGAGGCATGTGTTGTCCAGTGCCTCGCTGGTGGAGACCTTGGGTGACGATGCGTATGGCGTTTGGGCTCGACTTCACGGACTTGTCATGTTGAAGGCCGACGGCTTCATCAAGCGTCCATTAAGCGAGTTGGTCGAGATGTCAGACTCTATAAAACCCAAAAGGCGCCGTCGCACCTAGACGACGGGCGTTTCCCGCGTACTCCCGCGTGCAACTCAGCGCGTCAGGCGGGAGAAGTTCAAGAGAGCGGAAACCACCGTAAATCGGGTGACCTCCACTAAAGTTTAACGACGTTGCGCCGTCTGCCTCGGAAGATTAAGACATGGCCTGAGAATGGGTCATCCTGAAGCGCTGCCTCGACCTTTGCGGCCAAGCCCTGGAAGCCGTTGCGCATATCAGTCACACCTGCAGCAACCCAAATCCGCGTGCCCGTCGGAAGGCCGATCTTTGCGCCATCTCTGGAAGGCAAGACAACTCGCGGATCAACAGGCGCAGCACGACGCAGGACGGCATGCACGAAGTCGACCTCGCACACGCCAGATTCGGCGCGCGTATTCTCCGTTACCGATGGGCGTGTGGCTTGCGTCGTCTCCGGCGCATCCTCGACAATTGAAACAGGCAAAAGCGCAGGTGGCTGACTCTCAGTAACCGGCGCGGCTGCCTTCACCGTGGGCAAACCGAAGACCCCGTCCAAGTACTGATGGCGCCACCTGAACAGCAGATACCTTCAAGAGAGTCGGCGTTCTTTAATTCGTGCAACCGAAAGTGTTAATTGATTGCGCATGGCGTCGGCTTTGTCGCTAAAATCGACAGTTCACGCGCCCGTACACCTGCGATTCTAAATTCATTAAATACGCACGGACCGCGGGCGTGCAAGTGTGACCATGTGGTTGATGATGCCAACACGGATGGCGACCTCCGTCGCTTGTGAACCAATGCAGCGCGCCGAAAGACAATTCCCCGTGAGCGTTTTAAACCGGTACATCGTATTCTCGATCAGCGAACGTCGATTGTAGCCACTGTGCATCTTCCATTCGTCCCGGCCGTCTCGCGCAATTCCGTTGATCGGTTCATTTCGCCAGCTTGCTCCGGGCGTACCCTCAGGCCAAGGCTTCGCCCCCTCGTGCGGCGGAATCGACGGCGTAGCGCTGCGCCCGTCAATTACCTTATGGCACTGCTTTGTATCGTATGCACCGTCACCGCCTACCGTATCGATGGGTTCATCGGCAGGAATCTGCGCTAACAAACCCGGCAATGCACTTGCGTCGTCGACGTCCTGATGCGTCATCAGCGCCGCGCGTATCTGGCCCGTCTTCACGTCCAGTCCGAGATGGACCTTTTGCCAGGTCCGCCGCTTGGAGTAGCCGTGCTTGCGCACTTTCCGTTCGCCTTCACCATAGACCTTCACGCCCGTACTATCGATAACCAGATGAATCGGGTCGCCGCTCGACATCTCGGGCAACGTGACCTGAAGCTCCTGTGAACGGCGGCTTTGCGTCGTATAGTTGGGCACCGGCAGGTCCCCAAATGCGAGTTTGCGGAGATGACGCGCCAAAAGCTGCTTGCGGCGGCGAAGGTCTTCGCTGAACAAGGCTTCGGCGGTTCGTCGATCGACCGCATCGTCGATGAAGCCGGCTTCAGCAAGGGTGCTTTTTATTCCAACTTCGCGTCGAAGGAAGAGATCTTCCTGCAACTGGTCGAGGGAGCGGCGCTGCACACCGAGCACGAATTGGAAGCGAAGCTGCTGGGGCTCGATGACCCCGAGGCTATCGTCGAGGCGGTGAGCGAGTGGGCGACAATCAATTCGCAGGAGGCGGACAGGCGGGCGCTGATTTTAGACCTCGTGCGCACGCTCGACGCGACGCTGCGCTTACAAAGCGCCACACTGAGTTGTTCACGGCCAACTGGATAAGCAAGGGCACGCTTATCCAGAAAATTTTCCCGAACGGCAAAGCACCGGCGACACGGCTCGAAATTGGTGCGATGGTGATGGAGTTGACCTTCGGAACTGCACTGCAATGCATATTCATAGCGGCCCCACCGCGGGCGACTTGGTCCGGCTTGCGCTGCAACGGTTGATGGCCAGCGCGAATGAAAAATAGGCTCAGCAGAAAAAACATTCCTTTGTCTTGACAATATCTGACTAAGCAGGTATTGTTCTTTTCAACGACACGAGGCCGGTATGAAACACTATTCGAAGGACAAGTTCAACCTGGAGCAAAGCATCGGCTTTCTTCTGAACAAGGCCCGAAACTTGATGGTCATGGAGATGGACCTGGCGCTGAAAGAACTGGAAATCTCGAGTCAACAAATGGGAATCCTACTGTCGCTCACCCGCGGTGTGGCCGCTACGCCGTTCGAATTATCGAAGCTGCTGGGAATTGACACGGGCCTGATGACGCGCATGCTCGACAAGCTGGAAGGCAAGGGCCTGCTCCAGCGCGCACGCAGCCAGGAAGATCGCCGCGTGGTCAACCTGACGTTGACTGAGAAGGGCGAAGAAGTTGCAGGTCGGATTCCGGAGATTGCACCAGCCGTACTCAACGCACGGCTCGAAAATTTTACAGCCCAAGAATTTCAGGACTTGCGGCGGCTGCTTCGCAAGTTTTCGGATGCAGAAAGTTAGCCTCCGCTTTTATTTAATTATTTATCTGACAGGTCAGAAAATGTGTACTCAGTTAAAACGATTTGCGTCAGGTTTGCGACTTGCGACTTCGGGAGTGTCGCTAATCTGTGCCGCCGTGCTATCAGCGTGTGCAAACTACGCAGGTATTCAGAGTGAACAGCACATGGCGCCTGCGCAGGCTTACGTCGCTACGCAAAGCATTCCGGCAGAAGGCGGCCATTGGCCGGCCGCCGACTGGGCAAATCAATTTGGCGACCCGCAACTGAAGTCTTTGCTTAGTGAAGCTTTAAAAAACAGTCCAACGCTCGATCAAGCGCGTGCCCGTATAAACGCTGCCAGCGCCTACACGGAGACAGCGAAGTCGAACACCATGCCGAAGATCGGCGCGGATTACTCGCTCACTCGCCAGCAATATTCCGGCACTGCGCTCGTGCCGCCGCCGTATGCGGGTTCATGGCAAACGGAAAACAAGCTCTCCGCCACGCTTTCATATGACCTCGACCTTTGGGGCAAGAATCGCGAAGCGTTGAAGGCGTCGGTCTCGCAAGAACAAGCGTCCGAGGCGGACGCGGAAGTTGTCAAGCTGACGCTCACGACATCGATTGCACGCACCTACAACCAGCTTGCCCGGCTGTACGACTTGCGCGCCATCGCCTTGCAGCAGGTGGCGCAGCGCAGCCAGATCGAACGCATCGCGGCGGGCCGCATTGCAAGCGGGCTCGATACCGCCGTCGAGTTGAAGACGGCGCAGGCAAACGTGGCGTCGAGTCGCTCGGCGCTTTCATCGCTCGATGGCCAGATCCTCACCACGCGTTATCAGCTTGCGGCGCTGGTCGGTGCGGGCCCGGATCGAGGCTTGAGCATCGCGCCTCCGACAATGACAGGAAGCGATGAAGTCGTTCTCCCCGACAACCTTCCGGCCGACCTTGTGAGCCGTCGTCCCGACCTCGTTGCGGCACGCTGGCGCGTCGACGCACTCACCCACGACGTGAAGGAAGCCAAGGCCGAGTTTTATCCCGACATCAATTTGAGCGCGGCGATCGGGCTCGATGCTTTCGGCTTTGGCCGATTGCTCACTGCTGCGAGCAGGACGGCTTCGGCGGGGCCGGCAGTGCATCTCCCCATATTCGATGCCGGCGCATTGCGCGCTCAGCTCAAAGGTCGTTATGCAGATTTCGATTACGCCGTCGCAACCTACAACCAGACGCTGGTCACAGCGTTGAGCGAAGTCGCCACACGATTGGGCGAGATCCGTTCAACCGACGCCCAACTCGTTGACGCAATCAATGCTCAGCAAGCCGCTCATAGCGCCGACCAGATCGCCTTGACGCAGTACAAGGCCGGACTCACCAATCAGCTGACCGTACTGAACGCCGACATGAATGCGCTGGCTGCCGACCAGGCAATCGTCGACCTGAAATTGAATCGGCGCGATCAGCAAATAGAACTTGGCGCGGCTCTCGGCGGAGGTTACGTCGATACGCAAAATCAAAACGGTGTCGCTGCGAATGTTTCCTCTGCACAAGCAGTTGTCGCGCGCTAAGCCGGTAACCACTACGAACTCAACGGGAGTATCTGAAATGAGCGATTCCATCCAATCCGGCCGTGCGAGCGTTGATCTGAAAGATGAGGCTGCCCCGAAGACAAAGCGCAAGTTGTTGCTGACGCTGCTGGGTGTGGCCGTCGTTGTATCGGCTGCGGCATACGGTGCCTACTACTACACCGACGCGCGATTCTTCCAGTCGACTGACGACGCCTACGTCAGCGGCAACCTGATTCAACTTACGCCGCAGGTAAGTGGAACAGTCGTCGCGGTCAACGCGGACGACACGCAAATCGTGAAAGCCGGAGACCCGGTCGTCACCCTCGACTCGGCGGATTCGAAGGTCGCGCTCGACGACGCGGAAGCAAGCCTGGGTCAAGCCGTACGGCAGGTCAGCAGCCTTTATGTGAACAACGACTTTTATGCGGCGACCGTTGTGCAACGGCAGTCCGATCTGACGCGTGCCCACTCCGACCTCCAACGGCGCCAGGCGGTAGCCAATACCGGAGCGGTTTCGGCGGAAGACGTTTCCCACGCTCGCGACGCTGTAGCCAGTGCGCAAGCTGCACTCGATGCGGCGCGTCAGCAGGCGCAAGCGAATCGTGCCTTGACAGACCGCACGTCGATCGAACAACACCCGAACGTCCAGGCTGCCGCCAGCAAGGTGCGCGACGCCTATCTGAGCTACGCGCGCAACACGCTGCCGGCGCCAGTCACAGGTTATGTCGCCCGTCGCTCTGTGCAAGTCGGACAACGCGTGGCGCCCGGCAATCCCCTGATGGCGATTGTGCCGCTCGACGGTGTATGGGTCGACGCGAACTTCAAAGAAGGTCAGTTGCGGCACATGCGCATTGGCCAGCCCGTCATGCTCACGGCGGACGTGTACGGCTCCGCAACCAAGTATCACGGAAGAGTCGTTGGTTTTTCCGCCGGAACGGGCAGTGCCTTTGCGGTCTTGCCTGCGCAAAATGCGACCGGCAACTGGATCAAGGTCGTGCAACGCTTGCCCGCGCGTATTCAACTCGATCAGGCCGAATTGAACAAGCATCCGTTGCGGATCGGCTTGTCGATGCAAGTGGAAGTCGAGACCCGGGACGAGAGCGGTACGCAATTGGCCGCTGCCACGAATACGTCATATCGCACGGATGTTTTTGCACAGTACGGCATCCAGGCGGACGCCGAGATCGCGAAGATCATCGCGGCAAATATCCCGCTGGCGGCGTCAACAACGGTTTCAAGCAAAGACGTTTCGAAGCGTGCGAAGCAGTCTCTGGCCGCTGGCTGAAGCGCTTCGATGTGAATTCTGAGTTTGTGAGTATTAACAAAGTAAATCGATCATCAGCGGAGCAACCATGGCAAATCCCTCTAAACCCATAGCCGGTGCGTCCGCCGCGCCACTGCCACCGCTCACGGGCGGCCGCCTGTTCCTGGCTACGCTCGCGGTCGCGCTTGCCACGTTCATGAACGTGCTGGATTCATCGATCGCGAATGTGGCGATTCCTACTATCTCAGGCAATCTCGGCGTATCGGTTGATGAGGGCACCTGGGTGATCACGTTGTTTGCCGCCGCGAATGCAGTGTCCATTCCTCTCACCGGATGGCTCGTGCAACGCGTAGGGCAGGTCAAGCTGTTTGTCGGGGCAATCCTGCTGTTCGTGGTTTCCTCTTTTCTCTGCGGCATCGCGCCGAACCTGACTGTTTTGCTGGCGGCGCGCATACTGCAAGGCGCGGTTGCCGGTCCGCTTATTCCGCTGTCTCAAGCCATCCTTCTCGGTTCCTATCCGAAGGAGAAGAGTTCGCTTGCGCTGGCCTTGTGGGCGATGACCGCGACAGTCGACCCAATTGTCGGACCTGCGCTTGGCGGGTGGATCACCGATAGCTATTCGTGGTCCTGGATTTTCTATATCAACATTCCGGTTGGTCTTTTCGCCGCTGGTGTCACGTGGGCAATCTACAAAACCCGGGAATCGCCGGCAAAGAAGATTCCCATTGACTCAGTCGGTCTGATCTCGCTGATCGCCTGGGTTGCATCGCTGCAAATCATGCTCGATAAAGGCAAGGATCTCGACTGGTTCACGTCCCCGGTGATCGTAGGACTCGGCGTCTTTGCGTTGATCAGTTTTGTGTTCTTCCTGATCTGGGAATTGACGGAGAAGAACCCGATCATCGATCTGCGCTTGTTCAAAGGGCGTAACTTTCTCGGCGGCACCGTCGCGATCTCGGTGGCGTATGCGGTGTTCTTTTCAAACCTCGTGATCCTTCCGCAGTGGATGCAGCAATACCTGAATTATCGGTCGGTTGATGCGGGCCTTGCGACCGCGCCGTTGGGGATATTCGCCGTACTGCTGGCGCCGGTCATGGCGAAGATCATGCCAAAAAGCGACGCACGCGTGCTTGCTACCTTGGCGTTTGTCGGATTCGCAGCGGTGTTTTTTATGCGTTCGCACTACACCACTGGTGTCGACACTTTTACGCTCGTGTTGCCGACCTTGCTGCAAGGTATCCCGACCGCGCTGTTCTTCGTGCCGCTCACGGCCATTATCTTGTCGGGCCTGGCCCCTGAAAAGATTCCGGCTGCCGCAGGGTTGTCGAACTTTGCCCGGGTGTTTGCCGGGGCGGTTGGAACGTCGCTCGTCGCCACCGGCTGGAATGACCGCACGGTTTTGCACCACGCGCGACTTGCAGAACAAACCAGCGTGAATAATTCGAGCTTTACCGCGGGCATTGAAGCTTTGCAGCACACGCTTGGCGGAAGCACAGATCAGGCGTATGCCGCCTTTGAACGTGCACTTAACACCCAGGCTGCCATGCTCGGCATAAACGATATCTTCTGGCTCTCGGCGGTGATTTTCATCGCAATCATCCCGCTTATTTGGTTGACCCGGCCAAGTAAAAGCGGAGAAGCGGTGGCGGCTGGCGCTGGCGCTGGCGGCCACTAGGCAAACGTTAAGCGGCGCAGAAGCGGCAAGCGCTGCATCATGTAAAACAGAATCAATCAACGCAGTTTGGTTCGCTATGCGTCATTAACTTAAGTGCTTCGCAGATGCTAGGCACTCGTTGCGAAGCACCGCCCGCGCATTATTGCCGTACGGAGACGCGTTTGGGTTTATGCGAAGCAGCTCGCCGGGATGGCTAGAAAGCGCCACGCTTGGGGGCGACTGACGGGTAGTGCAGCTCCATCAGCAGCGCCGCGCCCTCATTTGAGCTCGATGTTAGGTTTGCCCAAACATGTGCCTTGAACGTCTATTCCGGCGAGGAATTCGTGACTCCACGGGGTGGTTGGTCATGGTCGGGCAGCTACCACTAGTACAACATCCCTCAAATAGCTTTAATAATTATCTGGCTGCAAGTACGCCTGTAGAAGCGTGACCACGACCTCCGCCATCTCGTCGAGCGGACCTGTGCCGGGCAGCGGTTCCCATCGCCCGGTGTGACTGCGAAAGGCGGCGCTATAGCTATTGCGGCCGAGCTCGGTGAGGCGCGCCACAACCGTCGGCTTCTCATCATCGAGACGTTTGATCAGGAGGTGCCGACCATACGCTTGTGTGACGATCTGCTCGTGGCCAAGCAAGCTGCGCAGTTGACGCTGAAGTTCGGCCGCGTAATGTTTAGTGGGGATGGCTGGCATGTCTGTCTCTCGATTACGATGTGCCCGTTTGCAGCGGATAGCCCCGGAAAGTCCATTTGAAGGGGCGTGCTGCCCGATTATGATCGCGGGTAAACAGTTCGGTACGCTCGCGTAGGTGCGCGGTGCTGGTATGACTGGCATTGCGTAGCACCCGACGCGTATAGCGGGCAAACCAAAGTTCGATCTGATTGACCCAGCTCGCGTGCAGCGGGGTGAAGTGGAAGTGAAATCGCTCGTCGTGCCGTGTATTGAACGCTTGCCAGACGGCCTGGGCGCGATGCGTATTGAGGTTGTCCCAAATCACATGCACCTGCTTGCTCGGGTACGCAGCCGCCACGCGCTCCATGAAGGCGACCAAGTCATTCTGGGTGCGCCGTTCGCGACAATCTGCAAGCACCCGCCCGGTATGTACATCCAGCGCAGCAATCAGCGCCTGGGTGCCGTGGCGAATATATTCGAACTCCCGACGACGCAGCCGTCCCGGCGCCGGCGCACGCCCCGGATGCTTACGCTCGATCGCTTGAATGCCAGTCTTCTCGTCGATGCTCAGTACCACCGCGTTGCGAGGGACTTTGCGGTATAACTTGCAAATCACATTGACCTTCTCACGAAAGGCCGGGTCGGGACTGTGTAGCCATTGCTTGACCCGGTGCGGTCGAACGTCACCAGCCTGCAAAATGCGCTGCACATGACTGCGGCTAATCTGTTCGACAATGCCGCGCTCGATCGCCCGCGCTACGATCTCGTCCAGCGTCGGCGTAACCCGTCCTTCGGGTTCTTGTGCTTCACATGCCAACGCAATCAACTGCAGTCGCGTTTCTTGCGTGATGCGAGGACGACGGCCGCTGCGCTCACCCTCGCGCAGGCCCTGCGCACCATGCTGTACGATGCGCTTGCGCCACATGCAGACCGTCTGTACCGATATGCGCAACTCTCGAGCAATCACCGTATTCGAGTGTCCTTCATGCGCCCACAGCGCGATGCGTGCCCGCATCACATCTCGCTGAGTCGCGGTCTTCCGCTCGATCAGCGACAGGAGTTCTTCTCGTTCTTTCTTCGCCAACTTCACTGGCGTTGCATGACGACCTCGGCTCATCCCGAAATGATAGCCGAGGCAATCATTTAATCAAGATATTTCCGGGATGTTGTACTAGGATGCCGCTTCCGATGGAGGTCGATCCATTCGGTCCTGCTTGAAAGGCCTTTACCGATCGAAAGCACAGCCGTCAACCGGAGCGCTGATTGACGAAAGGTTAATAACGGACCATGTCGCGCTCAAGTTGTGGGCTTCGGTGACGCAGAATGAGATTTAATTTTACATAATAATGTTTAACACCTTTTTGTTCGGTGTCCTAAGTAGATGTTATCTAGCGTTTGTTTTACCAACTATCCCCGTTTCGATGACTGTCTCGCCGTCTACCGACAACGATTCGAGCGAAGGACGCCTTCGTACAGAGACTGATCCACTCGCTCTATCGCTGGGCGATTTCAGATTGCCGAGGTGCCACCATCGACAAACAACTCCACCCCGTTCACATAGCTCGAGTCGTCCGAAGCAAGAAACAGCGCCACAGTCGCAATCTCCTCAGGGCGTCCCATTTTCCCCCGCGGGATCAAGGATTCAAACTGCTTGATCGTCTCCGCGTCGAACAAACGCTCCTGAATCGGTGTCTGGATCTGCCCCGGACTCAGCACGTTCACCCGGATCTTCCTGTCCTTCAGCTCGTTCAGCCACGTTCGGGCGAAGGAGCGCAACGCGGCCTTGCTCGCCGAATAAACACCGAAAGCAGGAAAGCCCTTGACCCCGGCCATCGATCCGTTCAAAACGATCGACCCGCCATCGTTAAACAGCGGCAACGCCTTTTGCACCGTGAAAAGCGTGCCACGCGTGTTCAAACCGAAAACCGTGTCGAAGTGCTTTTCCGTAATCTCGCCGAGCTTGCCGGATTCCCCCGATCCGGCGCTCGAGAACAGCACGTCGATCTTGCCCTTTTCCCGCTTGACCGTATCGAACAAGCGGTCCAGATCGTCCAGGTTGGCCGCATCGCCCTGCACGCCGGTCACGTTCCGGCCAATCAGTTTGACGGCCTCATCCAGAGCTTCTTGCCTCCGGCCCGAGATAAAAACATACGCGCCTTGCTCGACAAACAACTTGGCCGTGGCCAGCGCCATTCCGCTGGTTCCACCCGTTATCACCGCAACCTTGCCATCAAGCTTTCTCATAACCGCTCCTTCCGTTATAGACGGCAACAGGCGTCGTCAGTCCAGGCACCGGCGCAACTTCGAAGCGCAGCATCTAGGGGACACGTACTCGTGCTGCCGAATCGCCTCGTTGTGTTCGCCGGCTTGTGTGTACACTCCGGCGGGAATGTGTTATCCGTAATGGAGCACTGCTCCATATTAAAGGAGCACCGATCCGATTGTCAAGACGAGCCTATGCGAGCAGACGCTAGAAAGAACTACGATCACCTACTCAACGTCGCGCGCAGCGTCGTCACCGAGCAAGGTGCCGACGCATCATTACGCGACATCGCCCGCAGAGCTGATGTCGGGCTCGGCACGCTGTACCGTCACTTCCCCACGCGAGAAGCATTGCTTGATGCATTGCTCCGCGCAAGTTTGGACGCACTCACGCAAAAGGCAGCCGAACTCGAAACTTCAAGTTCACCTGATGACGCCCTGGTGTACTGGTTTCGGGAGGGGGTGGCGTTTGTACGGAGTTATAGCGGCGTTGTAGCTTTGATGGCGGCCTCCATCGCGGACCCGGAGTCCGCTCTTCACGCTTCATGCGTCACGGTGCGTTCCGCAGGCGCGCGACTACTTCTGCGTTCACAGGCTGAGGGAATGGCGCGAGCCGACATTGATGGGACCGACCTGTTTGCCTTGATCGGCGCACTGGGGTGGCTCGGCGACCAGCCCTCGTTTGCGCCGCGAGCTGTTCATCTATTTGATGTCATTGCCAGCGCGATCCTGACAAATCGTTAGTGTAGCGATATCAGGGAAGTGAACCTAGCATTTTTTCCACTACCGGAAAAGCCCGGCGTCGAGCGAAAACGGTTCTTGCCGGGCGACTTTTCCCTTCCGAAAATCGTTGTGTGGTGCTGATCAACGCGCGCGAAGGCGTCCTGCGCGTCGAGCTGAGCGACGAAGAACTTGCGCTGCGCCGTGCTGCCATGCCCGAGCGGCCAAAGCGTCGGCTCGCCGGCGTACTGGAAAAATACGAGGCGCTCGTGCGACCGCACATCTGGGTGCGGTCACGCATTCGGGCAATCTCGACTGGCCGTACGACGCGCCCACGCACGGCGACGATGGAACAGCCGCATGAGCGCGCCAGCACTTGGCTTTTGCGGGCTGGGCAAGATGGGTCTCCCGATGGCGCGACGCCTCGTCGAAGCAGGACATGTCGTGCGGGTATAAAACCGTTCTTCCGACAAGGTGCACGGCCTTGTGGCTTCCACCGACGCCCAGGCGGCGACGCGCTGCATCGCGTGCGAATTGCCTGCGGATGTTGCTGCCTGCGTGAGCATAGTCATGCTTTGCTTTGCTTTGCTTTGCCGACGCAGTGGAGGCTGTCGCATTCGGCCATGGCGGCCTCGTATCGTCGTTCGTAATTTTGTCAATTCGTGCTTTTTAGGAATAGAGACGTCTGCTTCCTGCGCCCATGTTTGACGGAATGTCTGTAGGAACGACGGGCGCAGATAATTGGGTTCATACTATGATGCCCAATCAAGCTGACAGCCGATGAAAAACTTCTTTTTGCACAAAGTCTTCGCCGCCACGATGAACGCAGTGAGAAATGATGTTGATCCGAGCATGTCTATTTCGATGTTGCAATGGCGATCGAACACATCTCCACGGGACAAGTTCTTCTCAACAAAAACCGGGCGGTGAAAGCGCTGGGCGAGGAGCAAATGACAGCGGCGCGCGCATTGAACCACTGTGCCCGCGAGGCGCGTAATTTGATTGATGGCGGAAACAAGGATTAAAGCGTATGTCCGTATGAATCATTCGTGCCATCGATTCGTTGACAACTAGACCGCGTAAGAGAAGGAGCTGTCCTTCGTAGTTGCATTCCTGGGGATGGGTCGAGTCGGACTTGTTGCAGCTAAGTGCAGCATCGGTGAGCGAGATATCGGCGATTGCCACGCACAAAGTTTCTGTACCTTGATCGTTAGTTCCAACGTCACCATTGAGAGCAACGATGCAAATCGTAGGAAATGAGAAGGCCGCAGCGTGCGACCTTTCTACCGGCCAAAACAGGATGGCGGGCATGTAGCGAATAGCAAGAATTCGTGAAAAGCACCGCGGGGGCCTATTGCGAAGGCCAATGCAGAAGGCAGTCGGGTATCGCGAAAACGGGAACGACGTGCGGCACACCCCTCGGTTGTTTCCTTCGATGCTTCTATAGGCTGGGGGACAGGCCGCCATCGATTCGCAGGTTGATTCCGGTAATGTACCCTGCGATCGGGCTTGCGAGAAAAGCGATGGCATCGGCGATTTCATCCAGGCGACCAACTCGACCGACAGGAACCTGAGCAAACATCGGCAGGACAGCGCGCTCGATAACTTCCCAAGGCGCGTCTATATCCGCTATACCACGCTCGGCTGCGACTTCTCGGAAACGGGTATCGAGCGTGGCGCTGTGTATCGTGCCGGGAGAGACAGCGTTGACCGTGATTCCGTCCGGTGCGACCTCCTTAGCCATTGAAGCCGTCATCGCGTTGATCGCTGCCTTGCACGCCGAGTAGTCCGGTCCAGTGGCTGGCGGCATCGTTGCTGCGAGGCTGGAAATGTTGATCACGCGTCCCCATTTGGCTTGCCGCATGTTCGGCAACAGCCGCGTCGTGACCCGAAGGGCGGCCAGAACATTTCGATCATAAGCGGACGCCCACGAAGCGGGCTGTGTATCCGCCCAGCCCTGCTTCCCGCCACCCGACCCTCCGGCATTGTTCACCAAAATATCGATAGGGCCAGCGAGCTTTTCGGCCTCCTCGACTAGTCGCTGTACATCGTCATCGCACGTCAGGTCTCCAAGCACAGTACAGGCGCGGCCGCCCTGCTTGATGATGTCCTTGGCTACCTTTTCCGGTCGCGGTAGGGACGGTGGTTACCCACCGCCCCCCGCACAGATCCGTACGTGCAGAACTACTGCATACGGCTCCTACCAAAGGTGTTGACGTAAAACCGCTCCGACGGATGCGGGTGGAGTATCTTGCAAGGAGGCAGGTATTTGCTGACCACACGACTGAACCGTGACCAAGGCAGCCGATGCCGCTGACTTCTTCGCATCAGTGCGTGACGCCAAGAGCGGCGCACTGCGTAAAGGAAGCCCGATAAGCGGCGAAGGTTGCCCGGCACTGCATGATAGTTAAAATACCCTTGAATCACCCGCCTCAGCCATCTACCTACCACAGGTACCGGTTCATGGCGACGCCGCATCAGCGTTTGCCGAATGCGCGCCAGCGATGCACGCATCCGCTTCTTGCTCGTCAACCGAATGATCTTGAATTGGCCATTCGACCGAGCCGTGCCACAGCAGTGCGTGAAGCCTAGGAAGTCGAATGTCTCCGGCTTTCCGGTCCCACGCTCTTGACGTTGTTGCGCGGCGAATCGCCCGAAGCGAATCAGCCGCGTTTTGTCCGGGTGCAATTCCAGTTTGAATTTGGCAAGACGTTCCCGCAGTGCTGCCAGGAAGCGTTTTGCATCGCCTTCGTATTGGAAGCCCACCACACTGTCGTCGGCGTAGCGTACGAGGATGACATCGCCAGCCGCATATCGTTGGCGCCACTGCTGCGCCCATAAATCCAGCACATAGTGCAAGTAGATATTTGAGAGCAGGGGCGAAATCACAGAACCCTGAGGTGTTCCCCGCACAGAAGCAATGCGGCGTCCGTCCTCGAGAGTGCCTGCCTTCAGCCACTTTCGGATTATGCGAATTACTCGTCGATCAGCAATCCGATGTTCTAGAAAGCGGAGCATCCATTCGTGATCAATTTCATCAAAGAACGAACGAATGTCCGCATCTAAAATCCAGTTTACTTTCCGATCCGAAATCCCTACCGATAAGGCATCGAGCGCGTCGTGCTGACCGCGTCCCTGTCGAAACCCGTACGAGAACCCGAGGAAGTCCTGCTCATAGATTGCGCTCAGTACCGTGGCTACGGCCTGCTGCACAATCTTATCTTCCAGCGCTGCAATCCCCAACGCACGCAACTTGCCGTCCGCTTTCGGAATGCAAACCCGTCTGGACGCTTGTGCACGGTAGGCACCCGAATGAATCTCCCGGTGCAGTTCGTGTACGCGCCCATAAAGCTGGCTCTCGTAGTCGTGCCACGTTACTCCGTCCACGCCTGCCGCAGCCTGCTTGCGAAGAGCATAAAAGCTTTCCACCAACAGTGACGGCGTAACGTGGTGCAGCAGTGCCGTGAAACGCGACTTCCGATTCCGTCGAGCTGCTTCACGTACGCCTTCGAGTCCCGTCGACGCGCTTATATCCCGGCTCTGAGTCCGGGGCGCGGGGTCCTCGTCGGCGTTCCCTTTGGTTACACCCCTTCCCTCCATCACCTCCGCCGGGTCATCCCCTTTGTTCGGCAACTTCCTCGGTAGTATGGGCGTATCCGACTTCTCACCGGCGTCAATGGCTGGATTACGGTCATGGACCTTCCCAGCCCTGTCCGGCCACACTACGCCGGACACCGATGAGATCTCGCTGCTTCCGTATGAAAGACTTCCCGACATGCTCAGGGTCTCCGACCGCGCAGGATCAGCGCACGACTTGCGATTATCGTCGTGCTCCGTGTTGCCTTCCGCTTCGCTTAACAGCGTCGGCATCCCAGAAGAAATATTTCGCGGCTCAATGGCTGGCCTGTCGGTTTCCCCTGTCAACGCTTCGACATGTACCTCGCGATGCATGCCGCATGACTCGGGGCCAGAGTGATTCGCCACTTCTTCTCCGTATTGAACTTTCATCAACTATCTTTCATCGGCTTTGCAGCCGCACTAAGCGCTTTATCGCGACCGTGAACAACGACGAACGCCTTCTCCACAGCGAGTTTCTTGGCAATGGCTTCGCCTATTCCCTTGCTGCTGCCGGTGATCAGCGCCTTCTTGCCATACAATTGTAAATCCATTGTAAGAGCCCCACTTTTGAGTTGCTGATATTTGTCGAGGTTAGAGTGTGATGATGGATGAAACAAGTACGCACCTTTATGTACCCATCGGGCAAGAGAAGCGCGAAGTCTGCCTTGGGCCCGAGGGCTCGGTCGCTCACGTAACGAGAGTGATACGGATGGTGCAAGGGCGCTGGAAGTTAGCAATTCTCTTCAGGCTCTACGCCGATCCCTCAATGCGCACGTTGCAGTTAAAGCGGGATTTGCCGGGCATCTCGCAAAAAATGCTGACGCAGCATCTTCGCGAGCTAGCGATTGATCAGCTAGTCGACAGAGTCGATTTCGGCGAGACGCCCTTGCGAGTTGAATATCAATTGTCAGAAATGGGCAGACAGCTGCTGCCCGTGCTGATAGCGGCGCGCAAGTTTTCGGTCAGCCACCCGTCGTAGCAGCCGCCATCGCAAGTGTTGCTGCGGTTACCTCCCGGGACGGTATCGCGTTGGCGCCTGTCCAAACACACGTTTGAATGCATGACTGAACGCACTCTCCGACGCGTATCCGAACCGACCGGCGAGGCTCGCTATTGAACTTTCGTTTTTGCGCAAAGCGTCGTAGGCCAGCCGCATGCGCCAGCGCAAGACGTAATCAAGCGGTGACAAACCGACCAGCTCCTTGAAACGGACCGCGAAGCCGGAGCGAGACATCGTGGCTATAGACGCGAGTTCGCTCACTTTCCAGTGGTGGGCGACGTCGGCGTGGATCGAATTCAGGGCAGCGCCAATCCGCCGGTCGCTCAGCGCCCCAATCCATCCCGCCTTGGTTGCTCCCTGTAAGTTCACGTAAGCACGAAGCACCTGCACGAGCAAGATATCGGCAAGGCGACGGGTCATCAGCGACGATCCCATTTGAGTGTTTTCCAGCTCCTTATCGAGCATGTTTAATGTGCTGCGTAGAATCACTGCCTCCGGCTCCTTCACCGGGATAAGCAAAAAGGGAGGCAAAGCATCGAGCAGGAGCTGCGCGTCGCCGCTTTCGAAAACGAAGCCTCCGCCAAGCAGTATGTTTTCATCGCCACCAAGCCGATACACGTTCGACTGTAACTGCGCAAAAACTTGCGATGCTTCCTCTACTTCCTGCTGCGGATCGCTTGCAAGTACAAAAGCTGGCGAGTTGGCCAGTAGGAAGGTATCCCCCGCTTCGAGCCGGCACGGACTCTCGCCAGGAAGCGTAATCCAGCAACCCCCGCGGAGGACAGCATGGAACTTCAAAGAAGGCTTTGGAGGAAAACGTACGGCCCAGGCGCCCGCTGTCTCAAGGCGCGAGGTTGCCGCACTCTGTATATCCAACAGAGAAAAAACTTCTGATAACGGATCCATGGTTTTTTGGACGCTTGCGACGATTACATAGAGTATCTCGCATGGATCGCCGAGCTCGCTAAAGCGAAAATGAGATGGTGCTCACGGAGTTCAAAAGGAAAACCTAATGCAAGGTATCGAAGGAAAGGTCGTCGTTATTACCGGTGCGAGCAGTGGTATTGGCGAAGCCACCGCGCTCTTGCTCGCCGAGCGCGGCGCGAAACTTGTGCTCGGATCGCGTCGGCTGAACCGCCTCGAGGCAATCGCGACACGTATCAAAAATGCGGGTGGCGACGCGATCTATGCGCCGATAGACGTGAAGCGAAACGCCGACGTATCGGCGCTCGTCGCGCTGGCATGCAAACGGCACGGCCAACTGGATGTTCTCGTGAACAACGCGGGCATCGGGCCGATCTCTCCTCTGGACGATCTGCGTGTTGAAGAGTGGGAGGAGATGATCGACATCAACATCAAAGGCGTGCTCTACGGCATTGCGGCTGCGCTGCCGGTGTTTCGAAAGCAAGGCTTCGGACATTTTATCAACATTGCATCCACGGCAGGGCACAAAACCGTTGCGAACCAATCCGTCTATTCTGCAACGAAGTTTGCGGTACGCGCGATCTCCGAGGGATTGCGTCAGGAAGCGGGGGAACACCTCCGTGTCACGATCATTTCACCCGGCTTCGTCCAAACTGAATTCGTGAACGCCATTGCCGACCAGCATCTACGCGCTCAACTCGTTTTGGCTCGCGACAGAATGGCGATGCCGCCAGAGGCAATTGCTCGCTCGATCGCGTTCGCAATTGAGCAGCCGGCTGGCGTGGATGTGGGAGAAATAGTCGTCCGTCCCACGGCGCAGGGTTAGGTGCCGCGCTTAGAGGCAGCACTGCTGTTCCCGCAAATGAGTTCAGACGCCTGTTGCCAACAGATGAGTCACACGTCGGTCTGTTCTTTTTGGCCGGTTCCGATGGCCAAGTCTCACCTGCTATCCCGACGATCCAAGTGCGCAGGCGGAGCTCGCTGCGACTACGCACGCGAGCTGCTTAGCTCGTGGGTTTTCCCATCTTTGCCATTTGCTTGAACGGAGCTGGAGGCTGCGTTCGCTCTCCTGCGTTCAAGCGGTGCTCCGATGGCGTTTCGACGTAACGGTTCCGCCGCTACAGGGACCTCATGGCGAAAGGGCCGAGTCCGGGTCGTGCCCAAGACAGTCCAGCAGCCGTCAGTTCCGAGCCGCGGCCGCCACCTCTGAGGCGAACGTCTGCAGAAACTTGTCGCGGGTTACCTGCCCCATATCGACTGACTTTGCGTTTCCGCCTGCAACCACCTTGACGTCTACGATGCCGATCGCCTTGAGGATAAGTCGCAAGTAGTTGGTCGCGATATCTCGGTCTTGAATAGGAGAGCCCTGCGTGTAGACGCCACCCGATGCCATCAGGATGGTGCACGCTTTGCCGTGGACCAAACCCTCACCGGAGAAGCCGAGTGTTTTGCCCTTGCGCACGATATGGTCGATGTAGGCCTTTAAAACGGCAGGAACGTTGTAGTTGTAGACCGGCGCGCCGATGGCGATATGATCGGCCTCCAGGATTTCGCTCACGAGTTCGTCGGACAAGCGCAAAATGTCCTTCATTTCTGGCGTTTGTTGTTCTGGCGGCGTGAAATATGCCCCGAGCCACGGCATGGTTACGAAAGGCAGATTGCTTTCCATCAAATCACGCTCGACCACGCGGCCGCCCGGATGGTTTTCCAGCCAATTCTCGACGAACAGCTTGGTGAGTCCGCGGGACATTGAGTGTTCGCCACGTGGGCTGGACTCTACTACGAGCAGGGTGGGCATGAAGAAGCTCCTTAGTGGGATTGGGTTTTCGAACTGAACAGTTTGCTAAGAAGCAACGGCTCAGCCGAAGCGGAATCCGGAAATTGGTTTGCCAAGTGCGTGGCCATGGAAGTCGACAATTGCCTTTTCACCCGAGGCGGCACCAGCGGCGACCATCAGCGGCAACATGTGGTCCTCATGCGGTTGCGCATCGCGTGCACCAGGGGCACGTTCCCAGTCGATCAGCGATTGATCACGCGTGTCCGTCTCGGTGATAGCCTGCCGCAGCCACGCATCGAAGGCTTCAGCTTTTAAGTCTGGACCTGCACCGCCGAAGCCGCGCATGTTGTGGTACGTCTGACCGCTCCCGATGATCAGCACGCCTTGCTTGCGCAATGGCTTTAGAGCCCGAACGATTTCCAGGTGTGTCGCCGGATCGAGCCCCCTTTGCAATGAGAGCTGCACAACAGGAATCTCAGCGTCGGGAAAGGCGACCTTCAGCGGGACAAAGACACCGTGGTCGTAGCCCCGTCGATCGTTTGCGGCGCTCGGGAGCCCTGCGTCTTTCAGCAATGTGCGCACATGCGCGGCGAACTCGGGCGACCCCGACGCAGGCCACGTAATTTCATACGTGTAGTCAGGAAACCCGTGGTAATCGAACAGCAGCGGCGGCGCCGCCGAAATGTTAACTGTCGGCACCGACTCTTCCCAGTGCCCCGAGATCACGACCATGGCAAGCGGCGGCTCGCAGAGTGCAGAGGCAAAGTCGCCAAGGTAGTCCTCAAGCTCTTGCCACGTTGCGCGCATAGGTCCCGGCCGCAGAAAAAAGCATGGACCACCACCGTGATTGATAAAGAATGTAGGTTGCATGGAAGCAATATAACGGTTGAATTCTCTCGGCGGAACCGATTAAATTGTGATGGTTTCCATCATCTGGAGAGATAGCGTTGATAGGCAATCTCACGTTGGATCAATTACGGGTATTAGTGACCGTCAGCGACGCGGGGAGTTTTTCGGCGGCAGGACGGTCGCTCGGGCGCGTTCAGTCGGCGATCAGCCAAGCTGTGAAAACACTCGAGGAGACCCAGGGGATTGATTTGTTTGATCGGACCAGCCAAAAACCGACCCTGACCGCAGTTGGGCGCGTGCTCGTCGACCAAGCCCGCGCGATCCTCGCGAGCGCGGATCGTTTTGAGGCCATCGCGGCCGGAACGCGGATGGGGCTTGAACCGGCGCTGACCTTGGCGATCGATCCTCTTGTTCCGACCGCGCCGCTCATAGATAGCCTGCGCGCTCTTCGCGACACCTTCCCAGACCTTCCCGTCTCTTTTTCCACAGAAGGGGTGGGCGGAGCCGAGCGACGCTTGCGGGACCGCTCTGCGTCCCTGGCATTCTGTCTTTTGCTGCCGTCCGTGCCTGACGACTTGATGGCGTACCCACTCATGGATCTGAAGCTTATGCCCGTCGCTGCCGCAGACCACCCGCTCGTGCGCTTCGGCCGCAAACTGCACAGGGCTGATCTCGATGCCCACGTGCAACTGGTGCTATCGGATGCCCACGGCAACGATGGTCCGAGCTACGGGGTCATCGGCAGCCGGATTTGGCGCTTCGTTGATTTAGGGCGCAGGCTCGATTTCCTGCTTGCGGGTTTTGGCTGGTGCAAGATGCCGCCCTTCGTCATCGAGCCCTATCTAAAGGGTGGCCGATTGGTGAAGCTGGATATCTCTGACGAGGGTATATCCCCGACGGGAACGCTGCCAGTCTACGCAGTGCATGTCCGCAACCGGCCTTTGGGTCGGGCCGGAAGCTGGCTCCTGGAAGATCTACGAAAACGCCTCATCAAATAGAACTTGAACGGCTGTGTATTTCGCAAATTTTCTGCATTGAGGGAATCATGACCGCTGGTTGCTTCATCTCGCTTGGGCCCTGCCTTTACATCTCGACAGTGGTCGCCGGTCGACTGGGCTCACTTCAAGGCTCCGCACTGGGAGAGCCACGCTCGTTTCGTCATTGAACGCTGCATCGATTTTGGTTTGCATCAAGCGCAGCGCCAAGGCTGCTTCCGACCTCAGGCAGCGTCAGCGTTTCCTGCTTGGGGATATGGAAAACACCCACGTGGACGGCAGCGACCCATAATAGCTCTGCCGCTGATAGGTAAGCGAGTCAGTGATATGAAGCGCTCCGGGTTCGTCGGAGACCGTCGAGTTGGCGCTACGCCGCGCGTGCGGGCAACGCCTGATTCCGATTGTAAGCGTCCTCTGCTTCAGTAGGCGACACGTAACCGAGTGGGCCGAGCAGCCGCCGATGGTTATACCAATGGACCCATTCGAGTGTTGCCAGCTCAACCGCCTTTAGGTCAGGCCATGAGCGCCGATGGATGACCTCCGCTTTGTATAAACCATTGATGGTTTCGGCCAATGCGTTGTCGTACGAATCGCCGACGCTACCCGCTGATGGTTGCACACCTGTATCGAGCAAGCGATCTGTATAGCGAATGCTCAAATATTGCGACCCGTGGTCCGAGTGATGTATGAGCCCCTCGACCGGCTGGCGTTCGTACAGCGCCTGATTCAACGCATTCAGTACGAAGTCTGTGCGCATCGAGGACGACACCCGCCAGCCAACGATGCGTCGAGCGAACACATCGGTCACGAACGCCACGTACACGAAGCCTGACCACGTCGAAATGTATGTAAAATCCGCGACCCACAGCGCGTCAGGTCGGTCGGCCCGGAACTGCCGCTTCACCAAATCCGATGGGCACGGCACCGCATCATCTCGCTGAGTGGTCCTGATCACGCGGCCGCGCCGCACACCCTGGATGCCCATCGTTTTCATCAGGCGCTCGACCGTGCAGCGCGCAACCTTCACCCCGTCACGCAACAGCTGTCGCCACACCTTGCGGGCCCCATACACGGCGAAATTTTCCTCCCAGATCTGTCTAATCTGGGCCTTCAATACCGCGTCGCGGCGAGCTCGTGTCGACCATTGCTGCGGGTCGTGCCGGCGAGCCGTATGCCGATAGTATGTCGACGGGGCGATCGGCAACAACCGGCAGATCGACTCGACCCCGCAGAGCGCACGATGATCGTCGATAAACGTGATCATGACTTCGGTCGGCGGTCGAGCTCCGCCTGCGCGAAATACGCGGACGCCTTGCGCAGGATCTCGTTGGCTGTGCGCAGTTCCCGAACCTCACGCTCAAGCTCTTTGAGCCGAGCCAGATCCGCCGTCGTTGTGCCAGCCCGCTGTCCGCGATCACGCTCAGCTTGATTAACCCAGTTGCGCAGCGTCTCACGCGACATTCCCATCTTCGCGGCAATCGAGCGCATCGCCGCGCCCTGCGTCTCGTATTCGTGCTGGTGTTCCAACACCATCCTTACCGCGCGCTCCCGAACCTCATCGGAATACCTCGCCCCTGTCGGCTTCTTTACTTTGCTTGCGTTTTCCATACTTCAAATCTCCCATTACAGCCAAGATCCAAAGTCTCCTACATTTCCGGGGCGCTTAAATAAGACCCCCGACGATAGTTTTGCTATGAACAACGGTCCAACTGACCTTCACTGTCATCAGGCTCGTCAGTAGAGTCCCACGTTGGCAATCCTGCTGCGACGCAATCTTCCTTCGTCGCGGACGTGGCAAAGCAGTGAACGTTAATTCGCCGAAACTGAAGCATGTCTTGTAGATTTGGCATTACCCGCTCAATGACCTCCCGTGCCGACGCAACGTCATCGAAGACCTGCGCTTCCTCCAATTCGCCGGGCAAGAACCGCCGTTGCCGAACGGGCTCCGAGCACTGACGCCTGCGCAGGCGTCACTGGCAGAGTTCTTGATGCTCGATCCAGACTAACTCGCAGCAGCAGCCGAAGCCAGCCCGCCTCGATTGGCAGACGTCGACGACGACGCGCGCTTCGAGCCATGGCTGCTTGAACTCACCGCAGTTGAAATGCGTGAGGCCTTGCGCCAACTGCTTTGTGGAAACCCTCAGGAAACCGAACGAGGTTTGCGCACTCGGTTTCTAAACTGGGATCGCACTCGTAATCCCAACAGGGCCGAGCAGGGACGCGTCGGACGGTTGCTGAAATAGACGCTCGACGCGATGCTGCCCGCGCGCTTCGACTACGTCGCGAACGGGCAGCAAATGACGCTGCAGAGGTGCGCCGTATTGCCGAACGTCGTCGCTACCTGGATTCGCTGATCGAGCACGAAAGCACGACATGGGAGCGTATCGACACCACACTACAGCGCGGGTCCGGCCACGCATACGGTCAGGCGTTCCAACTTCTTCTGGATCTTGCAGAGGCCTACGCGTGCGTCAAAAACGAAGCCGTATTTCGCAGAGGCCTCGTTCGTTTGACGGCGAAACACGGGAACCGTGGAGCGTGGGTGAAGCGCCTAATGAACGGCGGCTTCATGTGGACGCCGAAAACGTAAGCCGGAACGTCACCGTAAAAGGAGCCGGCAAACGGTCCTCGCTGATAAAATCGGGTGTGACAACGACCTTCCCCGGACTCTCCCCCATCATGGACTATCGCGTCAGCTACGAGCACAGTCTGGCAAGCGCGCCCGACGACTACGTCGCCAAGGTTCCGTCGCAAGTTGTCGAAGGCGTGCCCGCGAACATTCCACGCGCCCTGCTTCCCGAGTACATCACTGATCTCATCCTGAAACGCTCCATGCGCATTGGCAAGATTCGCCATCTACGCATTATTTAGCGAACGCTGTCCCTTGATCCTGACATAGAGGTCACCGACACAAGACAGTCAGCATCCGGGTTACGAGAATGGCTCAATGTCTTGCGGCGAGTCGTGTGTCAACACCCTCGCCTATAATGCTAAAACTGATAGTGATTTCACGGCGGGGAGCCCTACTTTATGAGTCAAACACACGGGCGATACTCGGGATCTCGAGACAATGGCCAGCATCAATCGCGCCAACTTTCAAACACGACATCCCACCGACAGAACAAGCCATACGTAAAAGCTCCATCTACTCGAGACCTGGCACAGACGGCGTCCATTTTCAAAACGCGTTCGTTTAAATTGTTGGTAGACGCGGTGGGCGCGGAGAACGTCGCACTGGGACTCGACTCTAACTTAACGCGCGTGGCCGAGTTGGTGAACGGCGAGAGATTCACACCTGAGACAGCCTTTCATATCGAAACAACGCTTGGGCTACCCGATGGGTTCTTCGATCAACCCAATCCTGTCCTCATGCCCGAAACCATTAAGCGCTTGAGGTCACCACTAGACTTCATTCATGCGAACGCCGAACCAGAATCTACGTACGAGCAAGTGGTGAAGCCGGCGCCTGCCACGCAGGCCAACCATCACCCTACCCTCACCGATCGTTTGCCCAGAGAACCAGAAATGCCAAAGAAGACAAAAGACGGGTCGCAACGGGACGTCGCGAAAAACAACACTACGGCGGCGAAGCCTGCCACGGCAACCCCACTAAAATTGGCACCTGCGAAAGTTAGAGCGTCTTCAAAGTCGGCGGCTCAGCAAGCCTTGCCGTTGAACGACGTCGCAGCTTTGGAAAACATTCGCCGCGCTAACCCTGCACGTGCTTACGTCCCGCAAAGGATCGAAGGTGCGGCTCGGCGCGGTGATGGGAATTAGCGACTCCAACATGGCAAATCGGTTTTATGGGCAGAAACGGATGGACGATGCCGAAGCAAACCGGTTCACCGAACGCCTTGTTTTGCCGACTGGCTGGTTGGACGTTCCGCGTTCAGTAACGGACATCCCTGATTCGGTGTCGGGGTTGCTGGCTCCCCCGTCGCGCCGCCCTGCATCCGATCAGCAAGAACTGCCACCTTCGATTGCACCAAAAGCGATCGTGGCGAAGAAGTCTGTGCGTACGAAGGCGAAAAATACGAGTGCTCGACCTGCCATAGCCCCTAATGCGGATGGCACAGGCGGTCCAACAGGCGTCGCCGTTGGGACGAATGCGGTCACCGTGCAATTAGACCAAGCGGTCCCGTTCGCTGCCGATCCGACGATCAGGCAACCGGTTGATAACGATGCCTTGTACTCCGCCGCCGGTCAGCAGTATCCGTCAACCTCCGTAACGCAGGTCATCACGGATTCGCGCCGTCTCACTTCGGCAACCAGCTTGGACGATTTGCTAGGTATTGAACCGATAGCGGAGGCTCTGATAAAGACACTCGCTGGCAAAGCACGTACTGGTCGCCTAGACGAAATGAAAGCCCTGGAGCTGTTACAGCAAGCCGTATCGCTCTGACCTGATCCCGCATGGCAACTGTGGTATCTCCGGTCGAACTCTTGGCGGGATCACGCGTCTTATTTCGTGAATCATGGCAAGTTCGGCTGCCGTTAAGAGCCAATCTCCGTTGAGCAGAATATATCAGCGTCGAACCTGGCAAGTCCCTCTCGCAGTCCCTTGAAACCGCTCGAGCGGCCCAGTACCGCGCTGACAGGCGGCCGATTGTCGAAACTTGTCTGAGCGGGGCGCGCTTCGGCCATTACGGCCGCTCTCAATGTTCACGAAGCGGTCGTTTAATTATTCAAATACCTTCAACCATCCAGTGTCTTCAACGCAAGGTTGAGGTCGAACTCGAATGATCAGCGGGTTCAGTCTGGTCTATGAAATCCCGAACCTGATATGTCCGCTGACGCTCGACATGATCCGGAGAATTCACTAGACGCCGAGTCCGCCAGCTGAGAATAATCCAATTCGTCGACGTCACTCACTTCCTGCGTAGCCATGCGAGATGGGAACTGAGTTCAGCGGGACTCAGCTTTCGCCGGTCGAACAGTGGCACGCTTTCTTGTTGCAGCCTCTTGCGGCGTTGCAGGCAAGTTCGTTACCTTTGCTTTACCGGCAACGACGTTGCCAGATGTTGAATTACGGGGCGCAGCAGATGGCTTGACCGGCAATTTCTTTGTTACCGCTTTCTTGTCCGCCGCGGTCTTCGCGCTCGCGGTTGGCTTGCCAGCTGTCGAGACAGCCGGCTTAGCCGCCTTCTTCGCTGTGACCTTATCTGCCGATGGCTTGTTACTTCCGGCAGCAGGGTTGGCCGGTAGGTAAGCTTCGGCCATCTCGATGCCGAACACATCGGCCACTAGCGCGTCGTCGAGCACTTTGCGCGTAGCCGGGCGTTTTCTCGATTCAGGCAGACCGGTATCGACCTGGCCGATGAGATCATTGGCATCGACCCGGCGCAAGGCAAAGAGAAATTCCGGCTGCTGATCGAACCGTGCGCCGACGCCGTAGAGCACGGCAGCGACGTGCTTGCACATCGATGCCCAGTCCGGGCAACTGCAATTGAACGTGATTTCCTTGGGTGCCGGAAAAAGACCGGTGCCAGGTTTGCAGATGCGCTCCATCACGGCTGTCGAGAGCTTGCCCTGCAAGAGTTCCACGATCGAATCGATCGACCCCGAACAATCGGCTCCGATTGCTCGCCATTGTTTTTCAGGACACGCCGCCACGGTCATGGCGACCGTGTAGAGGCTCGAACCCATTACTTGAGCTCGCACTTCGCCTGCCGTAATCTGGAGGTCGATCACGGAACCGTTGCGCACATAGGTACGGCCGCGCGGCAAGCGGTTGGCATAGTCGCTGTAGCGTTCCAGATTGTCGCACCAGGCCTTGCCCCAGAAGGTCTTGGCGATGGCACCGCGATACGACGCGATGGGTGACAGGACCGCCCCAGCCTTTGTCGCCTTGGCGGCGGCCAGTTCAGCCTTTTTCCTGCGCGCGGCGACCGAGACATACGGCTTCCACCCCCCATAATCCATTGCGCTTGCCTCTTGACGATCAGTTTTCTTGCGCGGCATGAACGTCGAGCTTCACGAGATCGAGCAATTCGCGATCGCTCATCTCGGTGAGCAGGAGTTCTGCACCGCCCTCCAGCACATCCTTCACCAATTGCTGTTTCGCTTCGATCAACTGGTCGATACGGTCCTCAATCGTGCCACGGCAGATAAACTTATGCACCAGGACGTTTCTCTGCTGACCAATACGAAACGCGCGGTCGGTCGCCTGATTTTCCACGGCCGGATTCCACCAGCGGTCGTAGTGGATCACGTGGGAAGCGGCGGTGAGATTCAACCCCGTCCCACCCGCCTTTAGCGAGAGCACGAAGAAGGGTGTCAACTCATCCTCCTGGAATCGCTTGACCAGTTCGCGGCGCTTGGCCACCGGGGTGCCGCCATGGAGCACCAGACCTTCGCGACCAAAGATCGAACCCAGAAATGCCGCCAGCGGCTCAGTGGTCTCGCGGAACTGAGTGAATACCAGCACCTTTTCCTGCTTGGCTGCGATCACTTCGGCGAGTTGCCGCAGGCGGGCGAACTTGCCGCTGTCTTCCGCCTTCCACGCTGCGTCGCCCAGCCATTGCGATGGGTGGTTGCAGATCTGTTTGAAGCGCATCAGAAAGCTCAGCACCACACCCTTGCGACCGATGCCTTCGGCGTCCTCAAGCGCGGCGGCCAGTTCCTTCACCGCTCGCTGATAAAGCGCCGCTTGGCTCGGGCTCAGGTGGCACCAGGCCTTGAGTTCCGTTTTGTCCGGAAGGTCATCGATGACCCGCTTGTCGGTCTTCAGGCGGCGCAGGATGTAGGGTCGTACCAGCGTGCGCAGCGGGCCGAAGTGCTCCTCCTTCGCTAGCCGCTTGGTAAATTTGGCGAAGACTTTGTCCGAGCCCAGCAAACCCGGGTGGGTGAAATCGAAAATGGACCATAGATCGGACAGACGGTTTTCCACGGGGGTTCCGGTCAACGCGATGCGCGATTGTGCCTGGAGCTGCTTGACCTGTCGCGTCTGCTTGGCGCTCGGATTCTTGATCGCCTGCGCTTCATCGACGACGGCAACGCGCCATTGGATGGTCGCCAAGACCGGCTGGCGAAGAAGCGAGCCGAAGCTGGTGATGACGAGATCGATCTCCGCCACCCGCGCGGCATCCAGCGCACGCAAATCGGCCGCCGACATGACCGACGGATGGGCGATCAGCAGCGCCAAGCCGGGGGCGAAGCGCTCGGCCTCTGCTGCCCAGTTGGCCAGCAGCGATGCTGGAGCGACCAGCAGGCTGGGGCGCACCTCGGCGCTTTCGCGCTTGAGCACCAGCAGCAGGGAGAGCACCTGCATGGTCTTGCCCAGGCCCATATCGTCCGCCAGGCACGCGCCCAGGCCTAGCCGGCTGAGCAGATACAACCACCGCACGCCAGCGTGCTGGTAGGGCCGTAGGCTCGCCTTGAGTTCCGCACCCGGGCTGATCTGCGCCAACCCTTCCGGCTGACGCAGCTCCTGCAGGATGTCGGCCAGCCAAGGCCCAGCAACAAGCTGCGACCAGTCGCGATCAGCGGGGTCGCCGCTATCGTCGAGCGAAACACCTGCCAGAAGACGGAGGGCTTCGTTAAAGGGCAGACCGGCTTTTGCCGCCGTTTCCATGGCCTCGAATCGCTTCAGGAGGCGAGCGAGCCTTTTTTGGTCCACCTCGACCCAGCGACCGCGGATGAGTTGCAAGCCGTCGGCGCGATGGAGCAGGTCCCTGACCTCGGAGGCGCTGAGATGCTCGCCGTCGAGGGACACCTCGATGCTGAAATCGAGCAACGCATCCTTGCCCAAGAGCGAAGGCGGTCGTGCGCCGACGCTGGCTTTCACAACGGGACGAGCAGGACGACCCGCCTGCCAGACGCCTGGCGTGCGAACGACAATGCCGGCGGTTTCGAGTTTGGGCAGGTCTTTGAGAAAGCGGTGGGCGTCAAGCGGCGTCCAGCGCAGCGGATGGTATATCTCGCCGGTGCCCACCATGTCGCGAAGCCAATCGCAGTCTTGCGCGGCGCGCTGAACCGGCAGTAGCAGCGACAAGAGTTGCACCCGGCTCCTGGCCCCCGAAAATTCTGCAAGGGCTTGCGACAGCGGCTGGTGTTGCGCTTTGCCATGGGCTGACAGGCGCGAGGTGTAAGTCGCAAGGAAAGCAAACGGTGACTCCGGGTCCTTGCGGTTCTCAGCGAGGTTGAAATGCACGCGGCCGACAAGATTCCAGGCCGGATGGCGCGACTTGAGGAAATCCTGAAGCGAGACTTTTTCGATGGCCAGTTCCTGGTGCAAGGCGGTATCGATCTCGCCCCACAGCGTGACCAGCACATCGGGCGTTAGATACTCCCCGCCCGTCATCGGTGGCGCGTCGGCAATCAGAGCATTGAAATCCTTGGTAGCAGGCGTGACGACCGCGATCTCGCCGCCTTCGGGCGTGGCACACAAGGCGGTGACGTAGCGCGCGGCAAAATCACGCCACCAAGCCCATACGGGCGGCAAAATGCGGCCGATTTCGACCGTTCCCAGATGCAGCAGACCATGCCCCGCGCCAAGCGCAAAAGAACTGCCAAGCCGCAGTCGTATCTCCTCCACCAATAGTGGCGCGGCGTCCTCCGGCACCGCAAGCAGGTGACCGCCGGGCGTCAGGTGTGGCGCGAACATGTCGGGAGCGGTCAAGAACGCCCGTCCCCGTCGCACTGCTTTAGGAAGCGCTGAAGCCGCCTGTGTTCACGGAAAGTGGTTTCGTAATCAACTAGCATGCGCACCGGCCCAGTGCGAACTGGGCGAAGCTCCGTTTGCGCCCGGTCCGACCGAATTGCGGGGTGAACTAAGCTGCCGGGGTATGCGCGGCCGCTGTGTCGTGCATGTCTCATGAACTGTCTTTTCATCTGCTGTAGGACGACCTGATTGCTATATCAACTCACAGAAGTTCGCCCCCGGCACTGCCGCCGGCGGACCAACCCTCACCGTTACGGCGGTCCCGTTGAATTTCCGAATTCTGCGAGAAACAAGACTCATGATGAAAGGGTACCAAAACCTGAGGCACACGAGATGCAATGCCGATGGCGGCTCGATCCCGCGCAGGCGAAAAATAGTTGGCGCTAACGTATAAACAAGCAAAAGGCAGAATGTCTCCTTCGGTCGAGGATATGACGACCGACTCGAAGCTGGAATGACCGTTGCACTTCGACTTCCGCCGATCACCGACCGGTGTGATTCGCGCCATCGAGTTCGTTCGCGTCTATGCCGCGAACGCCCCTTGCTCAGCCCACCAGCCAATACTTCGCAAATTCGCTTGAAGCGGCGTACGGTCAAGGTGCAAGAAACTTGCTACTCTTTGTGTTCACTTCCGTGCCGCCGCTTACGTCACTCGGCAGGCATGCGAGGGAGGGATCATGCCATTCAAGGCTCAGTGGTACCGAGACAAGTTTGCAAAAAAACGAGGCAAAGGCTTCTGCGGCTATCCAGTGGCAACGGTTGCCTTCTACGGGCCAGACGACACGAGAGCGACGAAGGTCTCTGTTGGCATTGTCGCGTACGAAGATGCTGACGCGGACCCTCTTGAGCGGTGGTTTTGCGAAACAACCGATGCGAGAAACGATCCAGAAATCGCTGAAGCAATCGTTCGATTCATCGATCATCATGGTGCCAAATCGGTGGCGGCCGCTGATCGCATCATCGGCTGCCCGCATGAGGAAGGCATTGACTATCCGGAAGGCGAAAAATGTAAGCAGTGTCCGTTCTGGGCGCACCGTGATCGATGGAGCGGCGAGATCGTGAAGTGAGACGTCAAGAGGCAAGCGCTCCATCCTCGCGCTGCGGCATTCGTGACTCGCCTCGACGAGAAGGTCGCATGTGGCTCAACACGGTGCGGGGGGCCAAGCCCGTGGCGGGGTCCACGCAATCGTGAGCGCCTACGCGACTGGTTTCGACTCGACGATTGCGATGAGCCTCAGGCGCCGGAAAGGCTCCGCGGAGCCGGACATCCACCGATGCGGCGCGAAGCGTGGTCACGCGCGCAATGAAAGGTTCAGGGGCAAATAGGTACAGGGGCAAAGTTCCTGCTGGGGAAGGCGCGTTGTGGGATCTTCCTGAGCAAAGTGAGAATCACTGTTAATGCAAGGTGCAGAACCATGGGTTTTTCTTGCCGAACCTTCCTGATCGCTCGTGACGACACCCTCTGGCGGCTGTCAAGCACCAAGCTCGACCGGATGCTGCGAGATCCGGCAGGACACTATCTGCCCGATTTTGCAGGGCAACGAGCGCGAATGGCCAGCGTCGTGGTCGAGCTTGTGGCCAGAAACCCAATGCGCGTCGTTCGGAACACGTTTTTCATTCTTACTTTCGATGCCGAAGGTCGCATCGACCCGAGTAAATTCGAAAAGCAGCAATTCGCCCTCGCGGAGTCGGTCTTCGCACCGGTCTTTGCCGTATTCGCTGATGAGAGCAACCAAACAGTCGTCGACGCGACCTCCCGATTCATTGCACAAGGAGGCCAATGGGTTCCGTCACGCGCGTTGGCCCGCGTCATAGATCAGACCGCGTTGGGACAACGACAGTGCCGGCACCTGTAAGCGATCGCTCGAAGACTCCTCTACGGCATTCGACATCGATCAGATCATTCAGTCCTCTCTTAAGGCGCTACTCGCGAGCGATAAGATTTCGCGGCTGTCCGAATGGCTATATTGGCCGATCAAGCGACGAACATGATAGTCGCGAGAAGGTCCGTTACCTCACTGAAGCCGGCGTTCGAATGTCCGCCTGAGAGCACGGTAAAATGCCCGTAGGCCGAAAAGTCTCGTGCGATGGCGCATAAATCGACTGGCCAGGGACGATTTCGACTTCGATTCAACCGTCGCGTTTCCACAGCAGCTCGGAGATCGGTTGCCGCGCGGCAGCCTGCCCATAGGCAATTTTCCGGCACACTACGGGCATCTTCGCTCAGCCTCACATTCCATGCCCCATTCGTTTAAGCCTACCGCCGAGCAACACGCGGTCGTAGATGCGGTCCTTGGCGGAGGCGACCTGAAGATCAAGGCCTATGCCGGCGCGGGAAAGACTTCGACGCTACGGCTGGTCGCCGATCATCTCGCGGATAGGCGCGGCAGCTATCTCGCCTTCAACAAGGAAATTGCCCAGCACGCTCGCCGCAGCTTTCCGTCGAATGTCAGCGCACGCACGGTGCATTCGCTCGCGTATGCATCCGTAGCGCCCGCCTTGACCGCGCGCGCGAATCTCCCGACTGAACCTCCGCACGAATTGGCTGCTCGCTATGGGATCGGAGCGATACAGGTGCCCACCATCACCGGCAAAACCGTCGAAGTCACACCGTTCGAACTTGGTCGAATGGTCGCCGACGGCCTGGGCAGGTTTTGCCGCTCGGCGCAGCTGCGACCCGAGGCTTCCCACATCCCTGTTGATGAAAAGGTTCATGAAACGGCGGCCGACTGGCTGCGCGAATCGTTGCTTCCCTGCGTCGTACGGCTGTGGAATGAAAGCACCGATCCACGCGGCCGTAGCGCCATTGCACCGGACGTCTATCTAAAAGTCTGGGCGCAGACAAAACCGCGTATCGATGCGGATTTCATCCTGTTCGACGAGGCACAGGACAGCGATGGCGTAATGCTCTCGGTGCTTGGCCTCCAGCGCCATGCGCAGATCATCTACGTCGGTGATCCCTACCAGCAAATTTATGAATGGCGTGGCGCGGTCAATGCAATGGCTCAGATCGACGCGCCCGAGTGTGCGCTAACCGAATCCTTCCGGTTCGGGCCTACGTTCGCAGCACTCGCTCGCCGTATTCTGTCGCTGCTTGGCGAGCGCACGCCCATTCTCGGCCAGGATGTCATCGGGTCGATCATGGTGGAGGATCCGAGTGTCTCACCGCCCGTCGATGCCATTTTGTGTCGCAAGAATGTGACGGCGATCTGGCAATTGGCCGCGGGCATCGAAGCGGGTCACAAGCCCGCAATCCGTATGAGCCCGACCGAGATCGTGGCGTTCGCTGACGGCGCTGACCAGTTGCTGGCCGGCAAGCGAGCTTTCCGGCCAGCGGCATTTTCGCTGTTCGAAACGTGGAAGGACGCTCAATCGTTTGCTCAAACCGCGGTCGGGCGCGACTTACAACCGATCGTACGAATCGTCGACGAGTGTGGCACCGACTATCTGCGTGCGTTGGCACGACGGGTTACGCCCGAGGCAGACGCCGACTACGTTATATCGACCGTGCACCGCGCCAAGGGGCTGCAATGGAAACGGGTGAAGGTCGCCAACGATTTTCGCTTCAAGACCGTTGACGGGCACTTGACGTTAGACGAGGACGAGATGCGCCTGCTATACGTAGCCGTGACCCGCGCACAGCATGTGCTGGACATCTCCGAGCTGCGCGAAGAGCTTTTACGGCTGTTCAACTCGCGTCGGTGAACACACCGGCATGCTCCGCGCCAGCGTGGCTCTCAATGCCGTCGTTTTGTGCTGCTGTGGTGAGCGCCACGGCCATACCTTCACCAATACCGCGGTTCAAACAGCGTCCACTGGGGTTGCTTCAGGAAACGAAAAACGAAGCACGATAGCGACAAAACGACCGTCGCAAATCGACCCACATTAGGTAGTCCGTCCCGCTTTCTTCGATACTGGTGGGATTGGCAGCTCGCTGACTGGACTACCCCCGTAAACCGCAGCAGATCACAGGAAAATGTCTGCGTGGACATGAAAGCGCTTCGCGAGTCGCTTGGCTACGTCCTTACTGATTACGCGCTTGCCGCTCAGGATCTCCGAGATACGGTTTTGCGGTGCGCAGTCGTCGAGGTCGGCTTGCGTCAGATTTCGCTGTTCCATGAGGAATCGCAGCACTTCGCGCGGCTCCGCGTCAGGAATCTCAATGTGTTCGTCTTCATACGCTTTCACCTGAGTGGCGATCAGGTCGAGTACCTCGGCGAGCGGATGCGCTTCGTCGTCGCCGACTTCGTTTAGCAGCTCGTCGATGTACTCGATGGCCTTAACGTAATCGGCCTCGGTGCGCACGGCCGTGGCGCTGCCGATCAGCTCCTTGAACGGAAGCCATGCCTTCAGGATGGCGCTTGGTTCTGCAATGGCGTTCATCACTTTTTCTCCTTCCATTTGTCTGTGTCGTATTCGGCATGCGTCAAGACGTTTCGAACAAACACCTTGTGCGTGTTGTAGTGAATCGCGGCGATCAGTCGATACTTGTTCCCGCCGATGTCGAAGACCGTATGCGGCTTCACGTAGTCCGCCGCGCCGAAGGTCGCCTTCAGGTCGTTAAGATCCTTAAAATTCCTATCCTGCATGACCCTGAGCCAAGCCCGTAGCGGCGGCTCAGCGTCCGGGTGCTTCGTCCAGAAAGCTATGAGTGGTGGTTTGGAAATTATGTGCATGACAGTACTATATCCCACTTTGGGATGTTTTCAAGCAGATCGAGCACTCTTCCAGCATGAGACCGTCGCTCGTGGCATCCCTTCCGCGCCCGCTGAAAATCTGACGTAGCGCTAGATCAGGGCTGGGGCGGGACTGGGCAACCTCTACGGCGGCTACCTATGGTCATCCGGAACGGCGGCGCTGGCGGTCTCGCGTCGGGCGACTGTGCTGCCGTGAACTGTTCGAACACCGCGCACGGCTGTCGGGCGTGGAGCGCACACTTCAAACCATAGTGACCGAAGCGGCCACCGACAGTAAGCGGAACGCAACCGACAAGATCGACGCCAGGCTGTGCCGACTCGATAACATTGGGCGTGGGGATCTGAAAGAACGTGATTGGCGCATTTTCCCCGGTCAAATTGCCTACCCACGCCTCTCGATTAGAACGCCGTTACTTGGGCTCGCATCGCTGCGGGCTGGCGAATCCACGTGACCGAAGAGAGGAACTGGTTGCTCATTATACATAAAAGAAGTTATCACTTAGTTATCCTAATAATATTGACGGTGGTCAGGGACGTCACATCGCGACAGAGGTAGCTCCATTCGGTCGAACATTGTTTTCTATTTTAGTTGGGGCGCTGGGCGGTCACGCTCTGTGGGAGTTTCTGGCGCCCAATTCGTCGCCTCGCATAAGCGTGCGTTCCTTCCGATTTCATAGTTGGTCAAAAACCTGGGGCCTCGTAAATTCGCTTAACGCATAGCCGCTTTCGAGCAGATTGAATGCTCCTTCACGACCCACTGCGGCCGATCGTCTCAGCACGACGTATAGGGCAGCTTTCCAGGTACAACGGACATTCGTTCTATCGCGCCGGAAGGGGGTTGCTGCATCCACAACTCAGACGGATTCTGTTGGAATTCCTATGTTGTTCAAGTGCCCGCCACCTAAGGGAGGAGAAAGAAAAGGGCGCCCCTTTAAAAACGCAACGAATGCTCGCAATGCCGCAGATTGGTGACGACGGCTCGGAAAGTAGATATAAAGCGCGTCCATCGGGGACGACCATGCTGGCAGGACCCGCGACAGGGTTCCTGCATTAAGGAAGCCGGACACGCATGCAGCCGGCGCATTGACGATTCCCATCCCCCTTAGCGTTAGCGCGATCTGCGAGGAGAGATCGTGAACGATTGTCGCCATTGGCGGGACGATTTGCACGATCTCTCCAGCGGATTGTATCGTCCACGGTATGGTTAATCCGGTAATCTGACTGCGACACATCACGGCGCGATGATCGAGCAAATCATTGGGAAGATTCGGCCTTTCTCGGCCACGAAAATATGCAGGTGAGGCGACGAGAACCGCTTCCGACCCGGGCGCGACCGGGACGGCCACCATGTCCTTCTCAAGGCAGTTGCCATAGCGCAATCCTGCGTCATAGCCCTGTTTGACGATGTCGATCAGGCGCGCTTCGACTGCGATCTCAAGATCCACATCTGGATAAGCATTCTGGAAAGACATCAGCACGGGAGCGATGTGCAGGTCGAAGGGCGCGCGCGGCATCGTGAGGCGCAAAGGGCCAGACGGCCGGCCGCCCCGGCCCGATGCCTCCTCCGCGGCTCGCCTCAATTCCGACAGGGCGGGTCCTGCCGCGCGCAGATAGTCGTTGCCTACGTCAGTCAAAGATAAGCTTCGGGTCGAACGGCGGAAGAGCGGTGTGCCCAGCCGCTCTTCAAGATTCCTGATCGCCTGGCTGATCGCAGATGGCGAAATGCCAAGGCGCCTAGCTGCTGCGGAAAAGCTGCCAGCCTCCGCCACCGCGACGAATACGGCCACACCTTCAAAAGTATCCTTTTGTCGCACTGAACCACCTTTAAGTTTCGCTTCAAGCCTTATGCACGATCAGAGGGCTAATGGCATAAATACGATCGCCATATGATTGCGCATGCCTAAAATTAAACACTCCGCCACCGCTCCGCTTATGCAGATCATGTCCGCTGCCGGGCCGACGCTGAGCCGCCGGTCCGTCCTCGCTAGGATGGGGGTCGCCTCAATTGTAGGCGTTGTTTCGATGTCGGGCGCGGCATGGAGCGCGCCTTCCTCTACGCTGGCTTCGCGCACGTTCAGCACGCCGCGCCACAGTACGCACTATCTCGAGTCCGGGCCTGCCAACGGACCGCTGATGATGTTCCTCCACGGTTGGCCTCAGCTCAGCCTGATATGGCGCGCTCAGATGGCCGCGTTCGCCGCCGAGGGTTGGTACTGCGTTGCGCCCGACATGCGCGGCTACGGCGGTTCTTCCGCGCCGTCAGCCAGCGACGCCTACACTAACGAGCAGGTCGTCGCGGACATGGCGGAGTTGCATGACCACCTCGGCGGCAAGCCCGCAATCTGGGTAGGTCACGACTGGGGCAGTGTCATTGTTAGTTCGATGGTCGCGCATGAGCCTCAGCGAAGCCGTGGCGCCGTGTTGGTCTCGGTGCCGTATTTCCCCGACGCGAACGCCTTGCCAACGCTCGTCCCGCTGGTCGACCGAACGATCTATCCGGCCGATAAGTATCCTGATGGTCAATGGGACTATTACCGCTATTACACAAAACACTTCGACTCGGCTGTCGCCGATCTGGATGCCGACAAGGCCGCATCCCTTGCGTCGATTTACCGACGCGGCGACCCCGCCAGCATGGGCAAGCCCACGCCAAATGCGCTGGTCACTAGCAAGGGAGGTCGTTTCGGCGCCGCACACCAAGCACCTCCGACAGAACCTGATGTTGCCCTCTGGCCGGCAGCAGACTTCGCCGTGCTGGTGAGCACGTTCGAGGCTCACGGCTTCCGCGCCCCCTGTGCGTGGTACCTGAACGACGACGCCAATATTGCATACGCCCACAAGGCACCGAATAACGGGCACATCTCGCAGCCAGTTCTATTCATCAACGGCGATCTCGATACGATCAACACCATCAACGGAAATCGTTCGGGCGACCCGATGCGCGCAGCCTGCGCAGACCTGACCATAACAAATCTGCGCGGTGCGCATTGGCTGCCGATAGAACGCAAGCAGGAACTCGTTCGGGAGATCCAAGCATGGCTTCAAAGCAAGAAGCTTTGACAGCGGCGAGGAGCCATGGATCGCCCCAGACGCTCGGTAAAGGGCTCGTCATAATCGGCGTTGGCTATCAATGGCTGTACAACGGCCTCAATTTCCTGGCGTTCAAGGTGGGCGGCGAAGCGTTTCACCCGTTGATGCTAGCTGCGCTGCGGTTCGGTATTGCAGCGATCCTAATTTCGCCATTCGCGGCGTGGCGGTGGCGTCGTCGCCCGGCATCGGCTCCGGAACTCGCAGGCGCCGCGGTGTTGGGCCCGGTCATGCTGATCGGCAGCCAGACGCTTGCGATCTGGGGAACGCATTTCCTGCCCGCTGGCGTCGCATCGGTTTTCGGATCCGCTGCGCCGGTATTTCTCGCGCTCTTCGCATGGGTTTTCTTTCGAGAGACACCTGGCGCGAGACAGCTTATGGGTATTGGATTGGGCCTGATCGGTCTGGCCGCGATGGGCTTACTGTCGTCGTCCGGGAATGGCTTCCGCCCGATCGGTGCCGTGATGACGCTCACCGCTTCAGCGCTGTGGGCTGCGGGGTCGCTCGGAACATCGCGCTTGCAGCTGCCCAGCGACCCGGCGATCGGACTGGCTGCTCAACTCCTGCCGACGGGCATCATACTAGCGCTGATCGTCTGGTTCACCGGTATAAGTGCGTCGTTGCATCCGTCGACGGTACCGCTTCGCGCATGGGGCGTCCTCGCCTTTCTCGTCGTCGCAAGCACGCTGATCGGATATGCCGTGTTTCTCGCACTGAGCCGAAGCGCATCGTCATTGCTGGCCAACAGCTTCAACTACGTCGCTCCCGTGATTGCACTGGTCCTGTCCGCCTGTTTTCTGAAAGAGCCCGTGGGCTTGGGTAAGCTGATCGCCGCCAGCATCACTCTTGCCGGCGTGGCGCTTATGGTAGGAACCCGAGCAAAGATTGCACCTTCGTCGTGCAGCACTATTACACCGCCGCACTCCGCCACGAGCCGCTGCGGTGGACGGACCTGATATAGGGGCCGCGCAAAGATGAACCGAGCACAGTTGTAAGTGTTGTAGGTTCCAGCGACGGAGTAAGAGCCATTCTCGGAGGCGCGGTCATCCTGTCAGGGTCTTCTGGCTTGTTGGCCAAACCTACAGGCGGTTTTCACTGCGGCGGCGGGCATTTCCTCGCACTTTTGGTGACTACATCCAACATGGCGTTGCTTCAACGCCCGCAATTGAAAGCCTTTTTCGTCATCGCACACGAGGGCACCCCTGATCTAGCCTACCCCTCACTTTGCCGGGTGCTTACAGACAATCACGAAGGAATACGATCGTGAGGGAAGGGCTTGTGTCATCTGGGACGAATGCTCACGATCGCGAGTCAGGTGTCTACCTGGGCCGCTGACATGGCGCCGACACTTCCCGACCAAGTGAATCCGCCGTTCGTCGGGCCGCTTGTTCATGCACCGGGCGGCGCGAATGTACTCGTGCTTACGCTGCCCCATACCCGGATAAAGGCGCTTCCGCAATGCATGAGACACCATCGGTGGATTGCTTGATGCAGCTTTCTGGCGGTCTTCAGTGCGCAAAACCGTAGCGCTTGACGCGTGTTTCTGTAGAACATCCGATGCGCTTAGCTGCTTGTGTGCGACCGTGGAACGATAACAACAATTTGATCGTCTAATCAAAGTCATGACAAGCGACTGACTGCTTTCCCGAGTGCTACGGACGCTCGAATGTCCAACTGCGTCTTCCAGTGAACGTCGCTTCTTGACCGTCCTCCGCCCGCCGCTGAACCGGGTCGCTCACGGCACGTTAGATTCACAGCGCGGCAGGGATCACCGCGTATGTTCAAAAAAACAACTCAAGGAAGTTTGCGCTTGCCCAGACTTATCGCCCGATTTCCGGAGTGCCTATCGCCAACTTCAATCGTTGAGCTTGGTCCAGATGAAAGATGAAGGACGGGCGAAATCGGACCAGGAGCATCTTCAGTTCCACGCTCGTCGTAGACCGAATGAACGTATCCACGTTTTTGACCAAATGCTGAAGGCAGACGACCTCCCGATCAAGGTACGCTTCGTCGAATCCACTCGTCTCGACTTCGTTAAGCCTCGCAAGGTCGTCAACGCTCTGTTTCATTAGTGCTTCGCTCGTCGCACTTCGTTGCAGGTTTGCCGCCAGTCTCTGCGTCAGTGCGATGATCTCCTGATTGACCTGCGCATGTTCCGTAACGATCCGCGTTGCTAAGGCCTGCACGCTCCTGGACTGGGTTCTGCGCAACGCAAACTCTCCTGCCGAAATTTCCGCCTGATTCGCCACGAAAACGACGCCGGCAATTTGTCCATCGGTCAGACGTTCCCCTTGCCCAAACGCGTGACTTATCCATGCGAGACCGAAAAGCAGCACGGCGGCAGTGCGTTTGCCTTTCATCCTTGCTCCCATCTGACGTCGTCCTTGAGCGACCGCCACCGCACGTAATGCGAATTTTGCGGCGTTCGTCGCATTCCACGCTGTCCAATTTACCCCAAAACCGTCCTGGTCTTGACTGGCAAATCGATTCGCGCGACAGGTTCCACAAAGCACATGCAAAGTATGCGATCGGCCGTGACTGCCGCAACCGCCCCTCTTCGGCCCTTTGGTTCAACGCCACATCAAGGGCAGTTTCCGAGGTACAGCGGGCACTCGCTCAATCACGCAGCACGGGCCAAGTCCATCATTCGGGCCCGGCTGACTACCCGACTTTCCGGGCTACCAATAGGCTGCAAATACCACACCAGCGTGAGAATGCCGATCAGCCAGGCCCATGGCTGATCGGCACGTGGCTCGCAAAAGAAGCGCATTAGCCGGGCCGCTTGCGTCGAAATATCGATCGAGGAAACATGTGAAGAGCCCGGCCCAATGCTGGCGTGGGCCTAGAAGGCGCTCTTTATAACGCCTCCGTCGGCACGCAACGCAGCTCCCGTCGTGGCCGACGAAAGCGGACTGGCGATATAGGCCACGAGCGACGCGATTTCCTGCGGCGAACCAAATCGCTTGATGAGCGATGTCGGACGGACCTTCTCGAAGAACTCCTTTTCGAACGCTTCAAACGATTTGCCGTCGGCCTTTGCGAGGGTCTCCACGAATTCGCCCACTCCCCGCGATTTCGTTGGCCCCGGCAGCACGCTATTGACTGTGATGCCCGTGCCGGCGACGGCTTCGGCGAGGCCGCGCGAGACTGCCAGTTGCGCGGTTTTGGTCATCCCGTAGTGGATCATTTCAGCTGGAATCTGCACCCCGCTTTCGCTCGAAATGAATATGATGCGCCCCCAGTTGGCCTGCCTCATCGCCGGCAAAAACAGGCGGGCGAGACGTACTCCGCTCAAGACATTGACGTCGAAGAACCGCTTCCAGTCCGCGTCGGGGATCTCTTCAAATGGCTTGGGCTCGAAAATGCCTAGGTTGTTCACCAGAATTTCAACGTCGGGATAGCGTCGCGCGAGCTCTTCTGCTGAAGCTGCCGTACTGAGGTCGCCCGCAAATCCCTGCACGTCGTTGCCCGTCTCCGCTTTCAGCTGCGCGACCACGTCATTCACAGATGACTGGGAGCGGCCGTTCACGATCACACGAGCGCCCTCCTGAGCCAACGTGCTGGCGATAGCGAAACCGATGCCGGCGGTGCTTCCGCTCACCAGTGCAAGTTTGCCTGTCAGATTCAGGTCCACAAGTGATTTCCTTTCAATAGATGAATGAAAAATGGCAACATCGGATCTTGAACGTCGGATGCCGCCAGGAGGTTCACGTACGTGTAATCGATGCGCCACCATCGACCAGTGAGGCGGTGCCGGTCACGAAAGACGAATCGTCCGATGCGAGATACAGCACCGAACGCGCCAGTTCTTCTGGCTTTGCGACGCGCTTGAGTGCATGCAGCCCGGTGACAAACGCCTGCGATTCGCTGCTGTCGTTCATGCCGCGATACATCTCTGTGTCCACCGCGCCCGGCAACACCGCGTTGACGCGCACGCCTTGCGCGCCGTATTCGGCGGCGAGGGCCTGCGTCAAGCCGATGAGTCCGGCCTTACTCGCCGCGTAGGCCGCGGTGCCAGGGAACGCGAACGAATAACCGACGAACGTCGACGTGAAGATGATCGATCCGCCACCGTGCTTCAGCATTTCGGGAATCTGATGCTTCGCTCCCAGAAAGGCACTGGTCAGATTGGTCGCAAGCGCGGCGTTCCAGCCAGCTTCGGAAATGCCGGTGGTCGGGCCCATCTCGCCCAGGGTACCGGCGTTGTTGTAGGCGATGTCCAGACGGCCGAAGCGGCTTACGGCGAGTGCGACCAGCGCCTTCGCGAAGTCCTCTGATTGCACATCGCCGGCCAGATATGCGGCTTCGCCGCCTTCGCTGACTATCTCCGCGGCGAGCGTTTCAAGTTCCGCCGCGCGGCGCGCCGCAATGACCACCTTGGCGCCTTCCTTCGCGAACAGCTTTGCAGTCGCGCGGCCAATTCCCGAACTGGCACCCGTCACGATGGCGACTTTTCCCGTCAAGCGTTGCATGTTTTATCTCCTGATGCATTGGGTCGGCCAGTGCCCTATGCCTTGGCCGTGAAAGCAATATAGGCTTCAGTCCTGATGGCGGAAAGGCCTAAAACATGGTCCTATCAGTCAGTTTTTGCGAATGATTGGAGGGTGGCATGGACCGCCTGCGCGCCTTCGAGGTTTTCGTCACGGTGGTGAGCCGAAGTGGCTTTGCGCGCGCAGCGGATGCGCTCGGCACCTCGCCCGCCAACGTGACCCGTTACGTGAACGAACTGGAAGCGCATCTGGGCACGCGCCTCTTGAATCGCACGTCACGCACGCTGTCCCTGACCGAGGGCGGCGAGACGCTTTACGCCCGTTGCAAGTCCATCCTCGACGATGTCGCTGACACAGAGGGGCTTGTGTCATCCGCGTCGGTCGAACCGCGTGGACGCCTGGCCATGCTTGAACAGCGGCGTGACGCGTTCTATTCAAAACATTTGGATGATTATTATGATTCAGGATCAGGACGACAACCAAGCGGACAACCAGATGGCGCATCCGGTGGATATGCACCGGGCAAAGCACGAGCACTCGGCGAACGCGACGCCGGCGACGGACGTGTTCGCGGCGATGGACGACTACATGAATTCGACAGAAGCGCCGGAGTCGGATCTCGAGTCGATCCACGGCTCGACGCCAGATTCCCACGCGGCCCCGGATCGGGAAGCCTCGGCGGCCTCCCGCCCGATTCCCGGCGCGACATCCCCGGCGGATCCCGCGGAACTATTCCCGAACACCGGCAGCATGGCGCTCTCCCAGATTCCGAAGGAACGCCGTCCCCGGCCTTCAACGGTATGCGAGGTATGTCCGGGTCCCTGTGGACCGCTTCGCCCCACGACGTGCAGTGCTGGTGCCGGATCATGCACTTCACGAGCTGGAGCACGAACGCACCGTACCAACGGATAGCATGCGACGGAATCGCCATCGCGAGCGACCAGGCGTAAGGGCAACCGGTCGACGCGCCGATAGCGTGCTGTCGCAGCGTATGCGCGACGAGCGCGAACGGGCCGCGCAGCGTTCCGCCGGCGACGAATACTCGGTCATTCGCGCGAACCTGGAACCACGTCGACTGCTTGCTGAGCTGTCGCACTCCCACGGCGTGCGGCCGGAGAAATACGGAATCACGGTGGGCCACGATGGTGCGAGTCGAATCCGCGCTGGTGCCCGGCGTTTGAACGTCTCGGATTTCTTGACCAAGGAACTGCACCTGCCCTGGCGCGACGCATCCGAGATCCTTAGCGGTTCGTATCAGCGTCAGATGTCGGGCGCTGCCCTCCCCTTAGCCCGCGAGCTTCCACGTGCCGCACTCTGGCGCGAGTACACGATCGACCGGGACGTTTTCCGGCGCGCGCGCCAGGACGCCATGGCGACGCAGCAATCCAGCGAACAATCACGCCGCGCTCAAATCAAGCAGACTTTCAATGTCGCTCGCGACGCGGCACGCAACCATCTTGATTTGCGGCCGTCCGGCCGGCGCGCGCTGGCGTCGATCGCCCGAATGACCAAGGCAGACGCAGAACAGACGTTGCGCGGTCAGATCCAACTCGAGCGCGAAGGGTTGAAAGCGAAGTATGGTCAGCGTCACGGCGCGACCTTTGGTGAGTTCCTGCAGGCGCGCGCGCAAGCCGGCGACACCCGCGCATTGGTCGAGCTGCGCCGGATGCGTCCCACGATCTCGGAAGCACCTCAACCTGAAGAGAATTGGATCATATCGGCTGGCGAAGAGCACGCGCGCCCGAAGCGTCAAGCGTCCACAGGAGAGGACGCAGAAGATCCGAGCGGATCAGGCTACGACAACCAAATCATTTACCGGGCGCCGTACTTGAGCTACGAAGTGCATCGGGACGGCGCCGTGACCTATCGGCACGACGGGCGCAGCGTGGTTCGGGATCACGGCCTCGCGGTACGCGTGCTGCAAACGGATCGTGCTGCAGTTGAAGCGGCTTTGCGCCTCGCGCACGCCAAGTTCGGACCGGCACTCAAGCTGCAAGGGCCGGTCGAAATGCAACGGGAAGCCGCGAAAGTCGCGGCAGAAGCGGGCTTGTATGTCGAGTTCTCCGACAATTCTCTTAACGACATCATGCAAGCACGGCGTGTCGAGCTGATCGGCGATCGCGCGGCGGCTGTTGAGACGCGAACGCAAGATCGGTCACGCGTGCGCGATATCCCGGTAGCATCGCAGCCGGTAGCGCCTGATCGTGCCCCAGGTCCCATTCAAGACCCGGATCCGGTGCCGGATGGCGACTTACGTCCGCCCAGTCCCTTTGCGCCATCGTTATAAGGGTTTGGTTGGCACACTAGATTACCCGGCTGGCGCTCCTGGTACGTTTACCGTCGCGCTTGCCAGCGGCACTGGCTGCATTGTTCGCTGGTGATCGTCCCGCAGTTTCTCAAACCGAATTTTTTGGTCACTCAAAAATTTATCGCGACTCCATTCACCGTTGATTGACGGTAGCGGAGGAAGGTTCGCGTGCTGCCGAAGTAGTTTCGCTATTCGCACGAATTCCAAACCCATTGCAGCATACCCGTGCCGTCGTTCCCAAAAAAAGCTTGCATATTCAGGCGGGTCGTCATAATCGCCCGCGTTTGAGATCTTGCGATTTAGTGTTTCAATTTGATATGGCAAACTCAAGATTTCATACATTAAATTGGATGGTAGCGACTTCCAATTAACATTAAGCGTGAGGGGATCGAAGTCAGGCGTCTTGACGGTTGTTTGATAAATTCCGCCCTCTCCAGCGGGTTGCCCATAACTTGTGCCGTCATCACCTACGACTGCAACACAACCATCGACAAACCGATCTAGATGTGAAACGACAAGAATTGCCAAATAGGTAGTTTCTTTTTCCGATAAAGCAACCTCTTTCATTCGCTCCCGTTTGGAAGTTAGCGATCCTCCTAACCAAACTCCGCCTAGTCCCGATAATGCGGGTATCAATGTTGGTATGACATTCCAATCCAAGTGCATGACTATTTCCTCGTAATACGGCTAGCAACAACGTAAATTTACGTTTCTTGGGACTTTAATTTCAGCCAATACGTGTACTGTGATTCGCGTTCAAGTCGACAAGAGCCTAAATGCACTTGCTCGTACTCGTGGATCGAACGGTGGCGATCTCGTCGAGCGTGTTTCCATATTAGACAATTTTGGCACTGAACCCGGCGGGATGTTACGCGGACGTGGCTCGGTCCAGTATTAACCTATTTTCGGTCTGGCGTGCCCTCCACATGCGTTTGAGCAATGGAGGGATGAATCGTGCACAAGGAGCGCCTAGTGGGCGCGACCCTGACGGCATAGCCGTCGGGGTTTCAAAAGGGGACACCCCTTTTGGCACCATATGTTCGGGAAAAAGTGCGAAGCATTTTTTGTCGAACATATGCAACGTGCCTCCGTTAATCCTGAAATTTCAACTAATACTCATAATTCCGCAATAGCACTCCAAAGTCCTTCAAACTACTGCGCATCTACTTTTCTTATCCTCAAAAGTACTGCAAAATTACCGCAATAACGCTATCTCGTGCTTCAAACGACAACATCCAGAGCCGATATGACAGACGACCTGAAAACCGCACTTCTCGCACTCTCGCGCGAGTCGGATAAGCGCTCCGTCACCGCGCGTGTGGCCGAGCATTTCGTTGAAATTGAGGGAGCCCTGAGCGCAGGCGTTCAGAGAACCGCCGTGCTCGAAACGCTAACCCGTTACGGCATTGCGTTAAGCCTAAAAAACTTCGATAACATCCTTTACCGACTTCGAAAAAAACAGGCTGCTAATCCGACGGAGAAGAAAGATCCCATTCCTCTATACACAGCCACAAGAACGTCCGAATTAAAAAGCATGGCTCACACAACATCGCAAGAACAAAGCGACGCTTCGCTTCGCCAAACAAAACTAGCGTTGAAACGCTACCGGAGGACTGGATGACCGCTAAGTTGACGCCTGCTCAGTTTCGTCTGCTCTCGCCTAAACAAAGTAGAGCAAAAATCGACGCTGAAACTGCACAATTTTTTCCAAATCGATTTAAGCCAAACGCTGGCGATTCTTAATCCATCATTGCAGTGCGCCCATAACTACGCTAAAAAGCGGTCTGCAATGGAAGCTTGTATAAACATGGAGTATGGATTTAAATATTTTGCCAATTAAAAAAGCGCTGACCCTCTTGTGGTTCAGCGCTTTTTGTTGCATTCACTTGCAGCGTCAAGCTAATGCTATGCAGCAAACACCACTTCAACATGGCCCGGTTTGGTCGAACGGCGTGCCGGGCCGACAACGATTTTTACGTCACGCCCAAGTTTGGCGAGACATTCGAGCATCTTCGCTTCACTAACACCACGGAATTGACCGCGCAGCAAATTGGACAGCTTGGGTTGTGTCATGCCCAGCACTTCCGCTGCTTGCTGTTGCGTCCATCGGCGGCCCTTGATGATCTCGCCAATCTTTGAGGCGAGTTGCGCCTTGACTAGCATTTCCTCCGCATCGGCCAATCCTAAGTCTGTATAGACATTGCCGCTGCTTTCTTCGTAGTCGGTCATTTCCTTTCCTTGGCAAGTTCTTCCGCGATCTTGAGTCTATCTCTGATCAGGTCCATATCCGGCTTCGGTGTCGCGATTCCGTGGGTCGCTTTCTTTTGAAAGCAATGCAGCACATACACCGCGTCGGCAAAACGCACCGTGTAGACCGCCCGGTAAGTCCCGCCTTCCGCCGATTCGACCACTTCAAGTACTCCCGCAGAACCAAATCCCTTGAGCGCCTTCGCGTCCACGTGTTTAAGACCTATCTGGGCCTGATGCAGCGCGAATCCAAAAGTGTCTTGTACGACTTCGGGCATCGCTTTCAGGTCTTTCTTGGAAGACGCGATCCAGCGCAGAGTCTTGATGTTTTCCATACCGTTCATTATATACAAATGGGTATAAATCACAAGCTCATCGACGCTCGGCTGACGAAAAATAAGACGCATCCGAATTTCTTCGGATGCGCCCCGTGATCCCTACGCTTGGACTCCCCGCTCAATCCAGAATTTCTTCATCTTCCGGGGCCGTTAGTTCATCGCTCTGGTACTCGTCGGGAGCACCGTCCGACGTATCCCGCTTCACCAGCACTTCCGGAAGCCTGCCGGTACCGGCAAGGTGAAGCTCGGCGGTCGCTGCGGCATCGCCCTTCTTCATCGCAGCGAGCAGCGTAGCGGCTTCAGGGGAAACCGCCGTCGATACGACTTCCGCAATTCGCGCCTTCGATACGTGGTTCAAATAGCTACTCTGCGTCGGCGCCCAGCACTTGGTCATATCGACTTCGAGCAAGTCAGCGAGTGCGTTGACGGGGTGCGCGGCTTCGGTGCCGGTGACGCTATCGAGCGTCGAAGCCACACAGAATGCAAACAGGTTCACGCACCCCGGTATCAACCTCCTGGCGCTTGACCCTTACCAACAGGGTCTGCGGCACGCACCCGATCTTGGGCGCAATTGACTCCACCGCAGCCCAAAGCGGCGGGTACTCTCCGCGGTGCTCCTGCACCATGCGCACGGCGCGCTCACGGGACTCAGGTGAAAACTTGTTCGACTTGTTCATGGCTCCATCTTCTCAGAGGTTGGAGCCTCCTCAAAATCCGGGGCGGTTCACTTTGAACGACAGGCAAAAAATGGAGCGCGGCGACGTGGTTCCCACACATGCAACCTCGCGTGCGGGAGCCGCCAGGCTCTCGCACACTTGGCGCATCGCGCCACTGTTCAAGGGTGGGTGAGCGGAAAGCGATTGGTTTGTAACTGGGTCGGTCCCGCGTCAGCCTAATTTTCGCGTTTTCAAATTTCGCGTTCTGGCATCCGCGATCCGGTGTACGATACTGTATGGATATACAGTGCTTGCTATGAACGCCCTACCGAAAGACATCGAATCGCTACACCCAAGTCTTTGGCGAGGGACGCAATTGGCGCGTGCCCATGGGCGTACCGTGGACACGGGTTACGCAGCGCTATCAGCCGAGCTGCCTGGCGGCGGCTGGCCGTTGGGAACCATGACCGAGCTGCTTTTACAGCAGCCGGGGATCGGCGAAATGCGCCTGCTGGGTCCTGCCATGGCGGCGGTATCGGATAAGCGCTCGATTGCACTGATCGCCCCGCAGCAGATCCCCAATGCGCACGGTTACGCCTTTATGGGCATTGATCCAGGCAAGCTCATGTGGCTGAAGGCAGCTAAATCATCCGATGCGCTGTGGAGCGCGGAGCAGATCCTGAGAGCAGGCAGCTGCGGTGCACTCGTGCTCTGGCAGCAACATATTCGCGCCGAGTCGCTCAGGCGCCTGCTGCTGGCGGCACAGAGTTCCGAGATGCTGTTTGTCGTCATGCGACCGCTGGCGCGTGCCCAGGACTCGTCGCCGGCGCCCCTTAGACTTGCTGTTCGGGGCGTCGCTGAAGGCATCGCCGTCGAACTGATTAAGCGGAAAGGCCCCGCTGCGCCGGCGCCGATTATGGTCAAACTCTCTCCGTCGCCCAACTTGATCAGCGAGCATCGTCGCGTTCAACGGCGCACGGTCGAACTGCCCGTGCCTGCGGTCGAGCACGCCGCGGTCACTGAATAACGCGATGGGGATCGATGCCATGGCCAAAGCCCTCCCTGAGTTTGCGCCACTGAGCCTGAAGGAACTACGTTCGCTTTGGAAGAAGTACCGAGGCAACGAAGATATCGAGCGGCTCGTGTTGGAAGTTCAGTTCAGCCGGGGTGTGATCAACGAAGTCGACAGTTATTTCAAATCAATTCATCAGGCATGGCGGCAAGAGAATCTAGGTGAATTGGTCGCGCTCGAAAAATTACGGCTTTTGTTGGTCAAGCAGCACCTGCGGCAGACCGTCCTCGCCGAGATCAAGCCGGCGCCCAAGGGAACGAAGCCATCTGAGCCACCCGAGCCCGAACCTGCATTGGTCGACTGACGGGGGCCCATGACGCACATCGAGGCGGGTTCGATAAATGTTGGAACTACAACGACTTATGGGCTTTCAAGTGATGTTGTCCACAACGCTGTCCACAAATTGTGTGGACAACATCGTGGGCTCGGTATCGTGGCGAGAGTCAGTCAGTGATTGCGTACGTGTCGCGATCCTGGCCCGCGATCCAGCGAGGGGGCTTGCCGCGACCGCTCCAGGTCGCGCCTGATACGGGATCACGGTATTTCGCAGCGACAGGCGCCGATTGCTTCCGCGGGCCGCGGCTACTGCGTGGCTCGAGGTCTTCGGGCTTGACTTCGTATAGGGCCATTTGCTCGCGGATCCATTCGATCGCGTCACCCGCTCCGCGTTTCTCAATTCTTCAATCTGCTTTTCCAGTGCTTCACGCTGCGCAAGCAGGGCGCGGTAGCCAGTGTTCGTCATGTGGGTCGTGTTTTCTTCTATGATTAGTGATGTGAGTTCGACCGATCATGGCTCCGGCCGTTCCAAAAACGAAGATACGGCAAAGCAGTTACGTGCGCCGCTCTGTGCCGATTGTACTTTGACCAGGCCGTGTGACGGCGAAGCGCAATCGACCCTTGGACGATTCGACATTAGGTCAGGACAAAAATTAAAATGAGCACGCAACTAAGCAATCGGTGCAGGACATCCCTATACCGTGTGATATTCGGTAAGCCCAACAGTAACGACGAACGCATCGTCTTCCTGATGGCCGGCAGCCGAGAAGCTGCGTCCAAGCGGGCAACATCTGTACTTGCGGCGCTCTTTGACATCGAGCCGCTCGAAGTCTATCTGTACAACCTCGCGTCCTTCGTCGACCTGGTCGATTCGGGCGTGAGCGACGACGAAGACCTTCGTATTTTCGAACTGGGTTGGAAGGGACCCATGGTCAGTGTATGGGCTGAACACCCCCTGTTCCTCACCGACGATTCATCGCTCCTTGGCAAGTGGGCCGAACTCTACGCGGACCTCGCCAGCGCGACGGCAGTGGAAGCAATCAGACGCGCTCGTTCTTGAACTTATCCCGCAGCCACGCTGCTGTTAACTTCACTCGGTGAACCTAGTCGGCCTTCTGAATGGAGGTTCGGGCGGCGGTCAGAGCGTCTACGATCACCGAACGTATTCGCGGTTCTCCTCGGCTCAAGCTGCGAGCCGATACTCGTAATACGGCTGATGACGATCGTCGAGAATGGCGTACTGAGCCGCCAGGTTGGCCGGGTCTGGATTGAGCCATGCGTTTAATGTTATCGGGCTTGATCGGCACGATACAGCGGTCGTGTCCAGCGAGCGCGATTTCCGCAGGGGGATCGTCGGTGACGGCAGCAAACGACAACAGGTCCGGCTTACCCTTGCCTGTCCAGTTCGACCACAGGCACGCGATCAACATGTCCTGCGGCGGATTGGCTTGAACTCGAGGACGAGGTTTTCTTCTTTCTCGCCTTCAGCCAACTCACGAGCCTCGACACGGTGACGCGGTACGTTTTCATAAAACGCGCTCACTAGCATCACGCCATGTGTGTATCCGAAGAGCCCCTTCCAGAACCCTTCGAGGTTGTCTCGTCTCGCGTTGTACGTTCCGGGGTACTTGGTGTCGTAGAACGCCGGCTTGCCGGCGGGACGACATTGATAACGCATTGGCTTCACCACAAGCTGACCATTTTCGACAACCATCACCGGCGCGTATTGGCCAGGAAAGATCCGTGAGTCACGGTCCTTCAGCTCAGTCCGGTTGAAGTCCTCCAGCTTGCCACGGATCCAAGCGATCTTATCGGTCGCAATCCGCTGGCTTTCGGTCGCCGCTTTGGTGGTCTTTGTCAGCAGCGTACGCTCGGCGTCGGCTAAGCGCGTGCGCTGTTTGAACAGGTCCTCTTCGAGCTTCGCCGTTTGCTCGGCAGAGAACTCGACGATCGCTTCTTTGATGCGCGCCTCTGCATCCGTTTGCGGCATCAGGAAAGGCGCTTCCATGGCCTTCGGGATTTTCGACTTGCTGCCGCTTCGACGGTCCCAAAACAGTCGAAAGAATTCATCGATGTCGATGTCCGCGCCATACACGTGCACATACTTGCGATAGTCCGCGGTGATCTGAGCCGAGTAACACATGACGAATGCTCTCCATCTCTTGTTCGTGAACCATGATACCCGCGTGGCCAGCGCTGGTCGAAGAGGTGATCACCCTTCTCCACCGACAAGACCTATCGCACAATCGGAAGTGCTGCCCAGTCGGACGTGTAGGCGGGACTGCGCCTGTCCTGATTCATGTGCCATGTTCTGCGCTGCTCAACGGCGCCGACCTTCAATGTCCCACGTCCGTACTTGTCGTTGATCGCATCAAGTGCAACCATCATCTTCGCCTGCCGGCTGGCATCACGACCGAAGAGCTCACCTTGCTCAATTGAGATCGATTGCAACTCGTGAAGCAGCACCCCGGCCTTTGCATACCGAAAACCCTCCCGATATATCTGACGCAGCCCGAACAATGCCGAGTCGACCAGCGTCAGGGTGTCCGACGTCGGTGAAACGAGCGGAACATTGATGGCACGGCTGTATTGCGGGTCGTCGCGCTTGAACGGACTCGTGCGAATGAAAACCTGAACCTGATTGGCGTGCAACGCTTGGCGACGCAATCGCTCGGCCGCGGTCGCGACAAATTGCGTGACGGCCTGCGTCAGCTCATCGAGTGTATAGACGACATGACCGAAGCTGCGTGAGCAAAGCACTTGCTTCTGCGGTTGCCCCGCATCTTCAAATCCATAGCAGGCGATGCCGTTCAGCTCGAGCAAAGTCCGCTCGAGCACGACAGAAAACTGCTTGCGGATGAACGATGGGCTCACGCGTTTAAATTGCAGCACCGTTTCGACACCCATCTCATGCAGACGCGCGCCGATCTTGCGGCCTACGCCCCAGACCTCGCCAACGTCTACGCTCGCAAAGATGTTGTCGCGCTCGTCGGGCGTCAGCACGCCGATGTCACATACACCATGCCAGAGGCGCCCCACATTCTTCTTCGCGATGTGGTTCGCCATTTTCGCGAGCGTTTTCGTGGGACCGATGCCAATGCGCGTGGGAATACCGATCCACTGCAGCACCTGGGCGCGTATCTGAAGGCCATAGGTCGTCAGGTCACAGCGAAATCCGCCCAGGTCGAGAAAACATTCATCGATCGAATAGATCTCTTGGACGGGCGAATACTGGCCGATCAATGACATCATGCGGTCGCTGAGATCAGCATACAGGGCGTAGTTAGAGCTGAGTGCGATAAGGCCGTTGGTGCGCTCGAGGTCGCGAATCTGAAAATACGGCTGCCCCATTCCCACTTTCAAATCTTTGGCTTCTTGTGATCTCGCGACTGCGCACCCATCATTGTTGCTGAGTACGACGACAGGTTTTCCGACGAGCGACGGCTTGAAACATCGTTCGCAGGAGACATAAAAGTTATTGCCGTCGATAAGGGCAAAGGTGGTCATCGACGTTTCTGCGGATGCAGCAGCTGACGCAAATTCCACGTGACCACGCCCCACACGCTAATCGCCTGCCCTTCGACAAACGTGATCGGGGGATAGAGGGGGTTCGCCGCATGCAAACGGACGACACCCGAGCGTTTGTACAAGCGCTTGACCGTGAACTCGTCGTCGACGCAGGCAAGGACCACACGACCATGGACCGGCTCAATCGAGCGGTCAACGATCAGCCGGTCGCCGTCAAAGATCCTCGCATCAATCATCGAGTCCCCTTCAACCTGGAACAGGAACGTTGCGATCGGGTTGAGCACCAGCACGTCATTGAGATCAATACGCTTTTGCGTGTGATCCTGCGCCGGGCTGGGAAACCCTGCCGGCACCTTTGCTAGCACTTCGATGAGAAATGAGCCTGCGGCGGCGTCGGTAATCGGGATCGGGCGGCTCATGGACAGACAACACTGTATGGATGTACAGTATTCTATAACGGGTTTTGAAACGCTGAATTGCCCCTTTTTAGTCGATTACGGAGGCTGTTATGGATATGTTTGTTCGGCGAAAGCATCCGATGCCGGAGATGGCAGCCTTCGTTGCGGAACTGCGAGCGGCCTTTGGCGACTCGGTGGACGAAGCGGTGTCTCGCGGGAAGAGCGGCGAGCCGACGTTTTACGCGCGCGAAAACGGGCGCACGGTCGGAACGCCGCCAAGCGACCACTACAACGTGTGGAAGGCGTCCGAGGACGTTCGCGATCGTCACTACTGCGACGGGTGTGACGGAAGTTGCATCGGAACCGCTATCAGGTGCAGTCAGCGAATGACCGGCCGAGGGCCGTAAGATATCGCGCGCAAGGTGGTTGCGCGATCGAATCTCGGGCGGGAAGCTGCGTAGATGAAGTGCGCTACTCCTCGCTAACGAGAGGCAGCGCCTCAGCGATATCAGGCGCTTGAGGTAGAGACGTCAGTTATGGTGAGCCAGGGCTTACACCGTCGAGCAGGGGTGGCTCTTCATCCGGTTTCCCTTCGGTCGGTTCCAAGGGATGAGCATTCTGAAAGCCCATGCCGACTTCAGGCGAACGGTCGCCTGGACCGTCCATAACGAACTGGTCTACATAGCTGGTGTTGACTAATGCACCGTATCCGGACGGGTCGGCAGCAACGATAGCCCGGAGCATCGAGATAAACGCGTTTCCATCATCGAGGTGAGACACGATGGCACGGGCCGTCCGGAGCGATATGGCTTCTACAACCGGCGGTGTGATTGCACCTTCTTGAAGGACAAAACGAAATCGATGGATCTCTTCGTGCCCGTCAGGCAACGCCTCATGAGAAACGATGGTCGCTTTCATACATGTGTTCCAGTTCGTTTCATTACCCTTGCAGAGAGATCTGTCTAGCTTGTGCCTAGACAACACTCATAATAGCAATATTGGTGCACGGTATTGACGAGGTTGTTATTAACTGACTTAGACAAAGCATGAGCGTTGAGTAGGACAAAAAATGATGCAAGACTTATTGATATGCTTTCCAAATCCGGTAAAAATCGCAAATACCATGAGCGCCCGTCTCGAACCTCAGCTTGTTATTCGCCATCAATCCGGCGGGTGGATCTGGAGCATTAAGCTCGTGGACATCGCTAATGGCCAGGTGTTTAAGGTCCACTCGTGCGACACCGCTTTTCAGACCGAAGCAGAAGCGGTAACGGCGGGAGAACGCGTTTTAATTGACATCTCCAGACCCGGCGGAACGCCGCTTCGCAACTATCTGGCGCTTGACGCCCCGGACGACGGGACCTCCGCATCGTCTTGAGCGGCCCGTAGCGCATTGCTATGAACTAAGAGCACGCGTTTGGTCCGGCAGGCGCACGTTCAAGCGTTATTCACGGGAGATAGGGCGCTGAACTTATCAAGCACCATGGTTCAGCGTGTCTTGGCCATCTGCGCGGACGCGATCGCGCAGCGCTCGTAGCCGTACGCAACTGCTTACCGAAGAGTGTGACCAAACACATCAACGCTGCATGCCGATGGCGCGGCGCATCGCTACCGTGATGCCCTGACGGGTTTTCCAATAACCTTCCCAAGGGTCCGCGTTGAGCGAGCGTTGCCGGGCAAGTGCTGAGCTCATCGACCATTGATCGCCACCAGTGACGTCTTTTAACTCGTCCCAGGCAATGGGCATCGACACCGCCAGACCGGGCCGCGCGCGAACAGAGAACGGCGCAACCGTACTTGCCCCGCGGCTGTTTCGCAGATAGTCGATGAAGATTTTGCCAACCCGGTTTCGCGGCCCCAAGACTGCTGAGAAGTGATCGGGCAAGACCTTCGCCATGTGTTGCGCAAGCGCTTGCGAGAACCCCTTAACTTCCGCCCAGCTCTGCTTACGTGTGAGCGGAACGACAATATGAAACCCTTTGCCGCCGCTCGTCTTGGCGAACGACTTGAGTCCGATCTCGTCAAGCACGAGCTTGGTGAGCGAGGCGGCGTCGAGCATCGCCGACCAGGGCAGCGACGGGTCAGGATCCAGATCGAAGATGACGCGATCCGGATGGGTTAGGTCTGGTGCGACGGCGTTCCAAGAATGCAGCTCGACGACGCTCATTTGAGCGAGTCCCACAAGCGATTCTGCATTGTTTGCAACGAGCAACGGCGGATGGCGAGGATGGAGCTCGACCGGAAGTTCTTCGACACCCGGTATGCGCACGCGCTCCGAATGCTTTTGGAAGAACAGCTCGCCATTGATGCCGTCGGGCGCCCGTACCAATGTGAGTGGCCGGTTGTGAAGATAGGGTAGCGCCCACTCTGAGATGTCGTCGTAGTAGCGCGCCAGCTCGACCTTTGTTTTGCCGGACGTGCCGTCGACAATCCGGGTCGGGTTCGTTACTTTGATATCCGCGATGAAGACGGCTCCTCTCGGCCCCGCCCGCTCTCGAGACGATCTCACGTCGTCGGGAGCTACTTCTTCGCCGGGTATCACCGCGCCCTGCTCTTTCACGACTGCGCGAGCAGGTTTGTCCTCGCGCATTGCATAGAAAACTGCGTGCCGGATCTCGCCGCTCGGTGTCCATTCCAGGAACGATACTTCGCATACGAGCTCGGGTTTCAACCATATGTAGTCACGGTCCTGGTCAGGCTCGGGAGCAACGGCAAACGCGGCCTTTTTCTGTTTTAACGGCTCGATACGCTTCGAGATTGCGTCGTTACGCGATGCTTTGACTGAAGGCGCGACGTTGCCTGCGTAGTGCAGTACGCCACTGGAATCATAGACACCCAGCAGAAGCGAGCGGACCCCGGATTTCGCACCCTTGTTGCGCGAGATGCCAGCGATCACAAACTCCTGGCGAAGATTGCATTTGAGTTTGACCCAGTTGTTTGAGCGTCCAGAGCGATACGGCGCATCACCGCGCTTGCCAATGATTCCTTCAAGGTTCATTTTGCAAGCGGATGCGACCAGAGACTGCGGGTCCTCAGCGAAGTCCGCGGAGTATCGTATAAGCGGATTGTGAACCTCTTCGAGCAGGTCGTGGAGTAACTGGCGCCTTGCGCGCAAGGGCTCGCTGCGGACATCTTCCCCATTGAGCCAAAGGATGTCGAAGAGGAAAATAATGATTTTGGCGGTGCTTCTCCGGTCGAACGCGTTTTGCAGCGCATTGAAGTCTGGCATTCCGCTCGCGTTCAGCACTACCGCCTCTCCATCGAGCCACGCGTTTTCAACAGGAAGCGATTCAACCGCCGCCCGTAGCTTCGGCATCCGATCGGTCCAGTCGTGTCCGTTCCGGGTGAAGAGTTTGGCGGAACCGCCTTCGATGCGGATCAGCATCCTGTAACCGTCGTACTTGATTTCGTACGACCAGTCGCCGGACGCAGGCGGACGATTCGCCAGCGTAGCGAGCTCAGGTTCGATGATTGAAGGCATCGAGCCGGGCGGATCGTTTGCGACCGGGCGTTCGCGCTTTTGCGTCGTGCTCCATCGTCCTGGCATGGCGGCTCTCCTCGGTCCGGGGGAAGTGCACGGTCCGTGCCCGTCAGGGCGCAGGACCGTTGCCGGGCATATTGCATGCTCTCAGGTTGCGGCTAATAATCAAGGAAATTGAAACTAAACAGCCAACGGGCTCGGCCGCTCGCCCGTCCCTCGTATGCCGCAGCCGCGCGCTCTGTCGCCGGCGACCAGGAGAGAAAACCATGGCAGCGCGCTCGATTGCTTCGTTGACGCTTTCTTTCGGCCTGGTTTCCATCCCGGTCAAGCTGTATTCAGCGACCGAGAGCGCCTCCGGGGTCGGCTTTAACCTTCTGACGCCGGAAGGCGGAAGGGTTAAGCAGCAATACATCTCTGAGGCGACCGGCGAGGTCGTCGCCCGTGCCGATATGAAAAAAGGCTATGAGTTTGAAAAAGGCAACTTCGTGGTCTTCGCGCCCGAGGAGCTGAAGGCGCTCGAGGAAGGCGCCACTCACGTGGTCGAAATCGTTTCCTTCGTACCTGAAAAATCAGTCGACCCGCTCTTTTACGACAAGGCGTATTTCATCGCTCCGGACAAACGCGGCGGCAAACCGTACAGCCTGCTGCGACGGGCCATGCGTGAAAGCGGGCGTTGTGCGCTCGCCAAATGGTCGTATAAGGGGAAAACCCGAGTGGTGCAGGTACGCCCTGCCGAAGACGGTATGGTTTTCCAGCAGCTGCTATTCGCCGACGAGGTGCGCGCATTGAGCGATTTGCATATCGAAGACGAGGCCGTGACGGACAAGGAGCTGCAGCTCGCCCTGCAAATCATCGATCAGGTCTCGGAAGACGCCTACAACCCGACCGCGTACGAGGACGAGGAAAAAAAGCGGATCCTCGAAGCCATCGATCAAAAGATTGCCGGCAAACAGATTGTGTCGCCCGAGGCACCTGCCGGCCAGTCGGGTGGCCAGGTGATCGATCTCATGGAAGCGCTTCGCGCGAGTCTCACTGCGAACAAATCCAAGAAAACTCCACCGGCGAAACCGTCCACTGCACGCAAAGCGCCTCCCGCCGAAGTGGAATCGTTGGCAGCTAAACCTCGTCGACCGGTCAAGCGTGCAGCACCGAAGGTCGAAGAAGCGACTCCAGCAAAGGTGCGGGCTCGCAAGTGATTAAACGCAATGCCGGTCATGACTACACGCTACGCAGCCTGCAATCGATCCTTGGCGTCTCGAGACGCGTGTTGTCGGGATTGATCGACGCTGGCTTCGTTCAGCCCACGCGCGGCAAACGCAACGAGCTGCGATTTACGTTTCAGGACGTAGTGCTGCTGCGCACGGCTTTTCAGCTGCAATCATCCAAAATTCCGTCGCGCAAAATACTGCGCGCGCTTGGAAAATTAAAGGCGGAGTTGCCTGACGAACTCCCGCTATCGGGGATTCGCATTACCGCGGTCGGTGACGCGATCGCTGTCAAAACAGGCGACGATCAATGGGATGCGACATCGGGACAACATCTTCTAGATTTCGAGGTCGCACCTGTCAAAGGCGACGTAGCGTTTCTCGACGCAACGCCGCGAACTTTAAAAAGCCGGGCACAGCAGGCTAACGAGTGGGTAGCGCTTGCGGAACAATTGACAAGCACCGACGTTCTCGGCGCCGAGCAGGCATATCGCAAAGCATTGGAATTGTCTCCGGATCCGCACTACCTCGCCTATATCAATCTAGGTGTCTTGCTGTGCGAAGCCGAGACTCGTTGCGAGGACGCGCTTTCCGTATTCGATGAAGCTTTGCGAAATTTCCCCAATGACGCACTGCTTCATTTCAATCGCGCGGTTGTACTTGAAGAGCTGAAACGGTATGAGGCTGCGACCGCTGCATATGAGACAAGTCTCGCGCTGGACGACACGCACGCCGACGCTCATTTCAATCTCGCGCGTCTAAGCGAAATCCGCGGGGACAAGCAGGGGCTTCTACGACACCTCAACGCGTATCGCCGCTTGGGCGGATGATTGCATCTTGAATACTCGACAGGTCGTTCAATGATTTTCGGTAACCAAGGCCAATGGGATCCGGCTTTGCAAAGTCTTAGCGGTGTCGCCAGGTATTGGAGTTAGGTCTTACTGTACATTTCGGCTTATCAAGCCAATCACGGCAGGACACAATCCAGGAGATGACGATGACCGATGATGGAATGCAGCGCCGGGCTTTGCTATTGCACCTGGGCGATATGCTAGAAGCAATCTCGTGCGTAATGAAGTGTGGACATCGGTACAACACCATTGGCGAGGCCTTTGCTCAAGAGGAAACGCTTGCGAGCTTCACTTTTCTCCGCCAGATCGATGCCGAAATGACACCGTATGACTTTGCCAAGCGCGCAGCAAGCGCTTTTTTCCTTTGGCCCAAAGAGTTGCTTGATGAAGACCTAAACCGTAAGGTCCTCGCACATGTTGTGCAACATGACTTGTTTGCAAACCATCAGTCGGGTTGGAACGAATACATAAGCGTTTTGCGGCGAGATGTGCCCTGGTTCGGTGAGGACATTGGCCCGGTACCCGAACCTGACGTGGAGCCCAACCTTCGAAATCGGCCACCGCAGTTGAACACCGATCTGGTCGAGTCGCCAACTGAACAAGGGTGAAGCGCAGGGCTCAACATTATTGTCGGTAATGCGCCAACCCGCTCCCTTGGATGGGTTTAGCCTTCCAGCCGTTATTGCCGATGGCGAGACTCGGGTCAAGAGATGATGAACCTTTTCTTCGAAAAAACAGTTTCGCGACCTCCGCTTTTCCTAAGTTCATCAGGGAAAGCCCTTGGTCTTGGAAAAGTCCTCGAAAAGCCCATGGCCATCCTCCGGACGCTTGCTGCGCATAGCTTTCGATAGCTCGCAGGCACATAAAAAGATCTGGTTGACTGGTATTATTGTGGTTATATAATGGGCTCCAAGTCTTCACGGCTTCCATTTCCAAAAGCGGTTTCAAACGGCGATGTCGAGCTGACGGCGTTAGCTTTCCAAAAGGCCTAAGGGCGCAGACTTAGCGCTTTCGTGCATGCTGTTTTTTGCGTGGGCCAAGCTAGCCTTGCTTTAACGAATAATTGATTTCGTCATCGTTACGCAATTTGACTGAGCTAGCTTTGCAATCTATGGCTATCAAATTACGTATTGAAGTCGAGCGCAACAAACCGAATCGCTATTACTTAGCTTTACGAATTAAATGAGAACACCCAAAATCCATCTGAAATTAAATCAATCGGACGGTAGCTAATACGATGAAATCAAATCCTGTTAATTAGGTCGCTTGATATAAAAGTAACTAATGTTGATTTACTGGAAAAACATCCCATTGCGACTTTGTCGTTACCGGTCGAGCTCATAAGGCGCAAGTAAAGCCGATGTCAATGCTCCGTAATTAACGGCGAGATTTTTAAGTATCTCGAATATCAACGCTTTCTCTATGTTGGAGACGAAATTGAATATCAAATTTGGATCGCTGACCGCCACCGCTGCATTGATTGTTTTATCCGCTTGCGGCGGGGGACACAACGCGAACCCGCAGGATTCTGCAATGGATGTCATCTTCATGCCCGGCCTGCAAGTGAATTATGTTTCGTGCACGCCTCGCGACCTGCTGCGTTATCGGATCAAGCGAGCTGTCGATATCTCGAAAACACTGAAGAACCCTATTTTCCTTGCACAGGGCAAAGGAAACCCGACGACGGTCAATACCTGTGTTGCGAAAGGGGGGCCTACCGAGGCTGCGACAATTGCAAAAATTTTAATGACCGACTACAAAATTCCGGAAAACCGCATTATTTTAGAGCAAAACTCAACAACAACTAATGAGAATGCCCAGCAAGCGTTAATCATCTTAAATGCGCTTAAGCAGCAAGGCAAGACGGTCAATAGCGAACAGTTAGTGACCAGTCAGTACCACGTCTACCGTCAAACGAATACTACCGGAGCTGATGCGTCAGCGATGACTTCGTACAATACAGTATTCGGAGCTGGCACGTTTACAACAAAGAACAGTTTTAGCTCTAGCGCTTTCGGACCGGATGAAATCTGGTCCCACGATGTCAGTGTCAGCAGTGGTTGGGATAACGTGAACGGATTCGTTAAAACTGCCGATGTGAACGGTGATCAAAAAGCTGATTTGGTGGCGTTTAGAGGCGGCGAAGTTGAAGTAGCGACTTCGACTGGCCAGACCTTTAACGCGCCGGTTGCGTGGACAAATACTTTCTTGCCGCAAGGGGGTGCGTGGACACCACAGATGATCGAGCTCCTCGGTGATGTTGATGGAGACGGAAAAGCAGACTTGGTTGGCCTTACTGATACAGGCGCAATTGTTTCCACCGCCGGGAACGGTAAGTTCAATCCAAACGCTTTATGGTCAACCGATTTTTCAACGACGAAAGGATGGGATGCTACGAAGCACCAATTTCAGTTGATCGATGTTAATGGAGATAAAAAAGCCGACCTGGTTGCCTTCGGAGATGACGGCACGTATGTCGCATATTCCGACGGAGTCAAATTCGGACCGTTGCAAAAGATCGATTTACGCTTTGGCTTAAATTCACCCATTGACCCCGGTTCTACGAGAACATTTTCTGATGATCTCGCGTTGGGTAGTAACAGTTATGCCCTGAGAGTGATGGCAGATGTAGACGGGGACGGATTAACAGACGTAGTTGTGTTCGGAGATACTGGCGTTTATGTGGCGCTACAAACCAAGGCTCCGGATGCCACGGGCAACCATTTTGGTGCGCTCACAAAATGGATTGATGCCAGCGCAGGCGCTGAGGGCGACAGCTTTGCCTATTACGGTCCGAATTTTCCAAACAGCAAATTCGTTCGCACAGTGCTGGATATGACAGGAAATGGTCGGGCCGATTTAGTCGTTGTTGCAGACTATGCTTTAAGAATTGCGCTCTCAACGGGACACAGTTTCGAATATTTGGGAACGACCAATTATTCAACGCTAAATCAGAAACCGGGAAATAACGCCAATAACGCCGTCACAGGGCTGTTTTTTGGAGATCGCTTGCCGGAAATCCAAAATAATTGGACGCAGTTCGTCGTCGACAAAAACGATGCTAACTGGAGTAAACAGCGTAACGCAGTAGTATTTGGTGATATTGACGGAAACGGGCTTCTTGACATGATCGGGGTAGGCCAGTCGGCGGTTTATGCAACTCGTAGCTTAACTCCATAAATTGCTCGTGGCGAACCCCTCCCATTTTTATACTAACTTGAGTGAAAAACGGTAAATTAACAAAAGCCTCTCGAAATGCGAGGTTTTTTTATTATAAAACACTGATAACGGACATGCGCTCACATGTGTTATGTCAAGATATCTTCAAGGCCAGCCGCACGGCGCCGGTGGCGTTTAAACCACCATGTTTAGCGGCAAGCAGTGTCCAACAACGCGCGCATAACTGCCTGCGGGCGCATCATTCGTTATGATCGAAGAGTTCGTGACGAATCGCGTACCGAATGAGCGCAACCTCATGAGGTAAATGCAGTTTTTCGAGAATCCGTGCCTTGTAAGTGCTGACTGTCTTTGCGCTCACGCAAAGCGCTTCAGCAATTTGCGTGAGCGTCTGCCCTTCTGACAAACGCCGGAAAACGTCAAACTCTCGGTCCGAGAGTCGATCGTGCGCGAGCGGCTCCAATGGCTCATGAAGATTGGTCGCTAAAGCTTCCGCCAACGAAAGGCTGACGTAAACGCCACCAGACGCAACCTTGGCCACCGCCGCGACAAGTTCAGCGCCCATGCAATCTTTCGTCACATATCCCGAGGCGCCCGCCTTGAAAGAGCGAACAGCGTACTGTTGCTCTGCATGGGCCGTCACGATGAGAATCCGTAGGGTCGGCATGGCGAGCTTGACTTGCGTGATTAGTTCGATGCCGCTGCGGCCGGGCATTGAAAGATCAAGGAGGAGCAAATCGGCACTCACTGTACGGATTAAGGCGAGCGCGCTGGGGCCATCGCTTGCCTCACCCACGATGGTGCACCCATTTACATTTCGCAACGCAAACCGTATTCCGTCTCTTACGATTGGGTGATCGTCCGCAATCAAAATGCGCGGCATGGCGGAGGTCCGTTCGTATCGTAATGAGATATCGACGAGTATCTCATTGAAAGATGTAAGCGTTGCTTTTGCCGGCTGTGCTGCACCTCATAGCAACGAGCATACTCTTCCTACAGGCACGCGATCGACGACGAATACAAAGGGTGTGCGCTGAGAAGCCTCATACTGAATGGATGCGCGTTCAATTACCGTCAGCATTCGACAGCTGAGCGTGCACTGTTCCTGCGCCGCCCAGCGACCGCAGTGCGCCTTTTTTGCTAGAAGACCGGCCTTACGCCGAACAGCCGCAAAAAACTGAGGTGTTGCCAATGATGCATGATTTTTTGTTCAATAACCGCGTTGAGCTCATTACACGGTGTCGCGCGAAAGTGGCGTTAAGACCGGCGCGAGCGGCGACCATCGATCAAATCAGAAATGGTGTGCCGCTATTTTTGGATCAGCTTATTAGAACGCTGCGCGTGGAGCAGACGACCGAACCGCTGGACAGCCGTACAATTTCCGGACCGGCAGGCGGCGGCGTAGCCTCAGAAATGGGTACGTCGGCGGCGCTGCATGGTCGCGCGCTGCTTGACCTGGGCTTTAACGTCAGCCAAGTGGTGCACGACTACGGCGACCTTTGCCAAGCCATCACCGACCTCGCCTACGAGCGTGATGCGCCCTTTGCGGTAGACGAGTTCAGAACACTCAACCGGTGCCTGGATAATGCGATTGCCGACGCAGTCACCGAATTTGGTTACCAACGCGATAATATGGCTGCTGAGAGACAAACCCTAGAAGCCAATGAGCAGGCCGGTTTCTTCGCCCACGAGCTCAAAAATTATCTCAACACGGCCTCGCTCGCTTTCGATGCCGCTCACGCCGGAAATTTAACTCTCTCAGGCGCGACGGGAACGCTGTTAAAACGAAGCTTGACCGGATTGCGCGACCTCATTGATCAATCCCTAAATGAGGTTCGAGAAAAGACGGGGAATCCAGCTTTTGCGGACGTGTTTTCGATAGCGGAGTTTATTGTCGAAGTGCGGCATGCGGCGGAACTCGCAGCTCGCGTGAGAGGATGCAAGTTCTCGGTATCCCATGTCGAGCCCCAGCTTGCCGTTAAGGGTGATCGGGATCTGCTCTATGCCGCGCTGGGCAACCTGCTGCAAAACGCATTCAAATTTACGTATGCCCATAGCGAAGTGATGTTGCGGGTCCATGCTGTTGCGGACCGTATTTTGATCGACGTAGAAGACCATTGTGGGGGGTTGCAGCCAGGAAGCGTTGCCTTGTTGTTTCAACCGTTCAAGCGGTACTCGACCGACGAGAGCGGCTTGGGACTGGGCCTATCGATCGCCCGGCAAGGTGTCGAATCCTATGGCGGCACGCTCACCGCCCTGGACAAACCGGGCGTTGGGTGCATTTTTACGATCGACCTTCCCCGGTATGCAATGCCAGTTCTATAAGCGTCGAGGAATCAGCAACAAGTCGCTAATGCGCGTTGCCGCCTCGCGGTAACGCCCAAAAAAATAAATCTTCACGCGCGAGAAAAACTACTGTTTTTTCGGTTGGGTTGAGATTAAGAATCTGATCCAGATGCTTGATCAGAATTTGAATTTCATGGGGAGAGATTGTTGCCCCCGCCCTCACCAGTTGGTTAGGCATACAGGACGCCCGCACGAACGCACCATCGTCAGTGAGTTGTCGATTCAATGAGGTTCCTAACTCACCATCCCCGAAGACCGTACCTGCATGCTGAGGTTGCACGAAGGAGGCGTATGCAGTTTGTCTACCGAGACTTCAATATCAAATGCATTGTCGAACAGATCGGCACAAACCTCGTCGGTCGCGCGGCGATTTCGCGAGTGTCGTTGAGCAGAGGACCACAAACCTCGCACGAGACGAGTTGTTCCCCAGCGTTTGCGACTGAATTAAAGGCAATCGGTTATGCCCGCAATTTCGCCGAAATGTGGTGCGACAAAAATTTCCTCGACACTCTTAACCTGTCTTACGTGGCAAATTTTGAAATCAAGGCGAGCAGGTGCGTAGGCGGCTGACCCTTCTGACAATATCCATCGAATTCATGATCAGTGAGATGCCGGAGCACTCCTGTTTCATCAAGTGCGGTGAATGCGATGATGGCGATTGCGTGAGTGCGTTGATCCTGACGCAATGCAGGGGCGGCTTCAAACCCGTTGCACTCCGGCATTGAAATATCCATGATGATTACGTGCGGACTCCAGGCAACGGCCATCGAGATCGCCTGAGCACCTCCAAACGCCGTCTGACAGTCCATCTTCTCAAACGATAAGTAGGCCGCTATTGCTTCGGCTGCATTGCGATTGTCGTCGACGACCAAGATACGCAGGGTGGCTTCCCCGAGTTCGATGCGGCGTAGAGTCCAGGGATGAGCGCGGGATTTAGTAAAAGGTAAGTGCATGGAAGACTCTTTAGCTAAATGCAGCACCGCACGTGCCTGCCGAGGTTTCGTTGATGACTTACTCCTCCGTTTATATACGATAATGTCCTCTATCAAATATAGCAGAGTAGCCGATGACCGACGCCCCGAAAGACCCGCTCGCATCGCTCGACGAGGTTCTTACCACACTGCAGTGGCTCGAAGAGGTGGTGCTCACGATGGAGTTCGACTGCGACAACCCCCTCAGTGTGAAAGCCGCCCTTCAGGCGACCGACGCCGTGATTGACAAGCGCATGGCAGCGTATCGCGGCCATGCGCTGGTTGAATCGACCATCGCCGAGCTCAAAGCGGAATGTCGCGCCAACATCCTCGCGCAAGTCGAGACCGCCAATCTGCGTCGTGGCACGCGCGCGCTGCACTAACTGTGGCCACGATTGTTGGGTATGAGAAAGTAAGCCTAATAAATCGCTCATCGACGAGAAGGGCCGCCCAATGAAACCCGACGCATTTCAGCTCGTTGTGCGCTCGTCTGCTAAAGACGAGCCTTTCGCCGCCCTCGAGCGTCGATACAGCCTAGAACTTCAACAATTTTTGCGCATTTTATTAGCGTAAGGCGGCCAACTCGTACACCCCAGCTTGTCCGCGGACAACGCGCAGGTTCAAGCTGTGGTGGAATTTTATGCGCTCTTGAGCCAAGGCGCGCTTGAGATCCTTGGGGCCGCGCTAGCCGAATGGATCCGCGGCGAAGTTGGCCGGCAAATGCACGAGGGTCCAGGCGCGCGTCAAATCAAGCACCGCTTCGACATCGCCATGACTGCAATGATCGAGATACAACCGATACCCCTTGGTCAACGCATCGAGGTGCGAGCAGTGTGGTCCAAATCCACACTTGGAGTTTTTTTATGAACGATGCGGCACCTTTCGCTCCGCCGTTGTCCGAGGCTGAGATTGAGGAACTCGATGAATTCCTGATGAGCGACCACGTACCGGACAGTTCGATGGACGTCTCGATGATCGACGGGTTTATAACCGCGCTCGTGTCGGGACCCAATCTGGTGATGCCAAGCACCATGCTCAACTGGATATGGGATGCGGACAACGGACGCGAAGCCCCTCAGTTTTCCGACGCCCTTGAATACCAACGCATTGTCGGATTGATCCTGAGACACTGGAACGATATCAATGATACGTTGAACGCGTCGGCTAACGACTACGAGCCGTTGATTATGGAAAGCCGGTGGGAAGGGCGTACCATGCCTGTCATTGACGAATGGTGCGAGGGCTATCACAAGGGACTCTCGATCGATGCGGCCGGATGGACGCCCCTTCTTGCGGAACACCCTGAATGGTTCACGGCGATCACCCTGTACGGCACGGAAAGCGGGTGGGATGAGCTGAAAGCGAGAAAAGACAGCGTTGATCAACATGAGGCGTTTGCCAATTCTCTCGCCGACTCCGCCAGGCGTATTCACCGATACTGGGTGGAAGACCGGAAACTAAGAATCGAGCGCGATGAGATGCCTGTGGCAATCGGCCCAACCGGCAAGCGCGAACCACTTAAACGTCCTCCCAAGGCCGGACGCAACGAAGCTTGTCCATGCGGCTCAGGGAAGAAATATAAACGCTGCCACGGGCTGCTTGAATCGAACGAATTCGAAGCGACCGGGCGTAAGACTGCGACATTTCCTCGTTCTAGTGAGGGCGAGGAACCGACGTTGATTCACTCCCCGCTCAGTCAGCGCATTGAGCGAGTTGCAACAGGGGTCGATCTGGAAATCTACCGTGGCAGTACCGGAGGATGGTTGCTGGAAATCGTTGACGAATTTGGCAACTCAACCGTGTGGGACGAATCGTTCGCGACCGACGTTGAAGCTCTTGCTGAAGCGCTTAACGTCATAGATAGCGAGGGAATTACGTCGGTCATCGGCTCGCCTGCCTCAACGGTCACGCGGCATTAATGACGAAGATAATCCGCTGCGAGAATGGTCGTCCGAGATGGCAGTTGCGTTAGACTGCTGAACTCTTCCGTAGGGACTCTAGCTTATGCATGGTTAGAGCAGTGGACTCATAATCCATTGGTGCCGTGTTCGACTCACGGGAGGCCCACCAGCCCGAGTGGTGAAACAGGTAGACACAACGGACTTAAAATCCGTCGCCACAAAAAATGATATGCCGGTTCGACTCCGGCCTCGGGCACCACCGATCACCCCATGAGGCACCTCAGAATGAGCCTGCTCAGAAAACGTATCGCGGCAACGGACGAAAAGCTGAACGCTATCAAGGAAGCCCGCAAGGCAGCAGACAAAGTGCGGCGCCAAGCATATAAGCAAAGCAAAGCCGATCGAGAGAGAAAAGTGATCTTAGTTGGCGAAGCCGTTCTGCGACGTGTCGAACAAGGTCAATGGGACGAAGTAGAATGTAAGCACCCGGCAATCTCATCTGGTTTTCTATTCTTCGGCGTAAGAGCATACGTTTCCACGATCAGGAAGCGGACACGTGCACACTATTTCCCAAGACATTCCGACCGGGCGCACACGGCGCACCTACAGCACCTCGTTCAAGTCAGAGCTTATCGAACAATGTCGCCAGGTCGGCGTCTCATGTTCAGCCGTGGCGATTTCGCATGGTCTGAACCCCAATGTGCTGCGGCGTTGGATTAAAGACGCCGCGGATTCGAGCGACGCTGCGCCGCCTGCACCGAAATCGGTTGTTGTCGACGTAAAGCCTGCCTTCGTCGCGTTGCCAATGACCGTGCCGACACCACAAGCGCCCGATGCGGCGCACGCGAACGTGCGTATCGACATTCAGCGCAATGGCACAACCGTGTCAGTGCTGTGGCCGCTGCTTTGTTTGAGTGACAGCGCAGCTTGGGTTCGGGAGGTGCTTCGATGATCCGCATCGACGCCATTTGGCTTGCGACCGAACCCCTCGATATGCGTGCCGGCGCCGATACCATCCTTGCTCGCGTGGTGAAGGTATTTGGGTCCGCAAGGCCACATCATGCATATCTGTTTGCCAATCAGCGCTCGACGCGCATGAAGGTCCTGGTGTACGACGGTTTTGGCGTCTGGCTCGCTGCACGACGCTTGAACAAAGGTCATTTCGTTTGGGCCAATGGCCATAGTGAGATCGCTGAGACATTGAATCTCGAGCAACTGCGCGCACTCGTGATCGGGCTGCCCTGGCAGACGTTGGCGCACGACCACGTAATCGCGGTGGTATAGCAAATGACGTAAACAGTTTCGATTCCCCCGGCGTGCAGGTGCTGGCAAACTTGGGGGCATGAATTCACCCACCGATCTCGATGCCCTGGACCCCGATCAACTGCGCGCGCTCGCGCGGCAGTTGATGACCCAGGTCGACGAGAAGACGCGTGAATCGCACTACCGCCAAACGCGCATTGACCAGCTTACCCATGAGCTCTCGGTCATCAAACGCCTGCAATTCGGCAGACGTAGCGAACAGTTCACTGCCGAGCAGTTAAGCTTGCTGGACGAGGCCATTGATGAGGATTTGGCAGCGCTTGAGGCCGAGCTGGATGAACTGCGCTCGGACGCGCCGCAGGAGAAACCTCGCAAGCGGGCCAAACGCTTGCCGTTGCCGCCCCAGTTGCCCCGCACCGACATCCATCACGAACCGACTGAGTTAAGCTGCTCCTGTGGCTGCCAGCGCGTACGCATCGGCGAGGATATCAGCGAGAAGCTTGACTACACTCCGGGCGTGTTCACTGTTGAGCGCCACATCCGTGGGAAGTGGGCATGTAAAGCGTGCGAGACGTTGATCCAGGCGCCGGTGCCACCGCATGTAATCGACAAAGGGATTCCGACGAATGGCTTGCTCGCGCAGGTGTTGGTTGCCAAATACGGCGACCACCTTCCTCTGTACCGGCAGGAACGCATCTTCGCCCGGGCTGGCCTAGCAATTCCACAATCGACGCTCGGCGGCTGGGTGGGCGTATGCGGTGTACGTTTGCAGCCCTTGGTCGACGCACTTCAGGAGGAACTGCTGCGCCATAGCGTCTTACATGCAGACGAAACGCCGGTGCGGATGTTGAGCCCCGGCAAAGGGAGGACGCATAGCGCCTATTTATGGGCCTACACGTCGACTCAGTTTGCAGAGGTGCGCGCTGTCGTGTACGAGTTCGCCGACGGCAGATCTGGCGAACATGCCCGCGCCTTCTTGGGCAACTGGCGTGGCAAGCTGGTCGTCGACGATTACAGCGGCTATAAAGCAGGATTCAAACTGGGCATCACGGAAATTGGCTGCATGGCGCACGCGCGGAGAAAATTCTTCGATCTGCACGCGAGCAAGAAGAGCCAGATCGCCGAGCAGGCATTGAAATTCTTCGTGGCGCTCTACGACGTCGAGCGCGAAGCCGCCGACTTAGACCCTGAGCAACGACGAGCGATTCGTGAGGAACGAGGCCGGCCAATTGCACAGGCGTTGCACGTCTGGATGCTCGCTCAGCGCAAGCTTGTCTCCGAGGGCTCGCCGATCGCCAAAGCACTGGACTACAACCTCAAGCGTTGGCAGGCGCTCACGCGCTATCTCGACGATCCTCATGTGCCCATTGATAACAACCGAATCGAAAACCTGATTCGGCCGTGGGCCATTGGACGGGCCAACTGGTTATTCGCGGGTTCACTACGCGCTGGTCAACGTGCCGCTGCCATCATGAGTCTGGTGCGTTCCGCTCAGCTCAATGGGCACGACCCATACGCATACTTAAAAGACGTCCTTACGCGACTGCCGACACAGCGGGCCGACCAGATCGCCGAATTGCTTCCGCATAACTGGGTACCACCCGTCCCATGATTGAGCTCACCCCTGACTTTGCCGGGCGCTTACAGTAGAATTCCGAAACATGATGGATGAGTCGTTAACGCGCGGGGCCGATCGAGCATTGTTCGACCTTGAGTAATGAACTGCCTAACGGCGATTGGGGCAAGCGATACTGTCACGTTGACGGGATGTTGCAAGAAATGCAGCGACAACTAAGCGACCACCTTGACAGCTTGACAATGCCGCGATTCGATACGTCATTCGTTCGCCTACCGCAGCTTTGATCGAACATCAACACATCAGACACACTGCACTCGCCTGAAAGACGCGCTCCTTCAGTGGATCGTGTGAGGCGAAGGCCGCAGGCCAGCTGCGCTAGAAACTTTGTTCCCGCATCGGGCTACTAGCTGGATTATCGGATATCCCGTAAGTCTCAACGCCATTGGACCTTATTGGAAGGAGAATCGTTGAACGTACCTCGGTTGAATCGATATGCCGCAACGCAACGCATTGCGCCCAACTATATCGGCGGCAGCGGTTGAGACAAACTGTCAAAGATGACAGCGCCGGCAGCGAACACGCCTTGATTTCAACGTTTATCAAAAATTAAGTGCGGTCTAGTTCTTCGGTGGATCGTTCTAAGTTTTCCCGCACGCGAGATTCGACGGGGTGATGGTATCGACAAGGCATCGAAATTGGGCTCGATCAGTGCCTCAAGATTCATCGACGAAGAAATCCGGTTACCGGGCGGCGCCGTCGGTCAGGATGCTAAGACCAGCATGTTTCCTCCCGGAGAGCGACCTCACGGCGCAAAAGCTAGACCATGTTCCTTGCGGAACGGGGATTGAGTCAGTCAATCGCTGAGTCGCCGATTCCCGAAACCATATATCGAATACCATATTGTAATTAATTCGTCAAACGTACGTAAAATTGATTAATATGTAGCAATGCATTGATCTGCGCTACGTTGATGTGCTGTTTTACGGCATCGTCCCGCGCGGGTCAGTCGGGCTTGTTGGCGGTCCACTCTATCCCTCAAGTCTTTGCCGCTGGCGGCGCTCTAAGAAACCGCGAAAGTTAGGTGCAAATAGACATCGAACCGATGCGAAGAGCGGGACATAGGTAAAGCAGCCAATCACCTTCGATGTTCACCTTGGGCCGTGCGCCCGACGAACATTGTGTTAGGTAGGAGCGGTGTATGACGACGGTATTGTTGGTGGACGATGAGCCGGAGGCCTTGGCAGCCTGGGAAATGTGCTGCAAAGACGATGGGTACGAAGTACAAGCCGCAGGTGATGGCCAGGCGGCCCTTGAGGTTTTGAGTGACCATCCTGTCGATATCGTGGTGGCTGATTGGCGCATGCCGAGGATGTCCGGCAGTGCGCTTTGCCGCCATATCCGAAACGCGCCTGGTTTGGCCGGAATTATTTTTATCCTGGTGTCGGCTGAGCCTAGCCCGCCCGCTTTTGTACGATACGACGGATTTCTGCGCAAGCCCATCGATGTACCGATACTGCTGGGGACGATGCGCCGTCTGCTCGCAGAGCATGCCGCCGAATGTGCTGCCACACGCGCTCACGATGTGACCTATCAACACCGCTAGCAACTCCTAGTACAAGGCGCCACAATCAAATCAATGCGCTCATGTCGCGATCTGTTGCAGAAATGTCAGCACCGATACTTTAAAAACTTGGCCGTACATTTAGGCCCGGCCCATAAACATAACGAAATGAAAAGGTGGGCGATGAACAATGCCGATATTGAGCGCGTGTTCCAGGCGCTCCATGATTTGAGATCAGACAATCCACGATTTCTCGAGGGTGTATATCTCTCGGCCAGGGCCGTAGGCGCAGCCCTGGCCCGGTATGAAGCGGTGAGCCAGGCCAACGGTGACATGGAGCTTCGCATGTTTTCGGGGGCGCATGTGGATCCGGCTGCCCCCGAAAGATCTGCGCTGTTACTGCGCCTTCTCATGGTGAAGCGGCCCTTACGGCATGCTCAACCCACAATGTTTAGCTATCCGCACTACATCCTGATCGAAGACCCAGGGCCAATTGGCGTCGTTGTACGAGGCCCTATCCCGCTTGGTGGCCTGGCCGCGCGTGCCGGGGGCGCTCACGGAAAATATTGGTTCTCGGTGAACGACTGTCTTTATGCATGTGTCGACGACAATGAAGCAGCTCAGGAGGTCAATCGCCTGCTCGCCGGAGGGGTGCTGTCGCAGTTCGTTTCTCGTCAAAGTCTGATTGCACAAGGACCGGCCTGGGTGTTGCGCTATGGTCACTGGCCTGCGTGGACTCTGAACTGGGATCACGACAATGAAGCTCAGCAGTATCGTGCCGGTTGGGTATTGCGCAAGACCCCCGAGTGGGACGATTACTGCGTCGATTACCTGGATATCTAACATGCGACCGAACCGCCTCCTAAGAAGTTTCCAAGCAGTCCGTAGCAGGCAAGGGCTGCGTGCGCGGGATTTGCTTTCCTATGCGGAGCGGATCATCGTGACGATAAGGGAACCATTTCTCGTCCTTAACGAGAGCCTTCAAGTCAAGATGGCTAATCGGTCCTTTTATCAAACCTTTCGCGTCACACAAGGCGAGACGGAAAAGGTTTCGATTTATGACCTTGGTGATGGTCAATGGAACCAGCCCGACTTCCGAGCCCTCCTTGACGATGTGAAATCGGGTAGTCAAGCGATCGGCGACTGTTACGTGAAGCATAATTTTCCGACAATCGGCGACAAGACCATGCGTGTGAATGCTCGGCGATTGGAGCCAGGCAACAGCCATCCGGGCTTAATCCTGGTCGAGATTGAAGACATCACCGAACGCAGACAGGCGGAAAGTGCTTTGCGTGCCTCGGAGGTCCAGTACCGGCGATTGTTTCAAAGCGCCATGGACGGGATTCTCATCCTTGACGCGATCACCTTGAAGATTATCGACGCTAACCGGTTCATCACGGATTTGCTTGGTTATTCGCAGGACGAACTCCTGGGAAAGGAGCTGTGGCAGATAGGATTTTTTCGCGATAAACGCGGTAGTCAAGCCGTCTACCAAGAGCTACAAGAGCAGGGCTATGTTCGCTACGACCATTTGCCACTCGAAACAAAAGATGGAAAAACGGCCGACGTTGAATTCATCAGTAATGTCTATCTAGCAGACAATCGCGCCGTTGCGCAATGCAATATCCGCGATATTAGTGAGCGGTCCAAACTAGAGCAAACGTTACAGGCACAGACCGAATCGTTGGCGGATCTTCACCACAGGAAGGACGAGTTTTTAGCGATGCTTAGCCATGAACTTCGTAACCCGCTCGCGCCCATCTCAAACGCAGTGCGTCTGCTTCGTCTGTACAGGAACGAGGATCCCGTTCAGCAGCGTGCCCGCATCATCATCGAGCGTCAGGTCATTCAACTGACACGTCTGGTGGATGACCTCATGGAGGTCTCCCGTATCACTACCGGAAGGATCCAGCTTCGTTGTGAAATCGTCGCCATGAGCGCCATCGTAGAGCATGCGGTGGAGACAACGCGCCCTCTGATGGACCAACGCAAGCAGGAACTTGAGGTGTCGGTGCCCTTAGAACCCATCTGGCTATATGCCGACGCGGACCGGATGGAACAGGTGGCCGTGAATCTGCTCGCTAACGCCGCCAAGTACACCGACGAAGGTGGTCATATTGGGTTGAGCGTCAAGCGCGAGGGCGATGAATGCGTCATGCGACTGCGCGATACCGGTGTTGGCATTGCCCCAGAACTTCTACCGCATGTGTTCGATCTGTTCACTCAAGCGGAACGATCGTTAGCCCGTTCGCGCGGTGGCTTAGGGATCGGGTTAGCGCTGGTTCAGCGTTTGGTAGAAATGCATGGCGGGCGCGTGGAAGTTCACAGTGCTTTGGGAAAGGGCAGTGAGTTCGTCGTACGGCTTCCCGTGGCAGCGCAGCCTGCAGATCCCTTGCTTAAGCCGCCTCTGCTTCACGGCCAAACGGCGGACGTAGCACCACGCGGCCTGAAGGTGCTGGTCGTCGATGACAATGTTGACACGGCCGACAGTTTGACGTTGCTCGTAGAGCTACTAGACCATGATGTTCGAACCGCATACGATGGCCTGACCGCGCTGGATATCGCTATCCAATATCGACCCAATGTCGCACTGCTGGACATCGGTTTGCCAGGAATCGACGGCTATGAGGTTGCGACCCGCATCCGGAAACAAGCAGGTCTTGAAGGAATGGTATTGGTGGCCATCACTGGATATGGGCAGGAGTCGGACCGACAACTGGCGACGCAAGCTGGATTTGATCACCATTTGGTCAAGCCGGTTGATTTCGACCGGGTGCAGCGAATCTTGGCGGGAACGCCGGTTGATAACTTAACCTCCGCACGGCAGGTGTTCACGGAGTAGATGTCAGTGCGGTTGAAAAGTAGAGCTTCCACCGATTCGCCGCAGCAATTTGAGCCATTCGTGATCACACCTCAAATCAAGAGCGACAGATGCGACTGCGCCTCAAAGCCGTAAGAGCAAGATCGGCGTCTCGTTTTGCTTCGGCTGATGAACGATATGCCGTCGATCCCGACTGCATTACCGACAACGTATGGCTCTGAGTGGCGAGGATATGCCATATCCAGAGCCCGGCAGATTCGCGTACATGGATTTCGACGGCTGGTTGTTCGAAAGCGTTCATGGTAAATCTATGACGGCGGGTGAACCAAGTCCGGAACACGTTCAAAAAGAAGCCGGCATGAGCCGGCTTAAATCGACCTGAAACCGAGGGCAAGAGATCGATTGAGAGGAGACCAGCTTACCTAGTTCATGAGACCAAAGCCATCGAAATATGCATTTTTTACGTTACTCAAACACGACATCGGTATTTGTTGCTCCACGGAGACGGTGTGTCTGTGCGCTGTCTTGGGTGGCCGGTTGTTGACTTGGCGCACCAGCCACCGTTCCAGATTGTAAAAAGGGGCTGATTCAGTTTGCGAGAACGCTAAAGCCTTTGTTCTAAACCGCCGTTAAGCGAAGTATGCTGCCGCGCTCGTGTCACACGCCCGGCTCAATTTAGCCGCGCGTCGAGAATAAAATTACTATGTCACCCGAAGAAAAATCCGCATTTCCGATATCGATACAGCTATCCTCTTGTTCTGGGTGCGGCTCCAAAGTTGCGGATCCTATCGAACTCGCTTTCGCATTTCAACCGATCGTCGACATCGAATCGAAAATGATTTTCGCGTGCGAGGCGTTGGTCCGGGGCCCCAACGGAGAATCAGCAGCATCGGTGTTGTCGAGGGTCAGCGACACCAATCGCTACCAATTTGATCAGCTTTGCCGAACCACCGCGATCGGACAGGCAGCAAGCCTTCAGATGAAGTCGCTGCTCTCGATTAATTTTATGCCCAACGCGGTATACCGGCCTGAAGCATGTATTCGAAGCACCCTTGCCGCAGCAGAGAAGCATGGGTTTCCGATCGAGCGAATCATCTTCGAGACTGTCGAGGGTGAAAACATCATAAGTCGACCGCATCTTGTTAGTATATTCAAGGCGTATAAAGCGTTCGGCTTCCAGACTGCGATCGATGATTTCGGCGCGGGATATTCGGGGCTGACTTTACTGGCGGATTTTCAGCCGGACTTCATCAAGCTCGACATGGAGCTCGTACGGAACATTGATACGGACAGCGTCAGGCAGACTATCGTTCGCAGCGTGCTTGCAATGTGCAACGCGCTGGGAATCAGGGTAATCGCCGAAGGAATCGAGACGCGCGGCGAGCGCGACTTCTTCGCTGCATACGGGGTCGCACTGATGCAGGGATATTTTTTCGCCAAACCCGCGTTCAAGCAAATACCCTCGCCCCACGAAAGCTCCTTCGACACACGATAGATTAGTTACGAGGCGCCGCTGGTTTGGCGCGCGAAATGATCGGCGCGAGAAGCGAACCGGAAATTTTGCTATGTCGCGGCCGCACACGCACGGTCTCCTGCATCTCCTACGTCCAGTGGTATTGACTTCTCCCTATCGGGTGCTGCTCACCTTCATGCTGGGCGCCGACCCTCGCTGCCGCAACCTATCGCGAGCGGCCTAACCCTCGAGATGGATCGATACACTTCAATCGATGATTGTTCGCATTGCAAAATATCTTCTTAGAATGCTTGGTCTCGACGTCCCAATCGCCCACACGCCTGCTCCGCACGCTCTTGTCAGAGACGCCGTTGCTCCTGGTGCAATAAGCCCGGGGCACCTCGATGGCACGTTTGGAACCGAGCCTTAGCGCGTGTGGTGCGTATCGCGCGATTCATCGGTGACCACGTAACTCTATGTTCGGATTGCAAAACGTTCAGCCAACCTCGCGAAATTCCGCAGCCTACGTATCAACCAAACAGGACGACTTTCCGTCAATTTTCTAATGCATTGATTTTCAAAGAAAATCTTTGCCGTAGCGTCGCGAAAACCGAAAAATGGACGACTTTAGTACACTTTTTGGACGACTTTGTGTCGTTTGACAGCGGACGCCCGTCAGTCTCTTTGCACCCCGCTTCCACCGTCGTTTAACTGCTCGCACGCGATCTCGTTTTCAACAGCTTCGCGGGCCTGCCGCCAATATTCGTCCGCGCATCCTTCCATAGCCCCATCAACCAGCCATAGCGTGTAGGCTTTTTCACGGATTCGATCCTCAATTGAATAATTTGCTACGAACTCCCCTTGGATGATTCGTGGTCATAGTTTAAATGACAATGTTTAAGCCCGTCTAGGTACGAAGAACCACCGCGCGGATTTTGGACTCGTGCAAATTTTTGGCGCGATTTTGGTTTGTTTTCGAAGACAGTTTTCGACGACAGAATCACGACAAAGCAATATTTTTTACGCAACCTAAGTGACTTCAGACGTATCGTCCGGCGTACCAGTTGAGAGCTCGTGAGTTAATCACCGGAAGCGCTGCCGGGCGGTCGAGAAGTTCGACGCGGGCGTAAAAGTGCTGAAATAGGCATGAGGGGTGCTCCGAGGAAGTATCAGGAGTTGCTATGCATGTCCAACGCGCGGTGCTTGGGTTCACAGTAAGGCTCAGTGAAGCGCGTATACTCCTTCCTTCGCCCTCCTTTTTAATGCGCGTCAAGACATGTGACGATATCCATCGCCCATGTGAACTTCACACCAAAGGGCTCGGCTATGAGTTCCAATGTTTTTCCGATTACCCCTACGCCTGCGCAAGCGCATGAAAACCGTCGTATGGCGGCGGTACGCCGATACGATATTTTAGATACGCCTCCAGACGGGTCTTTCGACCACGTGACGGCGGTAGCCGCACGCATGCTGGGTACGCCGGTCGCCATTGTGAGCATCGTCGATACGGACCGGATCTGGTTCAAATCGCATCACGGCTTAGATGTGCAGCAAATCACGCGAGATATGGGCCTGTGCGCATCGGCGGTCATGCAGGATGGCCCATGGTTAGTGAACGACGCTCCGCGCGATCCACGGACCCTCACCAACCCTCTGGTTGCGGGCGAATTTGGCCTTGGCTTCTATCTCGGGATTCCGCTGCAAACCAACGACGGGTTCAACTTGGGGACCCTGTGTGTTCTCGACTTTCAACCTCGCACGGTTAGTCAGGATCAGATCGACCACTTGAGCGACCTTGCAAGCGTCGTGATGGACCAACTTGAGCTCCGCCTCTCCGCTCGACTGGCGATCGCCGATCTATCTGCCGCGATCGAACAAAAAGAGGCGGCTTACCGGCAAGCGGCTTTGTTGGCGAAGGAGATCGATCATCGCGTGATGAATAGTTTGCAGTTGATTGCAAACATGCTCACATTGCAAAGCGTGCAACTACGCGGCACGCCAGGAGCGCTAGAGATCTCTAAAGCCGCAGGCAAAATCGTCGCCGTCGCGCAAGTTCACCAACACATGCACCTGGACGAGACGGTAACCACCCTCGATTGCGCCGACTATTTGCGGCGGCTGTGCAGCGGTTTGTCAGATGTGTTGGGAACGGGGGGCGCCCCCATCATTGTCGAGGCCGTGTCGGTTAGTCTGCTAAGTGAGCAAATCGGGCGTATCGGATTAATCGTCAACGAGCTCGCAACGAACGCACGAAAATACGGCGCCACTCAGATAAAAGTGAGCTTGACGCGGCTGGATTCGAATGAATTTTGTTTGTCGGTTTCGGACAATGGTCCGGGGCTGCCGGCAGATTTCGCACCAGAGAAAATGTCTGGACTGGGAATGAAAGTGATCGTGTCGCTGGTTCGAGGGCTCAATGGAACATTAACTTACGACGCCGACGAAACGATGGGCGGTACGCGCTTTCGCACCTGTTTTCCGGCAGGTGCCGATTCAGTCTAGGAAGTGATTGATCAAGGCGACGAGCGTCGTGGGCGATTTTCCCTTTTGGCAATAACCGTCGAACTGTACCGGCTAAAAATGCCAGGATGCGCCCGCCAATTAGCCACACCAAGCCGGGCGCATCACTGTTGAGCAATATGGCGGAGCACATTGGAGATTCAAACTGAGCGAGAGAGATGAGTGCTGATCGTCAAACCTCAACGTCTGAGCTTGCGCCCGTGTCGCGTGGCCCCGTGCCTGCGTTTTTTAACAGCATATCGCTTACCAGCGCGAGTAGTTGAGGCGGATGGACCGGCTTAGGGTGGAAACGGTCAAATCCCGCGTGGTAAGCCCGGGCTTCATCTTCAGGACGTGTGAAAGCGGTGAGTGCGACGGCTGGCGTGGAAATGTTCTGTTCACGGATCCAGCGCATTAACGAATAGCCATCCTCACCTGGCATCCCTATGTCCGATGTAATGGCGTCGTAGGTTCCAGAAGACAGTAGATGACGAGCTGCGCTGGCCGATTCGGCTGTCGACACTTGCGCGCCTTCCATCTTGAAAACCGCCGCCATTGCTTCAAGCGCATCGAGATTGTCTTCGATAATTAAAACCCGAACCCCATCAAAGCGAGGAGCCTCGATTGCCCGTAGCGAGTTTTCGCCGATAGAGTCTGTCTCCAAGACGTCAGCCGATTCCAGACGTGGGAGGGTCACAATAAATTCGCTGCCACGACCTATACCCTCGCTTCGAGCAGTAATGGATCCCCCGTGAAGGTCCACAATATTTGCAGCGATCGCGAGGCCTATGCCAAGACCTTCATGGTGACGACCTATCGCGTCGTCGGCCTGTGTGAACGGCTCGAAGAGACGTTGCATAAAATCGGGCGCGATTCCGCTCCCATTGTCGGCAAACAAGACCTTGACATGTTTCGCTCGAATATCGAGCGAAACTTTCACAAAACCGCCCGGCTTAGAATGCTTTATTGCGTTGTCCAAAACATTTACGAAAACTTGTCGAAGTCGTAATACGTCGGCCCCCACCGAGACGTCATACTCCGTTGCAGTGGCGATTTGAACATCCTTTATCAAGCCGGCCGCTTTGACGTCGCTAATCGCAGCGTTGACAACGTCTTTAAGCGAGACAGTCTCTATTTCTAAAAACAGCTTGCCCGAGGTTATGCTGCTAATGTCGAGCAGATCATCGACGAGTTTCGACTGCACTCGGACATTGCGCTCGATAGAATCGAGTGCTCTGAACACGAGGTCAAAATCTCGATGGTTTTGACGCAAAAGATAAATCCATGCCTGCATCGCGTTTAATGGCGTGCGCAATTCGTGGGAAATGGTCGCGAGAAAAGAGTCTTTCAGGCGGCTGGCGTTTTGCGCCGCTGCCTTCTCTATGCGCTCGCGCTCCAACAGCATGTCGCGTTGCGCCTGCAGCGCTTTTTGAGCTGAGATGTCTATGGTAATGCCATCAAATCGAACCGGTCGGCCACTGGCGTCGAGATAGCTACTCCCCTTGGCGCGGATCCATCGGATCGCGCCCTGCGGCGACACGGTTCTATATTCGATGTCGTACGGTTCCGTATTCGAAACGGCTCGTGTCACCGCCTCGCGAATGGTTTTTCGGTCATCTGGGTGAACTATCGAATAAAAGCGGTCGAAGTCGACCTCCTCATCCTGTGCAAGCCAAAAATGTTGCCTGCAACGCGCGTCCCAAATGATCTTGCCCAATGGCATCGGACAATGAAACGTACCGATCTCCGCAGCTTCAATCGAAAGCGCGAGGCGCTCCTGGTCCTCGCGCAGGCGCTCTGCCTGTTGAAGGCTATCTTCAACGTCTGCGATCATGCCTACCCACTCAAATACACTGCCGCGCTCATCCCTAGTGTTCTGTCCCAGAAATAACTTTACATAAATATTTGTTGTTCTACGATAAAGCCATGACCGACAGGGAGGCGATCATGGGACGCAAGGGAATCGAGATTTCGGTGTCGACGCTGGAGCGGGAGCAATTGCTAACAATGAGTCGCTCGCGTTCTCTGCCTCATTCTTTGGTCCGTCGAGCAAAGATTATTTTGATGGCCGCTGACGGTCATACGAGCCAGGAAATCGCTTTGCGGTGCGAGGTGACCCCGCCGGCGATCACGCATTGGAAGAAGCGATTTGTCGCACAGGGGCTTGCCGGTCTGCATGATGAAGCCCGCCCGGGCCGTCCGCGCACACATGACGATGAAGCGGTGGCAGAACTGTTGGCCAGGGTGCTGCACGAGAAGCCGGACGGGGCGACACACTGGAGCGTGCGCTCTGCCGCTACGCAGACAGGGATTTCTAAGAGTTCGGTGGCCCGGTATCTGTCGCTATTCGGCGTACAGCCCCATCGTTCAAAGAGCTTCAAGCTGTCTACCGATCCGTACTTTGTTGAGAAGGTGCGCGACATTGTCGGGCTATACCTAAGCCCTCCGACCCATGCACTCGTGCTGTGCGTCGATGAGAAGACCCAGTGTCAGGCACTGGAGCGTACGCAGCCCGTGCTGCCGATGGGGTTAGGCTATCTCGAAGGGGTAACGCATGACTACATCCGGCACGGGACGACTACCCTGTTCGCTGCGCTCAATACGGCAACGGGCGAAGTCATCACCCAATGCAAGTCACGCCATAGGCATCAGGAGTTTCTGGCCTTTCTGAATCACGTCGACCAGGCTGTGCCGACTGATCTCGAGATTCATCTGGTGGTCGACAACTATGCGACGCACAAGCATCCGAAGGTCAAGGCCTGGTTAGCCAAACATCCGCGGTACCACATGCATTTCACACCCACCTATTCGAGCTGGCTCAATCAGGTGGAGCGCTGGTTTGGACTGGTTACACAACAGGCGATCCGACGCGGGTCATTCAGAAACGTGCGCCAACTGATTACCAGTATCGAGCGCTATGTTCAGCAGTACAACCAGCACAAGCGAGCGTTTGTGTGGACTGCAACAGCCGATTCCATTCTCAAGAAAGTGGCGAAACTATGTAAAGTTATTTCTGGGACAGAACACTAGTGCCTGCCGCACTAATGCGACAACGATGGTAATCGCCGGCGGCCGAGCACCACAGTCTCACATCGACACGGTACGGCGCGTCGGTCTCAACGGACTTTGAAAGAGCGGCTTCTACCTTGGTCCGATCGTCCGGGTGAATCATTCGACTCCACCCGAAGCCTTGATGTTCCTCCCAGGGCTGCCCTGTAAATCGCTGCCACGAGGACTGAGGCGATGCAAACTGTCCGTCCGCACTACATTGATATACAACAGCGCTAGCGGCGGCCACGAGCGAGCGGTAGCGTGACTCGGCCTGCAACTGCCCGCTCTCTTCGGCGATGGTTTCGTCGATATTGACGGTGCTCCCTAGCCAGCCATGAATGCTCGCGTCTGGCGCTATGACCGCTTTAGCTTGGGACAACACCCAGCGATATATGCCGCCGATCTTCATGCGATGCCTGGCGCAATAATTCTGTCCGCTATTAGCTGAGCGGCGCCAAGCGGCGGCAGTCATTTCGACGTCATCTGGATGCAGGAGGTCTTCCCAGCGGATGTTGCTAAGAGTTGGATTGGCCGGATCATCCGGATTAGACCGAAGTGCATCTTCGCTAATAAAATTGATTTGGCCCGCAGGTCCTGCTGTCCAAGAAATCGTTGGGCTTGCCTCTGAAAGCAGGCGGTAATTCCTCAATACGGCTTCGCAGGACCAAGCTTCTGCCGAAGCTAGATAGCTTTCCGATGCATCGCTTCCCACTGGCATATCGCCACCCTACGTAAAAATCAAATAGTGTTGGATAACCAAGCGCGCTCGAATTGCGGCAACAATCTACGAATGCAGAGTAAATGTTTGAGCGCGCTCGCTTTCCTCGGTCTTCCGGACAGTTTAAACTTTCTCTATCTAGGCCATCGTTCCAAGTCCAGCTTTCTACATGGAGATAAACGGGCCGCATAGCAATATCTGCTCCTCAACTGGCGGTCGGATCCCTGCCGTGGATCCGGACCAGCTCGAGGCGTTCCGGACCACCTGCCGCTGCGCATCTGTAATCGAGCACGACAGTTAGGGGCAGTGGCGAAGGAACGCTATGCGCTACCGCTTGAGCCGCCGAGGACGCTCGCTTACCGTGACCGATATCAGATGTCGAAGAACGAATAAATTGCGAATATGAACGAATAACCTGCGAACGGCCAATCGTGCCCAGATTGAGCGCTGGTAAGGCTTTGTAGCATGTCTCGTCAGGATAACTGCGAGTTGCGTCGCTACAACAGGCTCTCAATTTCGAACTCAAATTTTGCGAATGCGTTGCAGGCTGAACCCATATGCTTCGAATGCCTATCCTGCCCGGAGGTCGTTCAATGGCTTTGTCCAATAGGTAATGAAGCCTGCGTGCTGCCCCGTGCAGCGGCATATCCGCAATTTATTCGTTCATATTCGCAGTTATTCCGTACTTCGACATTTGTGGCCCTCAAGAGAGCCTTCGAAGTTGTCGGGATCGGCCGCCCCAGAGCTTGCCTAGAAGGAGGTGAGGCATTCCGTTGATGCTTGCAACGCATCGGGGAGCTTGAGCGAGCTGCCGTATAGCGTCAGCCATTTCCGTTCAAGGCGCCGGCTGAAGCATGACGAAGCCCATCGCTCCTAGAGAGATTTTGCCCTTCTAATCCGTTCGATCGCACCAAGTAAAAGAGGTAAAGAGACGGGCTTTCCTAGATGGGCATCAAAGCCAACACGCAGCGCTTTCGCAATATCCTGTTTGCGTCCGAACCCGGTGACGGCGATCGCAGGTGTTTTCGCCATCCTCGGAAGCTTTCGCAAAGCGGCTATGAACTCATAGCCGTTCATCTCCGGCATTCCGATATCTGACAAAATCAAATCGAAATCAATATTGCCCGCAGTTGCCAAGGCTTGCTCTGCACTCGTCGCTGCTTGCACGTGCGCCCCTTCGAGTTCCAAGAGCATCTGGAATGCGTCGAGTGCTTCAAGCGAATCGTCGACCAACAGAACTCTCAACTCCTTGAGCGTGCTCGAATCGCGAGACCCGCTCGGGGGTTCTAATCGACGCGCCGTCGGGCTTTCCGGTAGCCAAAGACGGAAACGCGCGCCCTTCCCGGCGCCGGCAGAATGGGCCTCGATCCGGCCGCCGTGCATCTCTGACAATTGCTTGACCAGAGAGAGGCCTATTCCTAGCCCTCCGCGCTCGCGGTTTCCTGCCGCTTCCGCTTGACTGAACATGTCAAAGATTCTCGGCAGAAAATCTGGCGCTATGCCGCGACCTGTGTCCGCGACTTCGATGCATGCATGCCCGTCATCCCGGGAGAGCGCAATTGTGACTTGTCCCCCGCGCGGCGTGAACTTCAACGCATTGCGCACGAGATTCCACAGCATCTGCTCGACGCGGACAGCGTCTGCCCAAATAACAATAGGGTCGTCAACTCCTGACATCGATAGATCAATGCCGCTCATCGCCGCGTCAGCCGCGCTCGCCTCTACGACCGAGCGTACTCCCATCGCTAAGTTAACCGATCCAAGATCTAACGCCAGTTTGCCTGTACGAACGCGCGACAGATCAAGCAAATCGTCGATGATTTTTGCCTGGCCGATGACCGAGCGCTGGATTGCCTCGGCTGCCTCTTGAACGATTGCGATACCCCTGGCTTCAACGGCACGCGTAAGCAACTCCGCTTTCACGTGAATCAGGTTCAGTGGGTTCTTGAGTTCGTGCGACAACACAGCGAAGAATTCATCTTTCAAGCGGTTGGCGGCTTCGGCCTGCAGACGCACTTCGCGCTCGAATGTCAACTGCGACTGCTGCTTATTTTCGATCCCTTTTTTGTCCGTCACATCACGAACGATCTTCGCATAACCCCTGAAGTTGGGCGTGTCGATTAATGTCACGACGCCGCTACAGTAGACCTGCGAACCATCACAGCGCAGATGCCACCGCTCGTCCTCCGCGCGCCCCGTGTTGGCTGCTTGTATCCGCTCAGCCTGTGGAATGCCTTGTGCACGGTCCTCGGGCAGGAAAATCATCTCGATGGACTTTCCGATCGCATCGGCTTCCTTGTATCCGAATACTTTCTCCGCGCCTTTGTTCCAACTGACGATTACGCCGTCCATGTCCTTCACGATGATGCCGTAGTCGTCGGTGCTTAGCGCCGCAAGCGTCAGCCTTCCTTCACTTTTTCGCGCTTCGGACTGGGCCTGACGTTGAGAAGTGACATCAATCAACGTGAGGACGGCCCCGTCGATGCGATCGTCGGCGGTGCGGTACGGCAACAATCGAGCTAGAAACCAACGTCCGTCGTCTGTTTCAACCTCACGTTCGATAATCTTCAGGCTGCCGAAAGCAGCGGCGGCATCGACGGCAAGTTCGGGGTAGTGCAGATGATGCGTGAGATCAAGCAAAGGCCGACCCTTATCGGACTTGAGCAAATTAAACAGGCCAACTGCCGGTGCGGTGAAACTTTTGATGCGCATCGCCCGGTCTACAAAGATGGTTGCAATGTTCGTTGAGGCAATGAGATTCTCGAGATCATCGTTGGCCTTGGCGGTCTCTTCGACTTTCGCTTGCAGCTCAGCGTTTACCGTCACTAGCTCTTCATTCACTGAATGCAGCTCTTCCTTACTCGTTTCCAGCTCCTCGCTCGCTGAACGGAGTTCCTCAACAATCGCTTGTAACTCCTCGTTGGACGCTTTCAACTCCTCGGTCGAGACGCTCGACTGTTCAATGGACGACTGCAGGTTTTCCTTCGCAAGTTGCAGTTCTGCTTCGAGTTGTACGGTAACGGAATCGTGTATAGCGAAAGTGTCATGGTTGGTCGCGCTGCCTGCGCGCACCGCGTCGTCTGCAAATTCGACGAACGAAATCAGCAGGACATCTGCGCCTGTTTCTCGATCATGGTACGGATGCACCAACATGCTTATGTACACGGGCGTTGAGTCGCGCGAAAATCGCACCGCTCGTGTGGCGACGTCTACTCCCTTTTGTGATGCCCCAAACAGCGCGGTGCGTAGTTCAAGCCGTAAATCAGGGTGGATGAGTGTGAGAAGGTTATGTGATGGCTCGCCATTCATGTAATGAAAGAACCGTCCAACCTCACCTGACATGTGCACGACCTCGGCGTCGCGGTCGACGATGACACTTGGGGATGAGGCGTGTTCAATCGCTCGCCGATGCAGGTCAGCCGTTGCCAACCGAGGTTGTTGGACGACTGGCCGCGCCGCGACGCTCAGTTGTAGTTGGCCGACGGGCGATCGGCTAACGGGCACAGCAGACGCCCGCGGGCGTAAAGTGAGCACCTTCGCTTGGTAGATTCGATTTTTCTTATCGACCGCTACGAATAAATCATCCGCAACTTCAGCCGATTCCGAGCTACCCAGAAACAAAAAGCCGCCCGGCTTGAGTGCGAAGTGAAACGTTTGAAAGATCTGTCGTTGAACGGTGCGGTCCAGATAAATCAGCAGGTTGCGGCATGACACGAGGTCGACTTGCGAGAAGGGAGGGTCGCGCAAGAGATTGTGAGGCGCGAATAGCACCTTCTCGCGAACCGACTTGTTGATCACGTAACGCTCGCGAGCGTGGGTGAAAAATCGATCTAGTCGAGTTGGTGGCACGTCCGTGAGGATCGACTCCGGATAGCTGCCTCTTCTGGCAACTTCGATGGCATGCTGGTCGATGTCGGTCGCGAACAGGTGAATCGCGGGCGACGCAGTGTCCTCCGGCAAACGCTCGGACAACAATATTGCTAATGAATAGACCTCCTCCCCTGTCGAACAACCCGCCACCCACACACGTACCGGCTCGTCAAGTTCTCGCTCTTTGGCGACAATCTTTGGCACTACCTCACGCTCGAGTGCCTCGAACGCGTCGCGATCTCGGAAGAAATTTGTGACTCCGATCAACATGTCCTTGAGCAGCAACGACGTTTCGTCCGGGTGATCGTCCAGGAACTTCCGATACAACGGGAGACTGGCAAGGGCGTTGACTTGTAGACGTCGTTCAATGCGCCGCAGTACCGTCGCACGTTTGTAGTGGTGAAAGTCATGGCCGGTGCGCGTTTGAAGGGTCGCCAATATCCCATGTAGTGCTTCCTCAGCAGATACAGTCTGATCAGGCGCATCAACGGTTAAGGCGGCTTGCTCTGTATCGGACGGGGGCAACTCGATTGCCCGCATGTTGTTCCACAGTTCAATTAGTTTTTGGGGAATATCGCCCACCGGAAGCACGATATCCACCATCCCGGTCGCGATTGCATTGCGCGGCATGTCGTCGTACTCAGCGTCCTCAGGACTCTGTGCGATAGTGATTCCGGCGAACTCTTTGATGCGACCGATGCCAACCGCACCGTCACTTCCGGACCCGGAAAGAATGACGCTAATCGCCTGGGCGCCGTGCGCCTCGGCTAGACTTCGAAAAAATAAATCGATTGCAACGGGCCGACCGACTGGCCGCTCGGCATGCGTGACTCCCAAATGACCGTCCATCATCGACAAGTTGTTTGATGGCGATATGAGGTAAATGCAATTCTTCTCAATTCTTGTTTCCGCGTTCACCTGAACAACTCGCATCTTGGTGGAACGCTGTAAAACTTGGTCTGCAACGCTCTCGTGCGTTGGAGATAAGTGAAGCACGATCACAAAGGCCATGCCGGTATCGCTGGGCATGTTTTCAAACAATCGAAGTAGGGCTGGGATTCCGCCTGCCGACGCGCCGATTCCCACCACAGGGAAATCCAGCGAGCTTCCCTTGAGGGGCTGAATGGGCCTGCTGGCTGGAGTTTCGCTCGGCGTTGTCTCTGTCATCGGAATTTGTTCGCGCTGCGTTAGATCAGCTCGAAATCATTAGAGGTGTGCTATTTGCCTTAAAAAATAGCGGCGAACTTTAAAACGTCGGGCCCGCAAACCCCATTCCCAAGACGGCATTCTTCGATAGTTTATTGATGACACCGTTCGGCGCAACCTCTTTTTTGCGAAAGCCAGGCGGGGAGTGGGTGACGATAAATATAAGACAAAAAAAGACTTGCCGCCGCGCGGACCGGTGGATCCGCGGCAATTTTGGCGGCGTCTTACCGTCTACACAATAGCCCAGGGTCTCAGTATCCCGCCTTACGAAGCGCATGACTCATAGCGATCGATTTGTGCCAGATCGCAAGCTATTCAATTCCCATCCCACAAGATCACAAGGCAAGGACGCTCGAGCAAAAATCCTTTTTGGGACGGACTTTTGGTAAGACAGGCCTTTTACTAAAAAAGAGGTTTGTGTCTCCTCTGCTGCCCCCAGCTAGGGCGTGTCGGTCGTCCCGCGATGCTGCTTCCAAAGCTGGACTTACCGGCCAGACTAACGGCTACGCGTCACCACTGCCAAACGCGCGTGGGCAGTGCCATCGCGCCGATGTTGATTGATAACGGAATGTTCGCTGGAAATCCAAACATCAAGAAAGAACTTATTCCTGTGGGACGATTCGGCGCGCCCGAGGAGGTTGCAGAGGTTGAAGAGGTCGCTAGCGCGAGCAGATGTGACGACGAACGGAGCATTGCGATTACAAACAGCATCCCAGCGGGTGCCTGATTCGCACCCGGGCCAATAACCAGTCCCCTTTAACGGATCCTCTTCGAAGAACCCGCGAAAAAAAAAGGGGCTTGGCATCGGGTCGTACATCGCTGGGCGATCGCGAGGGGCCTCAGCGGAGCGCTCCAGGTTGACCGTATAGGAGACGATGCCAGATCCACGATTGTGCTCAACAACGGCCCATCCCCGGAAAACTATAGCTAGTGCATGAAGTTCGTGACCAATCCGAACAGCTTCGTTGGCGGTTGCCCTTTTTGGCAATATCCATCGAATTCATTATCAATGAGATGCCGGCGCACCTCGCTTTCGTCCAATGCGGTGAAAGCAATGATGGCAATCCCGCAAGTGCGCTCGTCATTGCGTAGCGCGAATGCGACTTGGAAGCCGTTGCATTCAGGCATCGAGATGTCCATGACGATGACATGGGGGAGCCAATGCGTCGCCATACTGATCGCTTCTACGCCCCCAAAGGCTACGCGGCACTCGACATTTTCAAATGACAAATAGGCGGCTAGCGCCTGCGCCGCATTTGCATTGTCATCCACCACTAAAACGCGCGGCTGGATTTCGCCCACGGCGACATGACGCGCGGTCCAGGTTGCGCATTCCGCTCGATTTTTTGAATTCACAATTTCTCCCATTGACGGGAGAAACGCACCCCGCGTGCCTGCCAAGGTTTTGTTGAGTCTGTCTGAGGACAGTGACTAGCCGGCGTCTTCTGAATAATATTGGGCGGCGGCGTCAAGCATGCGCTGACGTTCCGCGCGCACGTAAATTGACGTAGTCTGCAGTGACGCGTGACCAAGAATGCGCTGAACGACATCAATTGGCATGTTCATGGCCACTGCCCGGGTACCGAACGTATGCCGAAAGGCATGGGCCGATGTCGCGAGTAACTTCGCATGCGCCTCATACGAAAGACCGCCTTCGCGCAGCAGATCACCGGCGATGCGTCGCACCGACTCGCGAACGAGTCGCGCAAGCGCGTCCGCCGAATACGGCGCCTCGCTGTTTCCGTCCAAGCCCCCGTCGTGTTTTGCAAGCGACGCATTGGTGCCGTTTATCACGAGCGGCGTGATCAGGGGAGCCTCCACTGACTGCGCATCAAAGTCTCGGTCCCGATCGGCCCAGTGAGCCCTCAACGCGGCGACCGTCGCTGCGCTCACCGGCACCGTGCGTTGCTTGCGGCGTTTGCCGATCAGGGTCAGTGCCCAGACGGTCACGGTCTGTTCGGGCGACGCCTTACTGCGCGACGTCTTCGACAAGGACTTCGCAGGAACCCCGACAGCAGATCCGCGCGATCCGCCCGTCGTCACCACGGCGACGCTCAGGTTTTCACGTCGGGCTTGGGCCGCTTCGTCGCGGCGCAAGCCCGAGTCACCCATCAATAGAACCGCCGCTCGAGCGGCACGCCATTGGCGTGCTTCTTCCTCCGTCGGTGTAACGCCGCCCAAGTCCTCGCACTCACATCGGGCATCCAGCTCGGCACGCACCTGGGCCCAGAGATCGGTCGACAACGCCCGCTCCACCTGCACTTCGACCTCGCGCGTGATGGTGGCCGGATCCGTGACCGCGCTCCACGGGTTGCCGGCAAGATACCGTACGGTGGTAAGCCACGCGAACGCCGCTCGGATCGCGCGCACCGCGTACGCCTGACTCTCGGACGACAAGCCCTCAGGCGTGAAGGGTCGCCACCGGCCGCTTGAACGTGGGCGCTTCGGACCCACGAAACTGGCAATCGGGGCCTTCAAAAAATCCTTATATGCCTCGCAGTCTTCCACCGCCATGGACGAGAGCGCCACGCCCCGAACGATCACGAGCCACAAAACCAGCCGCTCGAGCTCACGCGTGTACGCGCGCAGCGTCGGCGGCCGGTCGCGATAGCGATTCAGATAAGCGTGAACCGCTGCGAGGTCGTGCTCGGCCCGGATGAACGCGAAGTCACGCGCGCGGTTTGTGCCGTGCTCGCCGGAGAGCGCGGTCGGAATTGCGAGTCGCTCGAACGGCGCCAGTTGCGGCGCGTCAATCGACCCACCGATCACGACGATATGGCCCAGTCCCACCGCCGGCGTGAGGGCACGTGCATCCACATCCGCGTCGATGCCTTTACCCAGGTGCTTCTCGTGACGGCGCAGCCAGGCGACGAGCACGCGGGCGCGGTGCGGCCCGATGCGCGGCATCGAACGCCACCAACTGCCGCCGTGCGAATTGCAGAAGTCAACCAGCTGACCGAGAGTGTCGATCCCCTCCCCGATCAGTCTTTTGGTCACGAGCGGCCGGAACCACAAGCCGACCTGATGATCGAGCGACGGGGCCGCGGCCGCGAGCGTCGACGCCTGCTCGACCATGCGCAGGGTCACCGCCGTGAGCTTGGCGCTGCCGTGCTGTTTGATCGACGCTTTCAGGTGCGTGGCAAGCGCGGCCGACCCATTGCGAAGCGCGAGTTGCACCAGGTCATCGAGCATCGTGCGCAGATACCGGTCTAGTGTGTCCGGTGTCCTCGCGTGCGGCGTCAAATCGGGATCGAAATACCGGCGCGCAATGGTCGCTGCGTCTATGCGCTGAACGAACGCGCGCAGCGCCGTGAAATCGGTTCGCGTATAGGTACGCGGCGTCGGCAGTTCCAGCTGCTGCTCGCGATTGGCGATGGCGCCCTCCCCTCTCTAAAAACCCGGTTAAAGCAGATGTTTACGACCAAAACACAGCCGCAAATCAAAATAACGCTATTTTAACCATTAAACGCTTGTCTGCTAATAACAATTAGCAGCCTCGCTTACCCCTAAGTCTTTGTTTATTATATATATTTCCACACGTTTGGCAGCCAGCGTTTGGCTTTGATCGAACCCTTCTGATGGTCGAAAATTCAAAGCATTTGGTGGAGACACGCATCTATTTAAATTGCGGTAATCGACACTTTTTTGCCGGCTAGGGCAGCCGCTTATGCTAACGGGACCTCAAAAATCTTGCGTGAGATACCCCAGTCGACTATGATAAAAGCAGCGGTTGTTGACGCACTGACTAAATGGGTTGCGACTACGCGGCCGGCGCTAGGCTCCAGGTACTACTGGGGCCTTTCGCTTTTCTAGGGCACGATTTTCAATCCGTTTCCTTCGATCGCGCCGCTTGCTCCGCTGAAGAATTTTCCTCGAAGAACGGCAAATGCCCTATTGCCTTGCTCGGGCCGTAGCACCGAGAGACCGATTGGCCTGGCCATCAAATCGCAGATCTGCAACCCCTCAGTATTCGCCTTCTTGTCGTTAATCACGATTTCAAACGGATACGGCTTGCCGGTCCGGTTATCACCGTCGCAAACCCGCCGGAAAGCCAATTCAAGATCGTCATCTTCCTTAGCTCCGCGCGCTTCGCAAACTACATGGGTCTTCGTTTCGTGCTGCCCGTTCATTTTGAGAAATTCCCATACCCGTTCAAGGCCGTATTGGGTTCCAAGATGGTAAGGGTTGGACGGGGTGCTGTATTTCTCATTAAGCTTGCGCTTATCGATCACGACGGCAACGACCGTCATCGGAAGGTCCTCGATGATTGTGGTCAAGGTTTCCAGGAAAGCCTCTCGCGGCTCCTTGCTTAGCATTGAGAAGGCGCCACGCTTTCTGCGAATGTCCGCCTCGTGGAGTACCACGCAGTCGTGACCGAAGGTCTCGATTTTGAGAGTTTTGATCCGCGGAACAAGCGTATTTACGTAGTCACTTTTCTTGATGATGCAAAAGCACAGGACGAATAACGGATAAGCGTCGTCAATCGAGGTGAGACTGTGGTCTCCGCTCTCATCCACAAAAACTAGGTAGTCACTGTGCACTGCTGGTTCCTGGCGTGTCGATCAAAATGCTACCTTACCTGAGCTGACGTTTTTCGCTGTCGCAAAAAATGCGAGTGTTGGACACTGACGGAAACGCAGAATCTGGTTCGTATCGGCCATATGTCTTTTCTGCTTCGGGATAGGACATCACTACCTGCCGCATGAGCTTCGTTCAGGTCGCGTGCAAACTGTTGGCGCACTGAATTAGCTTCCGTCCGGTGGAGGGTTTGTGGAGAGATCGTTAGTTGCGAAAGCGCTAACAAAGGGAATACGTCTACGTCATAGGCGTTGCCCCCTGCTGCAGGATGTGCGAATGATAAGCGCATAAATGCCGTGTTAGTACATGGTTCGTGCTACCGACAGTGAAACGACGTCGTGCAAACTCATTTATGCGGGTGCCGGCTAGTCGAATCAAAATGAGTAGAACACTATTTTTAAGGAGGTGAGCAGCCAACGGAAGTGCTGATTGCCCGCGCGGCAACCGCCTCGCTGAAAAACGTTTGACGTATCATTTGAAGAATCACTGAACCGCGGGATCGTGGATTGTCAAGATGTTGCCGCTCCATCGAATAACAAAACAGACGTAGATAAATGACTCAGGCAGTATCCACGTTCCATCTTAGTCATAGACCCAAAACCGACCGACCCTCGTCTTCTTGCCGGGCGCCCTCATTCCACCAAACGCTATGGCGCCCGTTACAAGAATCGTGAAACTTCGAGCGATTGGCGTGGGCTGGCTCGAGGGTGCGGGCCCACACGACCTTCACTCAGTTGCAGCGCGTGTAGCTAATCTACTAGGGGAGCTTGGACCAACCGTGTTGGTCGGGCATTCGGTTGGTACACCGATCGCGGCGCTCGCCGCTTCGATTGATTTACGTTCGACGAAACCCAACGTGGTTGGTCTCGTGCTAAGCAATAGCGGAGCGAATACAAAGGGACATGGCGACGTCGAATCAGTCATTGAGCGTGTCCGTCAGACATGGGGTCTACCGCTGTGGAAAGCCATGGCCGAACGCTCGCTTGGAAGAGTCTGTCCCGCCGAGCTTGTAGACTCGTTTATGACGTATCCACGCCGCATTACCGCTGAAGCGACCGTCCAGAGCCTGCGCAGTTTGCAACAAACGGATCTTACAAGCATGCTCAATGAACTATCAGCTATTCCCACCGCGGTGGTCCATGGAAACCGTGACCCCGCTCGCACCTTGTCCCATGCGCAAAGCCTGTGCAATGGCATTCTGGGCTCGAGACTAGTGGTGCTCGATACGGGCCATACGTCGTGCGTCGAAGCACCCGACGACTTCGCCAAAATAATACACGCCGTCGTTGAGGAAGGCCTAAGAGCCCGCACCGGAAGACCAGACTAACAGTTGCTCTTTTGAAGTTAGAGAATATGTCCGCGAGGCACTACAGATCCAGGTGAATGAGTGCCCTCCCCTATCGCTACGCCGCACTCGCTTAGCTTCGCAAACCGGTCTAACAGTTTTGCTTTGCAGGAAACCCGGAAGCGGCAGCTGTATAAGCTGGCGTCGGGACGCAAATCCCAAATTATTTAATCAACCTTAAACGCTCAACGCGTAAACGAAGCAGTCCTACCAAACATTGGAGGCACAACCTTCGAGTTGAGACTTCGGCGACAATCGTTTGAAGCCAAGGCGGGGCGGTCTCAAGTCGAAGTGCAACAGCTAGGTTAATGTTTAGATGACGTTGCTAGATCCGCTGCTTGTAGCGTCGCGGCGAATACCTCGAAGGGAGAATGAAACGCATGGGTGGCACGAGGTCGATTGTTCAAGCTGTCGGCAATCATGTCGAGGTCTGCCTGACTATGCACGGAAAGATCGGTGCCTTTGGGTAAATACTCGCGCAACAGGCCATTGGTATTTTCACAAGTTCCGCGCTGCCACAGGCTATGTGGATGGTAAGTAGGCCCGAGGGGTTTCACCTCAAGCCTCTCGCAGAACCGTACGTGAGACTCTCGCCTCATACGGCTCCCGTCAGCCAACCGGTGCCCCAACGATACGCCAGTGAACGAACAACCGTGGATAGACAGCCGCCATTTTGCGGAGCCATTCAGCGCTACGCCGTTTGTGTCGCGACAGTGTCTTGAACTTCCGTCGGGCCCAGCACTCGAGCTTCCGATCCACAAATTGAAAGATCGCATGCATTGCCGTTCGATAGAACGCCCCATAGTAATTCCACCACCCTTGTATCGTTGGATTGCACTGCTGCGCGAGGTCATCGAGCGTGGCTGGAGTCCGACGATGTATCCGCCAACTCCGCGCCGTTTGCCGCATCCGCTTCAGCGCATCGTTACTCGCTGCCGGCAAGAAACTGGTAAATAGCCGGTTGTACCTGCTCCTTGCCTCTCGGGGCCTAAACGTAAAACCGAGAAAGGTAAATTGCACGTTCGGATAAGCTAAGGTGCGGTTACCGTCCTTGCAATACACGATCTTTGACTTCTCCGGATGCATCGTCAAACCACACTCATCCAGCCGCGATGCAATGGCCCGCATCACTTCTTCCGCCTGCTCGCGACTTCGGCAGTGAACTACCGCGTCATCGGCATAGCGAGCAAAAGGGAGTTGTTGGTAAGTCCGCGACATCCAGCAGTCAAACGCATAATGCATGAACAGATTCATCAAGATGGGACTAACAACCCCGCCCTGCGGAGTCCCCCTCTGCCGAGGCAAGCGGGTACCGTCTGCAGTTTCGAACGGCGCAGTTAACCACCGCTCGATATATAGCAAGATCCAGTCATCCTTGATGTGGCGTCGCACCGCCTTCATCAACAACGCATGATCGATCTAATCAAATGCCGCCTTGATGTCAAATTCCACGACCCAGTCATATTGCCAACACCGCTTTCGCGTGACAGCAACTGCCTGCTTAGCCGATTTGCCCGGCCGGTATCCATATGAGTCTGGATGAAACACGGGATCGAGTATCGGTTCGATCAGAAGCTTGACGATAGTTTGCGCAATTCGGTCAGACACAGTGGGAATTCCCAACTTTCTCGTGCCACCCTTGGCCTTCGGAATTTCTACCTGCTTGACCGGCGGCGGGAAGTACGACCCCGACGACATCCGGTTCCACAGTTTGTACAAATTCTTGGACCGCTCCTGCTCGAACATCGCGATAGTCTCATCGTCTATCCCAGCAGAACCTCGGTTGGCCTTCACCAGTTGGTAGGCTTCCCACACCGTACGCTTTGCAATGCAATATGGTTTTGCTGATGCCATGTCACTCATCCTCGCATCGCGAGTTGGCGACACTTGTCAACAGGCTAACGCCGCCCCTTCGCTCCACCCTCATTACAAGGGCTTCATCACTACTACGGGCGACTCCGTCCCTCGCGCTGGCATCGGTATTCTTCCTCATGGTGTTTGCCATTTGTCATTTCCCTTTACATCCAGCGCGAGGTTCTCACGTTCCGTATCAAAGCCTGTGTTGAGCTCATGCCGCCTATACACCGAATGCCGACGGGTCCGTAAACAGGTATCGTCCCGACTGATCCTGGAGCTTCTGTGCGACCCCAGTTTTGGCAATACTTTATGTCTATAACGATGCGTCATCGGACGGTTCGCTTTCGCTCATCTTCTCAACACTTACCTGACGTCCTGACCGGACGCCTTTTCCACGGTCGCTCACCACCACGCCTCTTAAACGCAGCAGCACCGGGCGGTTTGAAGCCTGCTCCTGCAAGCCGACTTCGGGAGGCCTTCTCCCATCTTCGATACAGCATCACAAGCTCTCGCTCATGTTCGTGACACACCGCAAAAATAGACGTTCACGCCAGTTTGAGCGGCAAGTTCTTGATGTCGTGAGAGTTCACGCCCCTGGTCGTAAGTGAAGCTTTGACGCAAGTGTTCGGGAATCGAGTTGAGCTTGGCCGAGAAGCCGGCCAGTGCAGATTCGGCTGTGGCATCGTGCATCTTGGCCAGCAGTACCAGACGGCTGGTCCTCTCCACCAACACGCCAACTGAGGAGCGATTGCCTTCGCCTTTGATGAAGTCGCCCTCCCAGTGCCCGGGCATAACGCGATCCTCGACTTCAGGTGGGCGCACGTGAATGCTGACCATATTGGGAATTTGCCAGCGGCGATCATTACCCGCGTGCGCGACATACGGGCGCGGTGAGCACGACGCAAACAAGCAATGAGTTGGCGCCGTAATTCTCCGCCTGGGTGAGCGTAGATGGTCGTGTAAATCGTTTCGTGCGAGACCTGCAAAGTTGGATCGGTCGGAAACATACGCTTGAGAACTCCAGAGATTTGCTGAGGTGACCAACGCCACTCGAGCAGCGTGAGGACGACCCTCCAGCAGGCGCTGTGAGGCCCAAGCTTGGGCGTGGTGACCGTGTCCGCTCGTCGGGCCGAACTGAGCGCGTGCGCCGCCGCTGGGAAATAACCGAGCACAGAGCTATTGCGCCTCAGTTCACGGCTGAGGGTAGAGGCTGAGCGTCCGAGTATGCGGGCCATGGCCCGGATACTCGAGCCCCGTTGACGCAGGCTCGCGATCTCTAGACGTTCCTCGGCTTGCAACTGCTCGTACTGATTCGCTTTGTGCATTACAACACCTTATACGCTTTGGTGTTGCGCTTCAGTTTTGAGCCCGCCCGGGTAGCCTGACCTTGACCTCGAACGGCGGCTCATTCTGATCATTTCATCGTTGGGGACCTCTCTGAACAGGTCGCGCTTTAATGCGGGCAAGGCGCCGTGAATCTATCAACTCCGCCGTCTTGAAGGGGCATACCCTGCCGAGAGCTCCATCCTGTTTAAGACGGAGTTGCTCCGTATATCGTTAGTGGTACTAATTTATTGCCTTTGACCCTAGCTATTCGAATCGGCTACTGACTTGCTGCTGATTGCGGTAACGGCACATACAGCAGGGTCTGTTTTCTGCTGTCGTTGGTACTCATTCCGTGAGGGAATGCGTTAGTGTCGGGCGTTGACTTCGGACAGGGCCGCCGGGACCATCGCCTCTGCGTGCTTCCTCCCGAACGAGGCTCATGATCGTATGCTATCGACCAATTATTTTTCATTACGGGTATCAAGAACCTACAGTATTGGGTTGCATGTCAATGGTCCAGCCTAGGGATCACAGATCTGCAGCCTTAACTAGCGAAGTGCACGCCACGTCTCTTTCGTCCGACCTTCACGACTATTGGCAGCAGCTACGATTACGTGTTACCTGCAGATGCGGAGTGTTCGTGTTGGTGTTTGCTCGCTCCCCGCCTTCTCTGCCATCTCCTCAAGGCGGCGTACAAAGATAGACCGATTTGAAGACTGCCTTGATGGCGAACAGGCGCAGCAAGCAGTTTCAGCGTAACTTCTCGAAGCTATGGTTCGGCCGTCAGTTCGTGGAATTAGATTGCGGCCAAATCTTTTCGAACGCCAGCGCATGTGGCCCGGAGGAGCTGTTTCATGTCCGCGAGGCGAGCAGAAATAGCAGCAACGGGGGCCTGTTCAATGATTGCCCTTGCGCCCTCCTTCGGACTGCTTCCCGCGCGATTAGTGGCGCTGGCGACCGAATGTCCAGACTTGCATTTCTCGGCAAACGCAGCATCGTGAGACGGCAAAGCGCTTAAAAGGCGACCGGCTCTAACGGCCGAAGCGAAATCCAGTTTCCAACCAGCCGTGGACACGCGAGCGCAGGGCTCACGGTAATCGCGAATAGAGATCTCGCTACCGTCGGCAGAAATTTCAAAGCGGCGGTTGATGGCTTCGTCGAAAAAGATTTGTCCGGCGTGATGTGCTGCCAGATGGTCGATAGCTTTGATCTCATTCAATCGTGTGCGTCGTTCTTGAATCTTCGCGTGTTGACAGCGAAGTTGGTGTCCAAAATCGACCGGCGAGCGGAGCAAAGACCGGAGATAGCTGATGGGACGTTTTGCCGCCCTCAGGTGTTCCCAAGTTACCTCGACCACGTCCGTCAAAAGCTTGCCGTGCTGCTTTGCTTCTCGCATGAGTTTGAAAACCAAAAATTTATGAAAACCCAAACTCAGCAAACGTTGAAGGTCCAGCGGGAGCGTTCCTGGTTGTCTCTTTTGATTCTTAGGGAATAGATCCTTATATATACCTCCGTCTGCCACCGTGGCAGACGGAGGTATGAGCAAAGGATAGTGTTGGGCGTCAGCTTCTGAATTGGCTGGCCTTTCGCTTGTGAGTTTTGATGTTTCGGCCAAAGCCGGTGGATTTTTTTGTTCCACGAATCCGAGCAGTTCGGCTGCTTTTTCCGTGAGATGGATATAGGCACGTCCGAAGAGTCCGGCATCACCATGACGTCTCTGGGGCGCTCGCACGATGAGGCCGACTTCGGCGAGATCATCAAGACTGCGATAAAACGTGCGCATGGACTGCAACGCACGACCGGTGAGTAGCTCTCGACGGGCGAAAATAGCGGCGTACGGCTTTTGAGCGTCAACGGTACGGGCGAGTGCCGCGAGGAGGGCGCGCGAGCGTGAAGGGATGGCTGCAATGTGATTAGCACGGTGCGCTGCCCGGAAGACTATCCAGGGCAAGTTGGAGCGATCACAGGCAAAGTCCCCTCGTGCTTCATTGTCGAGGTTTGGAGAATCTATTTCGAGAGGGGAGGGGCGATCGTAACCCTCGCCAGCAACGAATTGTTGCGCGATAAGCATAGTCATGCATCCATTTGAAAAAATGGAGGGCAAACGCTTGACTGCCGATCGCTATCCGCTACACTTCGAGATGTGAGTCCTTACCCGATTTGCCGTCGGGGAAGTGAAGCAGCAGGGGTGAGCAACAGCAAGCCCATATTCAGAAGCCTTCGGCGCCAACCGAAGGCTTCTGTTTTTCTAGGTCTGGTTAAATCATTTCGATCTCTTGTTCTAAACGGTAAGTGATTGAATTTAAATAAGTCTCACCGTGAGACTATCGCTTCAACCCTGAGAAATTCGCCAGCACAGCGTGAATTGCCTCTTCTGCTGCAACTCGCGCCTCTTCCGAATGAAAGTCGATTCGAATCGTCTCCTTCGCCCCGATTACTTTGCAATAAACTTTTGCACCCTGACGAAAGGTCACTGGCGCTGCTCGAACCGGCTTGGCTGGCGTGGTCTTATTTTCCTTGGCAAGTCGAACCGCCGCTTCCTGAGTAATGTTCCCTGCAGAGAGGGCTTTTACCGCTTGCACGACCGCGTCGGATTTCCCTTCTCGCGAAAGGGAAGCTAGCGCCATCGCGGCCCTCCCCCCAATACACGACGGCTTTGTTTCGATGATTGCAATAGCGTCGGGCGGAAGGTCCCCAAATGACATCCACCGAGAGACCGAACCTTCGTCCGCTCCGGACTCACGAGCTAGGTCTTTCTGTTGCTTTCCGGTTTGTTCAAGCAACTTCTTAAATCCCAAATACTTTTCGTAGTCGGTGAGATCTGGCTGAAAAAGATTGGCGTACAGCGCGCTCGCTTCGGTTGCTGTGTCATCCGGTTCCTTGAAGAAGACAGCCGGGATGCGCTCTCTTCCCAACTCGCGGAATATCGCGACCCGGTTATGACCAGAAACTATTTCATACCCGCCCGTGTCCCTTGCGCGAACGGTGATGGCTTGCACGAGCGCGTTTTGGCGGAGATTTTCTCGGAGTTCCGAATACTGCTCCATTGTCAGCCTGCGCCGGCGTCCCTGTACTTCGTGCAGTTCCGAAATGGCTACTTCGCTAACACCCCCGCTCCGCAATTGTTCGCGAAGCTTTTCGTTCTCTTGAGACATTGCGCTCAGTTCACGCTCCTTCTCCGCGAGGAAGGGAATCGATGACATCAGTTGACCGGGTGCCGTCTTTGGGCGGGCCGGTCCTTCATCAGATGTTTTGAGGACTTTTGGATTCGACCCAATCGTGGCAGATTTGGCAGCCAACCTATCCTTAATGCTCATGCGACCTCCGCATCTGACAGCCACAACGCTACCAACTCCTGGTCAATCAGCTCAGCCAGACGGTCATACGCCTCCCGGGCACGCTGATACGTCTTCAGACTTCCTTCATATCTTGAGATGTCATAGACCGTGCCGAACTCAGCTGCTGCGCTTTGTGTAACCGTCGTGGTGGGAATTTCCACCGGCAGAACCAGCCCTTCATACGTCTTGTTTATCCATTCCCTAACAATGTGGGTTGCAGCTTGGCTGTGATCCACTTTCGCAAGAAGGACATGAATGAAATCGAAGCTTTTATCCAAGTGAGGGGCAACCTGTTTCATGCTCTCGGATAGATCGGACAGCAAACTCCAAAACTGTGTTGAAGATGCGTAATCCAGCGCGCTTGGCGGCGTAGGCACAATCAAGCCGTCCGCAGCCATGAACGCATTTATAGTCATGTAGGACAAAGCTGGGGGCGTGTCGATGATGATTACATCGTAGGTATCCAACAAAGATTCCATTCCTTTATTAAGCACATCCCAAAACTGGAATGAAGAATCCTTGGATTGCTTAAATGGAAGGAAAAATTCTGCGCCAAACAAGGCCGCGCTTGCTGGAATTAGGTCAATACCGTCCCAGTAAGTCGCCTGAACCGCGTACTCTAAATTACTAACGTCACCGTAGATAAGTGGCAGGACCGTTTGTTCGTCGGACACTTCACTATCTGCAAGGATCCCGTTCAGTGCAGACAAAGAGGCCTGCGGATCCAAGTCGATAATTAGCACTCGACGCCCGAAAAGCGAAAGTCCCTGCGCAAGAGTCATAGCGGTAGTAGTCTTGCTCACGCCACCTTTGAAGTTTCCGATTGCAATCTTTTTCCCTTTGACTCCCGTCGGTCGTTTTGTGAACGGCGCAACCTTATCAATCCAGACGCGTGCCTCGGCTAGCGAAAACTCGCGGCTACGGCCGCTTCCATGCAAAGTTCCTTGCGGAAGTTCGGATTCAGCGCGGAGAAAATAATTGGCTCGTTGACGGTCGATTCTGCAAAGAGTTCCGACTTGGGCAGTCGTGAAGACAGGCGGATTTTTTCGCGGGTGCGGCGCGAGCATGCTTTCGCGCACGTCGACCAACATGCCGCTGGCGTTGTCGGCGATGGCTTTTATCGCGGACAGCGGCATGCGCTTGGGCACATGTCTTACTTGATGATTAATCGAAACAATCGGCTTCTCTGCACGTGCTCGAGCAGCAGTCGTCATCCTGGACTCCATGTGAAACTGGTCAGCCAAAAGTTCTTCGCTGGTTGATTTAGTGAACGCTCAACGAAAAAAAACACGCTGAGCGTTTAATTCCCGAAAGCGTACTCAGTAAACTGACCATTCGCAAGTTAACTTTGCAACCGTTGAAGGCTGCCAGAAGCGCGACACCACTGGCTCTCCGCGAAATACTTGAGGTAACAGGGGAAGTCTTCTCATAATGTTCAGAGCATCGTTAGCCGGCAATAGATCGACTGGACCATCGGAAGTCCATCGCCGCCATTCGATGGGAAATATCGAGGTTTGCTGAATCGCGGGCGGACCGTGTGCTGGAACGGCGGCTAACCGACTGTTGCTCGAATACCGCGCAACATCCTGCGTGCCAGATCATTCCGCAGCTCTGCAATTCGTGAAACAATCAACGTTGAATTGTCGGCACCCTGGAAGTCATATCCAGCATAGGGCGGCGGCATAAAATGCAAGAATGTTTCACGCTGCCGCAAACTTCTTCCGGCTCAACGCGCCTTAAAAATAGTTTTCCGGCCCGCAAACGGTGAAACGCGAGGTTTATTGAACGTTTGTAATAAATAGGATGTAAAGCGTATTAATTACTACGGCCTGAATAGCATTGTCGGCTAGACCGTCGGCAGATGACGTGCTGAAACACATTACAACTGCCAACAGGATTTCCCGGGAGAGCAGGGCGGCAGCAGATGACGCAGTCGCGTCAGTTGCCGACTTTGCAGAACCGGCCGCGCCACGTCGAGTGGTGCCCCGACAAGATCAGCTTTGCCTCATAAACCAATGAGGTATGTCTGATGCAGTATTCTCCTGCCCCGACAGGTAACAGGCGGTCTTTCGCTACATCGGGGAACGCGAAGGTGAAAAAACGGGAACTCATCGATGCAGTGGCAAAACGAAGTAGGCATCGCGAAATCCGCCGCAGCAGAAACGATCGACGTATTTTGGGGACCGTGACGAACGCGGTGGTAAAGGGCGACCCAGTTCACTTCATTGCGCTGCTTCGCTCGACCCCATCGGCGTGCAGCGAACGGATCATGACGCGTCCGTCCCGCGCCTCGCCCAGCACCTCCGCAACTCGGTCGCGGTAACGCACTAGCGCCCCGCGCTTGGGACGTGCCTTTAGCAGGAGGCGGGTGCGGGAGCAGAAACGTTTGGTGGGCGGCATGGCTGTAGTGAACGCGATCCTCGGAGGGGAGACCGACTGTTAGTCCGAATTCAAGCGGACCAGTGGTGACGCGCAGGCGCTGGCCAAAAATTGGCGTGGTTGTTTTTCAGCCTCCACCACTCGGCGCATCGGCGCTTCACTCATTTGCTGGTCGTGCAGCGCCAGCAAGCGTTCGACCACGGGGGCAGATTTCGCTCGGTTCTTGCAATCCACGTATCGAAGCAATTTTCAGAAAAATTTTGGGTCAGCTTCTGTCGACGGCTGAGGTCGCTGTCGGCCTTGGTGCACGAGGTCGGAGTCGAATCGGCGCGCGTTAGTCGGCGGCGGATCTTGAGTCCCTGGTATCTACCATTTTCGTCACTCGTACTGGATGGCCTTCTGCCAATCGCACACGATACCCGTGGATGATGAACCCACCGCGTCGCTAACCACGTTTGGGCTAGAGGCTCTGTTGGGAGCCACATTTTCGCACAACAGGGAACGAGACCACCCGACGCGGAAGGGCAGTGAGTGGCCACAAAGCGTCATTCACTTCGAAGAAGTAAAAGCCGTTTGACAGGCCGCCGATGTTCGGGAAGCGGCTGCTCGGAGCTTCATCGTTGAGTTGATACAGCACACTGTGGTAGCCATGTGCCGCGCACTGTCGGCCATACCGGAAAGCGGGGTGGTAGCGACCAGGGGCCGCCGCGTCGAGCAGCGATGCGTGCAGCACGTTCTCTGTCAGGCGCAGCAGACGACGAAGGCGCATGAGATTGACGACTTCCCGCACGGGAGCCACGCCCGCAGACGGGTCAATATCGGGTCTATCAGCCCAACGAGGAAATCGGCAGCGAGTGCGTTTGCACAGCCGAACTTCCACAGAATCGAGACCAGTGATTCTCACGGCACTAGCAATTTTGATTTAAGACGCTCCCGAGCGGCAGACGGAGTTCTCGCTCGTCATCGTCACAGGGGAACGCTGCAACCGATCTATCAATTTCAAATTCTATAAGGATAACTAACACTCGCAGATCGACATAATGTTATCAGTGCGACTGCGAGGGTCAAACCGCGTGTTGATATCTTCATTTTTACAGGCTTGACGCTGGAAGCGGTCCGCCCAAAAAGTAGACCGCGAGTTGGCTGCCGACGTGGCGCTAAGGCCTGTCGCCTGACAATGCTCTATGCGCAATGATTAGCAGAAAACTGAGCGCGCCGATTAACTGGAGCGGTAATAGCGCTTAAGGCGAACTCGAGGCACTGTTTCTGCCGGCAAGTGTCGCCATTTCGCCAGTGGCAACGTATTCAGCGTATGTGATCCGAGCAGCTGGATTGAAGCTGACCCGCCGTCGCAGTCGTCGATGCCGCGCTACCTTTCATCAACTCAGTACGCATCGGGAACAGACGACACCAAATTTTACGACGGTCGCACTTTGCGCTGCGCCCTGCAACCGATGTAACGCTGCAGACCCGGCGTCTGCGTCTAGGCTGTCCCAAGATGCATGGTGAACAATCCACGTTCCAATATGGTTGCAACCCAGCGGTCGCAACGAAGTTTTACCTCGTGTCTGCGCAGATCGCGAGGGAGATCCCTTGAGCAGTTCGCCCAGCTGTGTGTATCCGGATGCCATCTTTTCGGCTTGCGCGCTGTAGTGGGTGGCTGGAACTCGACGCGAATGGCAACATATGCAAATAAATCAACTCGGAGGTCTCTTCTAGTGCCGACCTAATTCTTGATGGTAAAGTTTGACCAACGAAACTTAATTATTGAGAAAATTCTGATGAACAAACACGAACTTGTCGATGCAGTCGCAGCACAATCCGGCGCAAGCAAAGCCTTGACCAGCGAAATCATCGATGAGGTGCTGGCAAGGATCACGCAAGCGGTGGTGTCCGGCGATACGGTTCAATTAGTTGGTTTTGGTTCGTTCGGTACTGGCGCGCGTGCCGCCCGTGCGGGGCGCAATCCGAAAACAGGCGAAGCGCTCCAGATTGCCGCAGCTACGACGGTAAAGTTCACTGCAGGAAAAGCGTTCAAGGACAGCGTCAATCAGTAACGCTCCGTATTCGACTGTTCATCATTGCTGGACGCTCCGTGTGTGCTCATTGGCAGTGTAGTGCTACATGGAGCTTGCTACACTTGCACCTATAATTCGGTTGATTTGGTTTAGATCTGACAAGTGACGAAGAAATGAACGGCGCGCAACACTCACATCAACCATCCCTCGTGGAAAATGGCCGGGCCGTTATGTTCACGGTAGTGACCGCTGGTCGCGAGGTGAAGGCACTGATCACGAGGACGGCGCTAGAGCAGTACTTCTGGCTGGGTCCTGATGCAAGCGAAGGCCGCGTGCTGCGTATATTTGCTGACGGCCGCCAGCGCATAACGGCCGTCACGCAGCGCGTGGCTTTACGCAGCGGCGCGACCGAAGTCCGCCTTGATGCAGAGGACTTTGCATCGTAGGCGCTTACATTTTCCAACGCCCAGATTTTTATAAGTTTGAGTCTTTAATTGTTGAGCTGTGATGCTTAGGCTCGGCAAAATTTTAGATTCGGTTTTTTGCTGTAGCCATCGCTCGGTTACTTGGCAGCAGTCTGACTGCTTACTGGACTCTCGCTCCTGCTGCAATTGCGAGCGCAACATTCGGAGTTTAATTTTATGAGTCGTACATTTGGGCGTCCAGATTCGCGAGGCAGCGGTCCACGTCCAGCGCGCCAGCACCCGCCAACCAGCGCATCGCAGACGCAAAAGAAGCATTACGGGAAACCCGTCCAGTTAAAGGATCCCGCCCAGACGGCATCTATATTCAAGACTCGAGCGTTCAAAGTACTCGTCGACGCTGTTGGTGCCGAAAATGTAGCGTTGGGTCTCGACTCGAATCTGGCCCGCATCGCAGAATTGGTCAGCGGTGAGCGTTTTACGCACGAGACAGCGTTTCACATGGAAACGACGCTTGGTCTTCCCGATGGTTTCTTTGATCACCCAAACCCAACGTTGCCACCAGACGTGATCGCACGACTGTGCTCTCCGCTGGAAAATAGGCCAACTGACAGCGTATTTGATGACCAAGTGGACCCTTCGCCAAGTCATAAGTCGGCCGATCACAAAAAGCACCCCGTTTTGAGCGAAGCTGTAACAGCCAAGGATGTCGATATGCCAAGAAAGACCAGCACTGCACCCGCGCCAGCCAGCAAGAAGGCCAAGGTGATTGAGCCGAAAGGTGCCGGCGCAAGCGCGAAGACCGATCAGTCGAAGGGCGTTTCCAGGGCGGCTAAGGCAGCGCAGCAACAGTCGCTTGAACTGGCGAACACACCTTCAATTCCAGAGGTTCGACAGGCGAACCTTCATATCTTGACTGCCCGCAATGGATCGAAAGCGCTGCTGAGCCGAATGTTGAACCTAAGCCAGTCAAACATGGCGCATCGGTTGCACGGGAAAAAGCGTTTGGACGATGTCGAGGTGAAACGCTTTACCGATGTACTAGAGCTGCCAGCGGGGTGGCTCGACACGCCACGACAGACGCACGATGTGCCTGACCACGTGAACGAGCTCCTCGCACCGACCTCAAGAAAACGCAAGACTGCGACGCCCACAGCAACAAGTTATAAACCGCAAGCGGCGGTAGCGAAACATCTTGTGGACGAAACTAGCACGGTGCCTCAACCGCAAACCGTCAGCGTCCCAGACCAAGACGTTACAGGTAACCTAATGGAAAATGTCACCACTGTAGCGAACGCTGCAGACTTCCTTAAGAAACCCGTTGATGCGGTTGATGGTGCCAACCAAAACAACCAACCGTCGAACACTGGGAAAGACTTGGCCGATGAAGCGCTTTCGCTTTCAGTGGCGAGTGACCTTGCTCATTTGCGCGGGATTCCACCCATCGCTGAAGCATTGCTGAAGACAATTGCTGCGAAGGCGCGGACCGGGCTTCTAAACGAAAACAAGGCGTTGGAGCTCTTGCAACAAATGATTTTGCTCTGATGAATCTTTCGTCAAGGATCAATTTCTCAATTGATCATGACGACAAGTTCGTGTAGATGGTCTGGGATGCGGTGTGGGGCGGCACAAATAGGTTGATGCAAATCTGCGCCGGATCAGACGCCGTTATTGGTTGATGCGTCGCATCCAGGGCCAATCGAAGACCGGCAACGTTATAGTCGGCCTGCGGTATGGCATTTAAACCCAGCATCGCGCGACGAACGATGCGGAGCCGCACGGTTATCTCCGCGCGCCAACTATGAAGCGACGGGGCTCGCTGTTTGCAGGATCTTTTGATTGTTTTCACCGCAACGCTTGTACCACTTCTGGGCAATGGCGCGGTTGGGAACCGAGTCTCCTGACGCCGAATATCCCCAGCGATTCTCCCAGTAAAGCGCGAGCGTCTGCGCAGCTTCGCGATGGCCAAAGCCGAATGCCATCTCGTATCTTGCCTTCGCGAGCTCGACATCAAGTGCTTCGCCGCGCCCGAGCCGGGCACTATCGCCCAGCGCCGCTGCTGAAAGTCCCTTCAGTTTGTCTTGCGCGTTTTCATCTTTCAAAACGTCGACGAGGATGCGATTGGCCAATTCCGGATCGCTGTCGCCGCCCGTGCCAGCGAAGAGCGACAGGGCATAAGTGACGCGCAACGCGGGGTGCTTGTCGATGCCGATCTGCATGAGGAGCTTACGGCCCAAATACGGAGCACCGGAAATTGAAGATAGGAGCAGGGCGTTGGCGGTCGTGGCAATCGACTCAAGCGGGGCAAAGCCCGATTTGTACGCGGATACAACATGTCGATAGAACTGTTCGATGTCGAGCGAAGCATCGTGAACCTTAAGCGCTTGCCACTCTCGATGGATTTGGTTAAACCAACTCAATTCGGCCATATGAATTTCCTCGCGTAACAGATGCGGGATATATTACCCTTGATAGGGCGGTGCTTGAGTGAATGACGGTCTCTGTTACGACTTACCTGATTCACTGAATGACTCTTCTCAAAAACGTCTGCTCTCACGGCGGCAAATGCTCCAGGGCATGCTTCTTTTTGCTTACTTTATCCGTAGAACAACGGCGGATGTGCGAATCCTCGATTCAAGATGGAGGTAGGAGCGATCCTTGAGTTTGCGCAACGCAGCTCGTGTCTACAAAGGAATGAACAACACAGTCTGAATGAGGTTCCAATAGTACACAGGGCGCCGCTGTTCTTCGGCCGACAATCGATATCAAACTTCATGCACAAGTATCCAAACTTAAAGATGAAGCGGTAAGTCTGCAATCGAAAGTAGCAATGTACGCGGATGTAATGCTTTGAATTTACAAGTTTGCTTGCGTAAATCAAGTGTCGTGGCATAGTGCAAGCATTCACTATTGGAGGCAACTATGCCCACACTCGAAGTCATTCAAGAAAAGCTTAAGAAGTTGCAGGCGCAAGCCGACGTACTCATAGCAAAGAAAGCGCAGTCTGCGCTAGACCAGATTCGTCGCCTTTTGCTGGAACACGGATTGACCACCGAAGATATTGAAGAAACAGCGAAAGCGAAGAGGGAAGCAAAAGGGGACAGCGGTTTGGGTATTGGGTCAAGGCGGAAAGCATCCAATGCCATTGGCAGCAAGGTCACTCCCAAGTTCCAGGACCCGAAGAGTGGTGCCACATGGACCGGCCGGGGAAGAGCACCGGCTTGGATCGCTAAAGCGAAAGACCGCACTCGGTTCTTGATTCAAGGTGATGCGGTGGCGGCTCACTCAGCCTCTCCCGAAATTGAGAACGCGGATGCAACGACGACAGCGAAACCGCGTGGGTACCGAACGGGACCGCAGCCGGCCAAGTATCGGGACCGCAAGTCGGGCGCAACATGGAGCGGAAAAGGACGCGCGCCGGCATGGCTTGCGAACGTCAAAGATCGAACCAAATTCCTGATTGAGGAGGAGGGTGCATCGCCTGTTGCTGAAGTCGCGACCAAAGCGGCGCGTAAAGCGTCTGCTGTAGGCAACAAGGCGAATGCGGCAGAGAAGTCAACGCGGAAAGTTGCAGCGAAGAAAATCACCGCAAAAAAGGCCGCCGCCACAAAAAATGAGGTGAAGGAAGCAACGCCGAGACAATCCGTTGCTGCTAGCAAGAAGGTTGCTGCGAAGAAAACAGAGCCTGTCGCTAAAAAGAGAGTTGCAAAGAAAGTGAGTGGTTCAGGCAGTGCTGCGAAGGCAGCGACGGTAGCCGACGATAACGGCAGTACCCAAGCAGCCATTGAAGCGCCCGCAGTGTAAAACGGGCGAGAGCACGTTGGGCGGCCTTTTGGCCGCTCGCTCCCGATGCGGAGCGCAACGGCGCCCGTGAAAAGCCTGTTGACCAAGCAGTGTCAATAGTTGCCGTTCTTGCAACTCGGAGATCGGACGAGAGCACCACATAATTTGTGGATGGGCGGAAACAAACCATGTGCAGCTGAAGGCTCAATCTCTGCGATTTCTCCGTCTTCTGAGACAGCAAAGGTATCCATTTGTTGCGTTGGATGAAGGGTTTGGAAGTCAGCCAGAACAGCCCACAAAATGGTTTCGAGCGACAGAAATCCTCTTGTGGTGGTGACATCTTCGAACCTCGTCTACGGCGGTCGACATGTTAGTGTTCGGCATGTCTAAATTCTCAACGTGAACGTTGAAAAGGAGACCAGCCGCTATTTTGGGCTCGGGCGAACCAACGGCGAGGCGCTTTCGCCGGCCAGAAATTGACGCAGCTGTTTTTCAGCTTCCACCACTCGGTGCATCGGCGCCTCACTCAATTGCCGGTCGTGAAGTGCAAGCACGCGTTCGATCACAGGCGCGTCTTGCTCGTGGATTGTCCACTTGGCACTTTTCTCCGCTATTGCTAGTGCATTTTCGAAAGCCGCTTCTGCGTGTTCATAGCACTCAAACGGCACCTCACCGAAGCCCATGCGTTGAAGGTAGTAGGCCATATAGACCGAACGGACCAATTCGTTGATTTGATGCCGATTCGCACGCTCACCACGACAGGCAGCTAGCGCAAGATGATGAGCGAGCGACAACTCCCGTGCTGATTGTGCCGACATCGGCAAGAGCGCCGACTTGCTCAGTGGCTTACGGATAACACTCGGGCGGGTGGATTTACGTTTTGTTCCGGCCATATGTGGATCGACAAGGTTTGGGAGAGATGCGGCAGCTTCAACCGACACGCAAATCACGAAATTTCGTCGAATTGCGGAACAGCGATTTGAGCTGCGCGACTGCGGTAGCGATTGACTGAACTTCGTACCGTCGTGATCATGAGTATCGGACGCTGGTCGCCGACATGCAGGCGCGGCGGGTCGTGAGCGGGCCAATATATTCCGGCCTGTCGTTCGTCATGATCACTCGTACGTTAGCTTAGGGACAGCGTCACGCTGCTGGCGTCGGCCAGTGAGAACCATCTCGGAGAGCCTTGGCACGACTACCATTTGGTCGCGCCCCGATGCCAAAATAACGGCCGCAGCGGCATACTGGCGTATCGTGTTGGCCTCCATGAATGCTTGCAGCAGATAGAATGACCAAGAGTAGCATGTACCGATACACATCGCTCTTAGACCTGTCGAGCTGATCACGCACGACAGCACCCGCTAGCCTCTTACACGTCTGAAGGCTGATAACCGGTGGCAAACGAGAGTTTTAATGAACGTGAAGCGGAGGCGCTCAAAAGGATGGCGGAAGCTGCACGTGAGGTACAGGCGGCGTCTGCTGCCATAGAAGCGCATTTCGCTAAACCGGGTGAACGACAAGCCTCTGCGCTTGAGCTTGCCCGGTTGACCGCCGCTGTTCAGGAGCTTGAAGATGCGCGGAGAACTTTAGCGGTTGTCATTGACGCAGCAAACGCGGCGCGACGTTAAAGCGAAGCTCAGCATTGTCCCTCTGCGTCACAATAGATGTCGCCTCTGAATTTTCTTAATCCGAAGAACTCAGAGGTGTAGGTTGAATGCCAAACAGACGTATTCTGTTGAATTCAGGGAGCAGGCGCTGGCAAAGGTCCTGCAACGCGGCAACCGGTCCGTAGGAACGGTTGCCGCGGAACTGAACATGAACGTATTAACTTTGAGGAAGTGGATCCGCGTGTCTAACGCCGCAAACCGCAACCCGGGGCCAGTCGATGCACGGCGCCCGGAAGATTGGTCTTTGGAAGATCGCCTGCTGGCATTGCAGCAGAGCCATGGACTGAGCGCCGAGGCACTCAGCGCGTGGTGCCGTGAACGTGGCTTGTTTGTTCATCATCTGGACCAGTGGCGTGCCCAGTTTTGCTCGGCCGGCACCGCGAGCAGCGCACGTGCAAACGCTCCAGAACTGCGCGAGCTGAAACAGGCCAATGCGCAGCTGCAGCGCGAATTGAAACGCAAGGAAAAGGCTTTAGCGGAGGCGGCCGCGTTGCTGATACTTTCAAAAAAGTACCAGGCGCTGTTCGGGGACGAGGACGAATGAGCTCCCCCGAAGAGCGTGCGACATTGCAGGAGCTGATCGGCAAGGCGACTACAGCCGGGGCTCGTCAGGCACGCGCATGTGCTGTGCTCGGGCTAAGCGCGCGCACCGTGCAGCGCTGGCAAGGCGGCGGTCCTGAAGCAGTGGATGGGCGCGCCTTACGCCATCATGATGCTGTTCACAAGCTGTCGACCGATGAGCGCGCTGAACTGCTGGCGGTGGCCAACTCTGTCGAATTCGCTCATCTGCCACCGAGCCAAATCGTCCCTCGATTGGCCGACCAGGGCCGCTACATCGCCTCAGAATCGACGTTCTACCGGGTGCTGCGTGAAGAGAAACAGCTTGCTCATCGGCGCAGTGAACAACCAGCGCGCGCCCGCAGCAAGCCTCGCGCAGTTTGTGCCGACGAGCCCAATCAATTGTTCAGCTGGGATATCACTTACCTGCCGACGACAGTTCGCGGGCAGTATTTCTATCTCTATCTGTTCATGGACGTATTCAGTCGGATGGTCGTCGGCTGGCAGGTCTACGCTGAAGAGAGCAGCGCCCAGGCCAGCGAGCTTCTGAAGGACCTATGTGCACGTGAAGCGATCAAACCGGGTCAGGTGATTTTGCATTCGGATAACGGCGGCCCAATGAAGGGTGCCACGATGCTCGCCACCCTGCAGGCTCTGGGTGTCATGCCGTCATTGAGTCGACCGGGCGTGAGCAACGACAACCCGTTCTCGGAATCGTTGTTCAAAACACTGAAGTATCGGCCGGCCTATCCTCTGCAGGCGTTCGACACTCTATTTGCCGCGCGCGCTTGGGTCACCGTGTTGGTGCGCTGGTATAACCACGAACATCGTCACAGCGCGATCCGTTTCGTCACGCCTGCCCAACGGCACGCCAACCTCGACCAGCAGATCCTCGATCGCCGCGCGATGCTCTACGAGGCGGCAAAGCAGCGCAACCCGCTACGATGGAAAGGCCCCACTCGAAACTGGAAGCGCGTAAAAACGGTCCATTTGAATCCCGATCGCACAGACAACTTTGAACCCATCAAACGCAACCACCGACAGGAGCAAAAAGCCGCCTAAATTTAATCGTTGAGGCGACATCTACCTTGAAATCTACCGATTGTCGAGCGATACGACCGTCGGGATCGCGAACTTGAGCCGGAGAGCGAGACGAAGGTCGCTTTGAGACGCAGGTAACGTTCCCGTCAGCTAACAGCCCAAGCGCGACTAAAGTGTGCGGCGTTGACCTTGCTTCACCTCTGCGATGGCCTCTCTCAAAGCTTCGATACCCGCTTCCGTAAAAGCGGTTACCGTGTTCGATTCCTCGCGACCTGGACCGAGTTTATCGACGATCTGTAGACACCCGTCTTCCGGTTCCAGATTCATGAGCGCGATTTCCTCCAACCAGGCCTCCGGTTCGCCCAGCATCACGGCAACGCACGCAATCGTATAGACATATGCTGGAGCAGCCACTACGTTTTCCTCCTAAGCCGGGTGGCTCTAGGTTGCTAGGCGCTGCCGACGTCCGAGAAGCTTGCCAAGTCAGTCGACAGCGGATTGAAACGATTTGGAAGCTCGCTGTCTTGGTTCGCACCGCTTGGCGAGCCGTTGCCAACCGTTATGAGCGCGAGTGGCGTCAAAAAGGACATCGAGGTATTCGTCATGGTTCACTCGGTCGTCGCTCGGCAACCCCCTATCGGCATGCTGCAAAATCAACGCCTTTCGATCACCACGACAATCGGCGGCCGAACTGATCCGGCTCCATGCCTCGCAGGCGTATGCAAACGTCTCCCGCATACGATAGTCAATGTCGAGGATGTAATCGGTGCGAGCGCTTGCGGCCAGCCCACAAGCCACGCGTCTGGAGTTGTGAAAGACGTGCGCAGCCTCGTGGACGACGAAATCGGCAAATGGGTCGGTCTCGTCAAAGTAATCCATCGACACGTAGCACCTCGTTTCTTGGCTTAAGCCGACTATATTGCAGGGCTGTCCAGATAGCGTCGGGGCCTTAACGCTCTCCAAAAATATGTTGGCCACATCCCAAGCGTAGAAAGCCACCGTTCAGCCATTAAGATTTTTTCCAGGTTAGCTCGGGTGACAAATACAACGTTATCTGAAAGCAGGCGAATGACGGTCGCGCGTTCACTCGGGTTGAAGAGACCATCCACCATAGGCTTGAGTTTTTCACTGTTCCATGTGTGGAGGTCAACTGGGAGACGCGAGACAGACTCGAACCCCCTTGAGCGCCGCATCGTCTCTGTTACAAGTGCACTTCGAAGACGCTGCGACGCACGTGTCGCTATATCAGCCAGGTTAGAACCCGGCCATCCTACGAAAAAACCGTCGTATTCGCCTGTCCGCAAATATCGTACAACCTCGCTGTCTGTCCACTGAGGCGTGCCGATCTGCTCTAGCTCTGCTGTCTTCGCTTCCAACATACCGTTTTGCCTCCCTGAATCGAGCATGCGATGTGTGAGTCCGTGCATCGAAGCGTACCTTGTTGGCAACAACATACCCTGCGGATTGATTCCCCGAAAACGCGGTTCATCTGGCCGACGCGTGCTAACGCCTGAGACCGTAGGTGAACTTTAGATATGGCACGACTCGGAGAAGAGGCGAGAGACCATAGCTGAGTGACTTACCTAGCCGAAGTCGACGTATGTTCCGACATAATGCCCCTAATCGATGCTTCGGAAAGGACCTTGCCCATGATGAACGAGCCTTTGCGAACTTGCGGGACCATAAGTTAAACCCGGGTCACTCAAAAAGGGATGCGCCCAGCGCCGCAAGATTTTGCCACTTCACCGCGGTGATCCGCGTCGTCCCGTCCCCGTGCACGGATCTAATCATGACCCGATTGCCCCTGGCACCACCCAATACCTCAGCCACACGGTCGTCATTACGGACCAGCGTACCTCGAGCGGGCTGGCGTTTCATATAATAGGTGCGCTTTCGCATGAGCCCCATGCTGTGATCTCGTCTGGAACGGTATGATTTTGCATCGGAGGGACATTCGTCAAGCATCATATTCGGAGCAGGGGCATGCGCAGGTTTTACGTACGACGTTCGACCATTCACGGGCGCGGGGTATTCGCGTCGGCGGTCATGGCGCGTGGCGACTATTTGCTTGAATACAAGGGCGAGGTACTGTCTGAATACGAAGCAAATCGACGGTTTGGCCGATCAGAAGCGGAGGCGGGGCACACTTTCTTCTTCGGGATCGGCGATGGCCGCGTGATCGACGGTGCTGTCGCCGGCAACTCCGCGCGCTGGATTAATCACAGCTGCGCACCGAATTGCGAGGCCGAGCAGGACGACGATCGCGTCTATATCCGTGCGATCAAAAAGATCAAAGTCGGCGACGAAATTTTCATCGATTATTGTCTGGATGCTGGAAGCCGACCCAGCAAAGCGCTGAAAGCGGCCTACGCATGTCGGTGCGGTGCGAAGAAGTGCCGTTCGACGATGCTGTATGTAAAGTGAATGGAGTTCGATGCGAAGGATTCCAGTTGCGCGGATCTACTCCAGCTCTTTCCTGGATTGTTGTGAAACTGCGAACGGCAAATCTGTAGGGTTTCGAGCGTTAAGATGCCCGTATCCTGCAATTCCAGCAATCCGGTTTCGCCTTTAAGCGCCCGCCAGTAAGGGCTTTGGCCATTGTTCAGGGCCGACTAATTACCTCAGGGACAAGGATGAAGACCTTCGAAGGCATCAAGACGTATGGTTATCGACGCGAAGCGGTTTTCAAGGTTGCGACGACGGCGGGCGACGCCTACATGAGCGTCAGCCGGTCGAACTACATGAACGACGAACGTGCCGTGGTCGAAGTTGACAGGCTCCGTTTTTTTGAGCTTTGGAAGGCCGAGCCGTACAGCATTCACCGCGCACAAGCGCACGGAGATGAGCAAAGCTGGCGGTCAGACTACAAGTTTCACCACGCAGTAAAGGGCTTTAGTCATGGCGATCCGAATCCGGTCCCATTAGCCTGCATCAGTTGCTTGATGGCGCGCGAACCGGTGCCCGAGATGAAATCGTTCTTTTTTTTCTTCCGCCGCAAGGTGGGCGAACGTGTCGCTGAGTTCCCATATGTTGCGTTCACGAACGGGGTCACGCGGACGATTTGGCTGGCAGCAAATCAGGCCGAGTGCTTTCCGGTCGAATGCGATGCGAGACAAGCGCCACTTCTTCATTCGTTGGCCGGTACGGCGGGCAGTAGCTGGACGACGGTTCAGCTAATGATCCCTGAGAGTTCGCACGCATAGGCGAGTCCGATTGGCGCTCAGGGGAGCGCAATTCGCCCAGCAGGCCAAGTGACGTCTGGTATAGGAGTCGATGTTCAGACTTCTCGCGTGATCGACGAATCGCCTTTTGCGACTTTTCGTCGTCCCGGTTTTGGAGGGGTGGATTGCCGTCTTTGCGCCACAGCGTGAGTTCCAGACCGCGGATTTTGAAACTACCGGACGTCTACAATCGCAGTCCTCGTTACACTGGGCGCGCCACTACTAATGTATCTAATCACTTCTTTGCCTTTAAAGTTCGGATTGGAAGTGTAGAACACTTGGACTCCCGCGATCGTGCGCCCAGCGCACTGATTGCCAGTTGACGAACTGACCGGGAATTCGCCGTCTTTGATTTGAAGCGTGCCGTGTTGTGGCGCCTGTACCGTTGTTATAGTCGGGATTGACAACGCCTGACAGTTTTGCCGCCAGTTTGCGTGAGAACTGAGCAATATCGGAATGCCAGACACGGTCGATTTCTCGAAACCATCTCGTTCCTGAGCGTTTGCCAGGGGTTGAGCCGGTGACGACGACGTAGTTGCAAGGCGGGCGGCTCGTTGCTCACGCCACCTGGCAAGCTGCACTTGAGCTCGGGCCGCTATATCTACGATCCACTCGGCGGGGATGGCGAAGTTTATGTTTTCAGCTTCGGACGAGGGAATCATGCTTGAAGTGATACCGACGAGTCTGCCGTCGCCGTCGAAGAGCCCGCCACCGCTCGATCCATGCGAGATAGGCGCACTGAATTGGATGTGGTTCACCGCGCCGGCAAGATCACGATTTATCCCGGAAATCAGTCCGTCACTCAAGGTATTTTCCCGGCCTAACGGAGAGCCGATCGCGAATACGCGTTGCCCGACCTTGATGGTTTTGGCCGGGGCTATGCTTACGGGGTTCGCGTGGAAGTTCTCAACCGTGAGGAGACATAGATCACGCTCGGCACAGGCGCTACTAGACGAGCGCCATAGCTGACGTTCTGGTGGACAACCGCAATCGAGCGCCCACCTGATAGCACATGGCAGTTCGTCACGAGTTGCCCGTCTCGTACCACGACTGCACTTCCCAATTGCTTTGAAGTGCTGGTATTGACCACCACGGTCCAGACACTCGAATTTAATTTCTCATAGAGACTGGAAGCATCATTTGTCTGCTGCGCTGAGCAGATATTCGAAGCAGCACTTAGTGCCAGCGCAACAAGTACCAGACAGTTCTTAGACCGGACGGGTGATGGTGGCTTACTGACCAAGATCATCTCCTGGCAGTAGGCCTTCTAGGGAGCTCATAGGCACCGCCCCACGTCGGTGATTATGCGGATTATCATTGATCACGGTAGTACTTGGTTGACTCAGTGCGCTTCCGCCACTCGTCCCGTTATGCTCGAGCCGATTGCCCGGTTGCAACTTGATCTCACTGCAGCTCTTCAGCAGACCGTCACGTTTAAGGCCGTTAGTAAGGTCAACCGCGAAAACAGCTCCACGTTCTGCCAGCGGGATAAGCGTGCCGCCTCGGGCGAAATTGAAAGAGCCACGCCACACGGGCCGTTTTAGGTCCCAATCTGTCAATGTTGCGTCATAGGCAATAGATAGGCGGTTACCACCTCCCATCGTAACAATCCCGCCTCCATGCGAAATACTCAGCAGCGTATCGGGGTGGAACTCCTCGGCTTTTTCCATGGGGCCGTTCTTGTTGAGTTCAAGCCCTGAGATTTCACCGAAGCCGGCAACGCTACCGCAATCGTGGACAATTATCCCGAACTCTTGTTGAAAACCTTGCGTGAAATCCTGCCCCCATCCCATGTCAGAGGCTGTCATCACATAGATACGCCCCGGCTTGGCCGCATAGTCCGAAGCGTGGTTGGTTTGCATTTTTGTAACGGGCGCGCAAGCGGTTAAAGCTAACGCGGAGGACAGCACAAGCAAAGCTAGTCGTCGCGAATTTATTTTCATGGTGGACACAATTCAAAACGAGGTCGATCTTAAGCCGGGCGCAACGAGCGCTGTTTTCTCGTCGTCGCTAACGGGATATCGGCAGGAGGACCCGGAGACTTGAGAGTAGCGCCGATGGGATTTAGCATCGCGCTCGCAGCGAGACCGCGCTTAGCCGCTTAGCTGGGATGACTGGAGGTGCTATATATGTCGCCCGCTAGGCTCGTTGCCGGCTCGTTACCTCTCACACTAGGCCCCGAAGCCCTTCATAGTGCCACCGGCCCGCGCGCCGTCTCTGCATTATGATCGGCCGTTTTCGACAGTTTCGAATGTTCCTTGTGGGTGTGCGCCGTGAAAAGGTGGCGCTTTCCAGTGGGTGCAAGTCCCACCCGGCAACCGCTCCAGCCGGAAGCAACCGGAGCAATCGTGGAGGTAACGAAGCGGTTGAAGCCTTCGGTGAACCGTGTCACGAATCGGTGACAGCGCGAGTGTGCGGGCCGTAACGCGAGTGAACGCCGAGCAAGCCTCGAAAAGGACGATGCGCAGGCCGACCTGACTACCCTATCGGGGAAGGCTGATACGACTGGGGGGATGAGCATGCAGGACACCCAGTCGCTGCGCCGGGGTAGTGGCGACAGCATGTACACAAGGAAAGCGTACGCAACACGGGAAGTCCCTTGGCGTGGTCAAAGATGACCAACCGGACGCCCGTGAGGGACAGGCCGGGCGCCTTGGGATGACGGAGAGGCCCGTAGTACCGTTGAAGCCGGGTAATGCTGGTGGAGGGAAGGGGCCTCAGTTCAAGACAGACGCAATACGTAGTGAGGACGTGGAGATTGGGCAACCTATCAACTCCGATTCGTGTTCAGAAGCTGCAGATGGCGTTACACGCGAAAGCGAAGGCAGAAGCCGGGTATCGCTTCTAAGCGCTGTACGACAAGATCTATCGTGGGGATGTGCTGGCGCAGCCTTTGCACAACGGCGGATCGATCAAAAACTTTAGGCGACGGCCCATAGACGGTGCCAGCGTTCAGTGTCCTCAAGTATTTTCGGAAAATGCCGATAAACCAGTAACGATGGCTAAGTAAAAAAACTCGAATCGCACTTTCCGATTTCTGGAGTCTCCAAATGCAGTTTTCCAAAGCACTCGTTGCTCTTTTCGCAATACCATTCATCGCTAGCTGCACCTCCATCGTGAGTGGGCGGACCGAATCAATAAATGTCCAAACTTCGATGGGAGGAACTCGGATTATGGGTGCATCGTGCTCACTTACCAATAGCAACGGAACGTGGTTTGTCACAACACCTGGCACCGTAAGTGTTACGCGTGCATACGGTGATTTAAACGTCGCTTGCCAGATGCCGGGCATTGCAGACGGGACACTGAAATTGAAGTCGTCTACAAAAGCTCTAACGTTCGGGAACGCAATCATCGGCGGCGTCATCGGCGCTGGCGTCGATATTGGAACGAGTTCGGCCTACGACTACCCAGAGAAAATCACAGTACGAATGGGGATGGATGGAACGGCTGCGTACACTGCCCACTTCCTCCCAGACGGCTTCTTTCACACCAGCGAATACTAGACATCCGCAAATTAAAAAAATAACAAAAAGCTCTCCAAGCAACCTGGCGGGAGCGCATCAAGCCGGTAGGAAAGCCATTGCAATTGGGTGGGTGAATGTTAGCGGCTGTCTTGCGGCGTGCATAGCCACGTTCGCGAGACGCGGCATCTTGCAGGCGTGATCGGGGGGCTGCACCTAGCCGTGATCACTATCCATACTTGGCATACGATTGCCCGCAGTTGTCTAGGTAAGTCGGATGTTCATTCTTATTTTCGACCCCGACGATCGCATAGATTATTCTGAACGTCCGCTTTAGGATTGTCCGACGGCTCCTTCGGGTTGACTACTACCCGACGCGCGCATTGATGGTTGCCCACTCCATCGGTCAACGTCGGACAGGATGCCGTTAGTCAGGGATAAACCTCGCACGCAGCTAAACCAAAAAATTCAACTAACGGTCTAGCCGTCTGACTTCATCATCACCAGACCAGGAACGTACCTGCGTCTGTGATTAGTCATCAATGAGCCAGCAAGGTCATCAGACTGAAAAGAAAAATGGGCGAGACAGGGCTCTTACGTGTTGTAATTGCGGAGCCGTCAGAAAATCAAAAATTGCCTCTCCCGTTCGACGTTGCTGGCACGCTAGCCGACGGTCGCGAGTACGACACTCTCAAGCAAGCGGCTTGGGATCACTCGTCGATGCGCGCTAGGGCGTCGCCTACACCTATGCGGCCTCGTGGAACTACCTCCGCCGTTATGCCACCAAAACCTCGCGTCGCGTTATATCCGCCCACGCCAAGCGTTCCCTCGGGGCGCGAGCAGGGATGACAATAGCCTGTCTTCCTTCGCATATATGAGTCCCATGCGAACGAAGGGTACGCAGCGGAAGGTTCGTGCAAAAGATTTAGAGTGGCGAATACTTTCACAACAATAACAGATTTGTTTTTGCGCACGCCGCTGGACCTTATCAATCGGCAGTTTTAGGCTGATCGACCGAACCACCTGTGGGTTTTGGATCTTACCTATGTGGCGACCTGGAGGGATGGCTTTAGTTGGCTTTGTGGTCGACGTCTTCGCCCTGCACATTGTTGGCTAGCGCGTCAGCAGTTCAATGCGCACGAGTTTTGTACTTGATGCGTTGAACTAGCAGTGTGGGCAAGCCAACCAGATCAACACAGCCGGTTGATTTACCATTCGGATAGGGGTTCACCAAGCTGGAATGGACGTCACGTTTAACAACCCTTGATTGCTGGAACCCTCGGTCACATTTCTTCCGCCGAAGCTGAGGAAAATACTACTACCCGCAGCTCTGCAATCAAGTTTTCCCACTGGCGGCTTAACCTCGGCACCAACAGCGTCCACTGAACCGGGACGGTTCACCTTGCCTGACGGGAGTTCAGCACCAGTAGGCTGCAAACGTTTGTACCGTCTACCGGCCGGCGTAGCTGCTGCCCCGCAGGCGTTGCAGTTGAGGTGATAGAGATCATCCGGAAGCACAAGGAAAGATCTTAAGAGGCTACTCGAGTGGGTGAAGGCTGATAGGCGCTATACACTGCAACTCTCAGCTCTCGCTCGCTCTAGATTGGCGTCGATCCTGACCAAAAAGCCCAGCAATTGTGTTCGTTCTTCATTTGTCAAGCCTGTCAGGGCCGTCTCGCAAGCTTCATCCATCACTAGTTTGCCGTCAGGCATCTGTTTAGAAGCACGTGCGGTTAGCGAGATGAGTCGGCTGCGCCTGTCGGCTGGATCGGGCACGCGGTCGATCAAGTTGTCACGTTCCATACGGTTTAAAAGTTGGGCCATACTGGACCGCTCGACCTGTGCGATGCTTGCCAGTTCTGCTTGAGACAGAGCACCGTCACGTTTCAACGTCAACAAGACTGGCATTTGGCCAATTGCGAATCCAAGCTGCCGCAAAGGCGTGTCGACTAAAGCTGCAAACGTTCGATATACCTGTCCGACTAATCTCATGGGACGATCTGGATCGTCAAAGTGCGGCTCGCTTGACATGTTGTAGCCTCTTACCATTGGAAAGGCACCTATCTTATATGATTTTCCTACGGATTCAAGCTCCGAAGTAGCGCCCGCTAAGCTGCAACCCACGCCGGTCTTATATGCATACGTTTTTAGCTAAAGGATAGGTGATACACCCTGCTCCATGGCGCTTTTGAGAGCGGTAGTCATCGACAATGTTTGGAGCTCCGACCAAGCTTTGTGTATTGCGAAAACGACTGTACGCGGAAAACATAAGTCTTCGTTCAAGGCGGCTTGCACCGGACGCAGTCGATGCCTGAGATTGCGCGGCGTCCGTTTGCCGATCGCCTGCTCTATAGATTTGTGGAACGCCTGCAACCTGCAGGCGTTCATTTTTCCATGCGCTAGTTTGAAGTTCGCGAGTCGATTGCCGCGTTACGAGGGTCGTCTCATATGCTCGCTGTAATCTGAACCGTGAATCGTTCGAATTTGGATGCGAGGTTGCGCTGCGGTTTTTCGTTTAACTAGGCAGCGCCACCATCCGCAACCCACGAAGCATCAAGCGAGTGCGGTGGTCCTGCGCTTCAACAGTAATAACTGCTCAGACTGTTGTTTTTTCGGACTGGAAGCTCGAGCGCAGTGGAGTAAGCCAGCATAAACATCATTTAGCTATCAAGATTCTTCCCTCGAGGCCGTTAGTAGTCGCATACAACACACGATGTAACGTCTTGATGATGAGTAGAAAACGCCATTTGCATCAGTGGATCACCGGCACCGCCAGCATCGCCGCGATGGGATTTCTTTGCGCCTCATACATCTCTTGCGCATTTGCGGATGACACCCCGGCTCCGGACAACGCAAAGCACATGTTCACGCTGAGCGGCTTCGGCACGCTCGGCATGACCCATTCGAGCCTGGACACAGCCGACTTCACGAGTACCGCATTCGAGCCGAACGGTGCCGGCCATAGCCGCAAGTACGACTTCGCCGACGACAGCAAGATCGGCCTGCAGCTCACCGGCCAGTTCACCGACAAGCTATCGGCTGTTGTCCAGGTTGTGTCCGAGCATCGCTACAACAACACGTTCGTGCCAACGCTCGAGTGGGCCAACGTAAAGTACGCCATCACCCCCGACCTGAGCGTGCGTGCCGGGCGGATCGAGCTGCCTACTTTCCTGAACTCGGACTATCGAAACGTGGGTTATGCGAATCCCTGGGTGCGGGTGCCGATCGAGGTTTATAACACCGTGCCAATCACCAACAGCGACGGCGCGGATATGTCGTACCGGTTGCGTCTGGGCGCTGTCGCGGACACTGTTCAGCTGCTCTACGGCTACAGCTCGTTTCACGTCAACCCGGGCATGCTCAAAGCATATGGAACCGCGATCACCGGTGTGTTCGATACCGTCGAATACGGCAACCTCACGCTGCACGCCGGATATCTTCACGCCAACGTCAAGCTGGATTTCCTGCCTGAAAAAGAACCGGTGAATGTCTACAGCATCGCCGCGGCCTACGACAGTGGCCCGTGGTTCGTTCAGGGCGAACTCGCACGCGTCACCGTGAACCAGGTCACGCCGGGCTACGTGAGCGGCTATGTGACAGGCGGTTATCGCCTGGGCAAGTTCACGCCGTTCGCCACCTACTCGCAAGCGCATTCTCTTGACCGCCCCACTCTCGCCTACAACTACAACATGGGGCAGAAGGACATTTCGTTCGGGTTGCGCTGGGACGTCGTCAAGAACGTGGATCTTAAAGTGCAGTACGACCATGTCTGGCTGCCCGCAAACTCAACCGGCTCATTCATCAACTTCCAGCCGAACTATCAACTCGGCAGCGGCACGAATGTGATCAGCGCCGCGCTCGACTTCGTCTTCTGATGAGTGCACCGTGAAAAACGCCAACCAATACATCAGGTCAGCATTGATCGCCATGCTTCTCGGGTTGTCCGGGGAGTCGGCAATGGCCCAGCTCATCGTGGTCGTATCCACCAAGAGCACGCTCACGGCATTGAGCGAACAGCAGATCGCGGACATCTTCCTCGGCCGCGCGGCCTACTTCCCGGGTGGCGGCAGCGCCATACCCGTCGATCTGCCCGAGGATGCAGCCGCGCGCAGCGAGTTCTACCGCAGGATCACGGGGAAGTCCTCTTCGCAGATGAAGGCTTACTGGTCCAAGCTGATTTTCACCGGCCGCGGCCAGCCGCCCCGCGAAGTGCAGGACCCTGCGGCAATCAAGCGAGCGCTTGCCGAGACGCCGAACGCCATTGGATACATGGATTCCCGCGATATCGATGCAAGTGTCAAACCGCTGCTGACGCTCAACTAGCGCAAAGCGGCGCGGCACGACAAAGGCGCTTACAAGGCGTCCTATCCCTAAATACATAGGACGCGATTGTCTTTCCATATCGCGCAGTGAGATACCGGAATTGGCACGATGAACTTCAATCGCCGAGAGTTACCCGCGAAACGCGGTATTTCAGATCGACAACCGGAAAGTGCCCTCGATGCAGGCAATGCTGCCGCGAGACCCACGCAATTCGTCGGGCGGGGAGCGCGCGCAATCGTGAAACGGCTTGCCGAGGTCTACATCCTGATACCCGTTTTCACGGGCCTGCTGCTTTGCATTGCGTGGGCAGCGGTGTTCCATCTGATTTCGGTTGAAGGCGATGTTGCCGAAGATACGGCTGCGCAGTCGAGCCGTGAGATCGCCGACACCTATGAAGCACAACTGGTGCGCAACCTCAGTTCAATCGACCAGACGCTCAAGACGGTCAAGTACGCCTACGAAACCAAAGGCGGCACAGCCATGGACGAGCTGCAGGCGAAGGGCCTGCTGCCGCCGTCCATCGTTTTCCGAGTGTCGGTCGCGGGAGCCGACGGAAGCGTGTTTGCAGCGTCCGGGTCGCATGGGCCCTCGAATGTCTCGACGGACCCGTGCTTCGCGGCATTGCGTGCGCAGATCGATGCATCGATGCCCTGCGTGAGCCGCGTCAGCCTCAATCACGATACTGACACGCCCGAGATCACCTTCAGCCGTCGCCTGGAGCACGCCGATGGCAGCTTCAACGGCAGCGTGATGCTCGCCATGGACCCGGCCTATTTCACGAGCGGTTATGAATATGCCCGCATGGGCGACAAGGGCATGCTGCTGCTCGCCGGGACGGACGGCGTCGTGCGCGCCCAGCAAACGGGCGAGTCCACGTCGTGGGGCAGGTCGATATCGACCGTGGCAATTGCAGTCGCGCAGCAGGCGCTTGCGAGCGGTGCGAGGGTCGGCCCGTGGGACCAGGGCGTGCGGCGTTACACCACCATCCGCGCAATCCACGGCTTTCCGCTGATTGCGATGGTCGGTCTCAGCCAGGGCGAGCAGCTATCGGTTTTCCGCAAGCACAGGCACAACTATGTCCTGTGGACGGCCATTGCCAGCGCCTTGCTAATCGTGCTTGCCGCTGCGCTCAGCCGGTCGAGCTGGCAGCTTGCCGTCAGCCGCCGCCGCGCACGGCAGGCGCAGCAGACCTATTACGCGGCATCGGAAAGAAGCCTCGACGCGTTTTTCGTCTTTCGTTCGGAGCGCGATGGCGCCGGCAATCTTCTCGGCTTCGTCATGACCGACGCCAACCGGCGTGGCAGCGTCGTGCTCGGACTGCCCCGCGAGATGCTGGTTGGCCGCAGTCTCGACGCGATCTTCCCCGACGCGCGCCAGAACGGCATGTTCGATGAATTTGCGGCCGTAGCGGAAACCGGAACGGTCCACGAACACGAATGGATGCACCTGTGTACCGACGACACGAAAGTATGGCTCCAGCGTCAGGTAGTGCGCGTGGACAACGGCGTGGTGGCGATCATGCGCGACATCAGTTCGCGCAAGCGCGCGGAAGTGCGCCGCGCCGAGCACAATCGAGTGCTGGAAATGATCGCGACCAGCACGCCGCTCGAAGAGGTGTTGTCCTATCTTGCAAGCCTGCTCGAATCGCAGATCTCGCGTGTTGCGTGCGTCGCGTTGCTGCGTGACGACGACGGCCTGCATCTGAAACTGGGCGCCGCGCCGGGGCTTTCCGAGCTGTACCGGAAGCGGATCAACGGCTCGCCCGTGAGCCTCGATGCAGGTCCGAGCGGCCGGGCAATTCACACACGCCAACCCGTCTACATTCCGGACGCAAGCAAGGACCCGGCTTTCATGGAGCAGATGCAGGCGTATGGCTTGAGCGGCTTCCAGGCATGCTGGGCGATTCCCATCCTCGCGCACGACGGCAGCGCCTTGGGCGCGCTCACATTGTTCGCCCAGGACGCGCACGAGCCCAGTGCGATCGAATCGCAAGTCATCGCAATGGGAACCCGCATTGCGGGCATTGCCATCGAACGGCATCGTGCCGAAGAGCGTATCCGGCACATGGCCAATCATGACGCGCTGACAGGCTTGCCCAACCGTACCTTGCTCTCCGACCGCCTGAATCAGGTACTGCTGCATGCGCGGCGATACGAGCGCGGCGTCTCGGTGGTGTTCATCGACCTTGATAACTTCAAGCTCATCAATGACAGCCTCGGGCATCGCGCGGGCGACGATCTGCTGCGCACGGTCGCGGCTCGCATGTCCGATTGCCTGCGCGCAACGGATACGGTGGTTCGTCTTGGCGGCGATGAATTCGTGATCGTCCTGTTTGACGAAGAGCAGAATGGGCCGGGCATCCACAAGACCATCGAGAAGATCCGCGAACGGATCATGGAACCGGTCGAACTGAACGGCGAGCAATATCGGGTGACGTGCAGCATGGGCGTGGCGAGCTATCCGGCCGACGGCGCCAACGCCGAAAGCCTGCTGATGAACGCCGATGCCGCCATGTACCGCGCCAAGGAACTCGGGCGCAACAACTACCAGATGTACACGCACGAGATGAACATCAAGGTGCACGAAAAACTGCGGCTGCAGGAGCAGTTGCGCGTGGCGTTATCGAACGGGGAGTTTCATCTCGAGTATCAGCCGCAAGTCGACCTGCGCACGGAAAGCGTGTTCGGGGTAGAGGCGCTGCTGCGCTGGCAGCATCCGACCGACGGCAACATCTCGCCCGCCACGTTCATTCCGGTTGCGGAGGAGACGGGCCTCATCATTTCCATCGGCGACTGGGTGCTGCACAAGGCCTGCATGCAGAACAAGCTGTGGCAGGACATGGGCTTCGCACCCATGACGGTGTCCGTCAACGTATCCGCGCGGCAATTCCTGCAGAAGGAACTCGTGTCGCGCGTGGCGCATGCGCTCAGCGAAAGCGGCCTGGATCCTCAGTATCTCGAGCTGGAGCTGACTGAAAGCGTGATCATGCAGGATCTCGACGGCGCGATCGCGACAATGCGGCAGTTGCAGGAGATGGGTGTGCGTTTGTCGATAGACGACTTCGGCACGGGATATTCGAGTCTCAGCGCGTTGAAGCACTTCCCGATCGTGCGCCTCAAGATCGACCAGTCATTCGTTCGCGAACTGCCGGGCAAGGACGACGACCGCGCAATCGCAATGGCCGTGATCTCGCTTGGGCGCCAGTTGAATCTCAAGGTGATCGCGGAAGGTGTGGAAACAGAAACGCAACTCGCCTTCCTTCGCGACAACGCCTGCAACGAGATCCAGGGTTATCACTACAGCAGGCCGTTGAAATCGCACGATCTGGAGCAGCTTCTCAGCCAGCCGTTCGTGTGGCCGGTCGCGGCTGCAGCACTCGTGAATTAACGTCTATCAAATCTCGGAGTCTTTGTAGGATCGGGCTGGGTGAGACGTCAAGTATCTTTCAATCAACTTTCTGCAAAATCCGTGCATAAAACTGGCTAAATCAGATACACCACGCAATCGAATTCCTATCTAAACCTTGGGCTCCAACACGGCGATTGCGTCTTGAGATCCGTCAAACGCAGGCGAAACGAATGTTGCACCCATACTGCGACCGAATCTTTTACGCCTTAGGATTGCCTAGTCCACTGCGTCATTGACTTGGCACCGGGCGAATTCGACGGGAAGGGTCGTCATATTTCCACTTGATTGGTTTCGGGTTTTGATTGTGCTCGCGGATATAACGCATCAGTTTGCGATCCAGATCCTTCACCGACGTGAAGACGCCGCGAGCAATCACATCACGCTGAATGCGTGAGAACCAGTTTTCCACCTGGTTGAGCCACGAAGAGTAAGTCGGCGTGAAGTGCAAGCGCACGTTGCGATGCGCGGTGAGAAAGTCGACCACCCGCTGCGTCTTGTGGCTGCTTACGTTATCGCAGATCACGTGGATTTCCCGACGTTTGGGCTGGCTGGCGACGACGTCAGTCAGAAAGGCCACAAACTGCTCGCTGGTGTGGCGCGACGCGGTCTTGCCCAGCACCTCGCCGGTCGCCGTATTGAACGCCGCGAACAGGCTGAGTGTCCCGTTGCGTTTGTATTCGAAGCCATGGCTCTCGGCGCGTCCCGGCGACAGCGGCAGCATCCGGTCCTTACGCTCAAGTGCCTGGATCGCGGTCTTCTCATCCACGCAGAACACCGCCGCGTGCGCCGGCGGGTTCAAATACAGCCCAATCACGTCGGCAGCCTTGGTCTCGAAGTCCGGATCGTTAGAGACCATGTGCCGCTCCAGGCGCTGCGGCTTGATGCCATGCTTGCGCCAGATGCGCTGCACGGCCGAGACCGACACATCGCCCAGCTCTGCTGCGAGCTTGTAGCTACTCCAGTGTGTCGAACCGTCGGCTGGTTTGTGCTTGAGGGTGCGGTTAAGTACACGCGCTTCCAACTTGGCAGGCGGCTGCTCAGGAGCGCGCCCGGGATGGCGAGCGTACATGCCGGCCAGTCGCTCGTTGAGGAAGCGCCCCGACCAACGTGCGATGAAACGCGAGTCGCAGCCCAGTGCGCTCATAATCCCGTCGCGCGATTCACCGTCCTCGAGCATCAAGATCAATTTTGCACGTCGCACGTCCGCCGCGCGCACCGTTCGGCTGCGTGCCGCTGAAAGTAATTGCGCACGTTCGGTATCAGTCAGATTCATTTTTCCCATGCCCTAAATTCGAACATAGATGGGGTGCGAAGTCAATGACGCAGTGGACTAGTGTTGCGTCCCAGAAATAACTTTACGTAATTATGCAATGGTTTATGATCGAATCTGGGATGGAGGCGATCATGGGACGCAAGGGAATCGAGGTTGTGGTGTCGGAACTGGAGCGTGAACAGTTACTGTCGATGAGCCGCTCGCGATCGTTACCTCATTCATTGGTTCGTCGGGCGAAGATAGTTCTGATGGCTGCTGACGGTTACACCACACTAGAAATTGCGGGGCAGTGCGAAGTAACTCCGCCAGCGATTACGCACTGGAAGAAGCGGTTTGTCGAACGTGGACTCGCCGGTTTGCACGATGAAGCACGCCCAGGGCGACCACGTGCGCATGACGATGAAGCGGTGGCCGAACTGCTGGCAAAGGTGCTGCATGAGAAGCCGGATGGGGCTACGCACTGGAGCGTTCGTTCCGCTGCTTCACAGACCGGCATTTCGAAGAGTTCCGTGGCGCGTTACCTCTCGCTGTTCGGAGTGCAGCCTCATCGTTCGAAGAGTTTTAAGCTTTCTACTGATCCTTACTTTGTCGAGAAGGTGCGCGATATTGTCGGCCTGTATCTAAGCCCGCCGACCAACGCCCTGGTGCTCTGCGTCGACGAGAAGAGCCAATGCCAAGCGTTGGAGCGTACGCAGCCGATGTTGCCCATGGGGCTGGGCTACCTGGAAGGCGTCACACATGATTACGTGCGGCACGGAACCACAACCTTGTTCGCCGCGCTGAACGCTGCAACCGGAGAAGTCATCGCGCAATGCAAGTCACGCCATCGACATCAGGAGTTTCTCGCCTTCCTTAACCACGTCGACCAAGCGGTCCCTGCAGACCTTGACGTGCATCTGATCGTCGACAACTATGCTACGCATAAACACCCGAAGGTGAAAGCATGGCTGGCGAGGCGTCCGCGCTATCACATGCATTTCACGCCGACTTATTCAAGCTGGCTCAATCAGGTGGAGCGCTGGTTTGGACTTGTTACCCAACAGGCCATCCGCCGTGGCTCATTCAGGAATGTGCGCCAGTTGATTGTCAGCATCGAACAATATGTGACGCAGTACAACCAGCACAAGCGCGCGTTCGTCTGGACAGCAACTGCCGATTCGATCCTCCAAAAGGTCGCCCGTCTATGCAAAGTTATTTCTGGGACGCAACACTAGCAGGCTGGTGAAATACCTCATGTAGCGGTCATCCGTGACGAAGGGGTAAACGTTGAACCGATGTCATCAATGAGAGCGAGATGGAACGGATGCGTGGGCCAGATGGTTTTACCGAATCAATGTTCACGGTGTTGAAGTTGGACGATTTTGTGCCGAAGGACCATCCTTTGCGTCCGATTCGAACGTGGCTCAATGACACGCTCAAACGCATGGACGATGTGTTTGCACGGATGTACGAAGCCAACGCGAAAGGAGGCCGGCCGAGCATCGCGCCGGAGAAGCTGGTGCGAGCTCTTTTGCTGCAGGTGCTGTACTCAATTCGTAGCGAGCGCATGCTGGTGGAACAGATTTCCTACAACATGCTGTTCCGCTGGTTCGTCGGCCTGCCGATGGACGGGACCGTATGGGACCACTCGACGTTCAGCAAGAACCGCGACCGGTTGCTCGAGCACGACGTGCTGGTGTTGCTGTTCAACGAGACAGTCGAGACCGCGCGCCAACGCGGGTATCTTTCTCGAGAACACTTCAGCGTCGATGGCACGTTGATTCAGGCATGGGCCAGGCACAAGAGCTTTGTGCCCAAGGCGAGTTCAGACGACGATGACACGCCTCCTGACGAACCGCCCGCCCCGAGTGACAATTGGCGCGGACAGAAACGCAGTAACGAAACGCATCAATCCACGACTGACGAGCAGGCGCGCCTGTTTCGCAAGAGCAAGGGAACTGGAGCGATGCTCTGTTATATGGGGCATGTACTGACCGACAACCGGCACGGCCTGGTGGTCAACGCACAGGTGACGTTGGCGACGGGCACCGCCGAGCGCGACGCGGCGGTGCTGATGCTCGCCGATGCCGCGAGTGTTGCGCCGCTCGGCACCACGGTGGGCGCGGACAAGAACTACGACGCCACCGGCTTCGTCGCCAGTTGTCGCGCGAATTGCGTCACGCCGCATGTGGCGCAAAACGATGGACGTCCCGGAGGTTCAGCGATTGACGAGCGAACTACGCGCTGGCCAGGATACGCCGTCAGCAAACAAAAACGTAAGCGCATTGAGCAGGTATTCGGATGGGGCAAGACAGTTGGTCGAATTCGCCAGGTCATGCATCGGGGACTTGAGCGCGTAGACCAGCTCTTCGTGCTGACGCAGGTCGGCTACAACCTAACGCGTATGCGCACACTCGCGGATTGAGGGGCAAGGAGGCAATGAGAAACACGATATCGTGAATCCGCGAGCAACGTCGAATGCTCGCAAACATGTTTTGCGTTTAAAAAGTGCGAACCCACCACTCGGCTTAATGCGCTCGAACGCATCAGCGACGGGTACTTCAACGGCCGGCTAGTGTTGCGTCCCAGAAATAACTTTACGTAATTATGCAATGGTTTATGATCGAATCTGGAGGAATGGAGGCGATCATGGGACGCAAGGGAATCGAGGTTGTGGTGTCGGAACTGGAGCGTGAACAGTTACTGTCGATGAGCCGCTCGCGATCGTTACCTCATTCATTGGTTCGTCGGGCGAAGATAGTTCTGATGGCTGCTGACGGTTACACCACACTAGAAATTGCGGGGCAGTGCGAAGTAACTCCGCCAGCGATTACGCACTGGAAGAAGCGGTTTGTCGAACGTGGACTCGCCGGTTTGCACGATGAAGCACGCCCAGGGCGACCACGTGCGCATGACGATGAAGCGGTGGCCGAACTGCTGGCAAAGGTGCTGCATGAGAAGCCGGATGGGGCTACGCACTGGAGCGTTCGTTCCGCTGCTTCACAGACCGGCATTTCGAAGAGTTCCGTGGCGCGTTACCTCTCGCTGTTCGGAGCGCAGCCTCATCGTTCGAAGAGTTTTAAGCTTTCTACTGATCCTTACTTTGTCGAGAAGGTGCGCGATATTGTCGGCCTGTATCTAAGCCCGCCGACCAACGCCCTGGTGCTCTGCGTCGACGAGAAGAGCCAATGCCAAGCGTTGGAGCGTACGCAGCCGATGTTGCCCATGGGGCTGGGCTACCTGGAAGGCGTCACACATGATTACGTGCGGCACGGAACCACAACCTTGTTCGCCGCGCTGAACGCTGCAACCGGAGAAGTCATCGCGCAATGCTAGTCACGCCATCGACATCAGGAGTTTCTCGCCTTCCTTAACCACGTCGACCAAGCGGTCCCTGCAGACCTTGACGTGCATCTGATCGTCGACAACTATGCTACGCATAAACACCCGAAGGTGAAAGCATGGCTGGCGAGGCGTCCGCGCTATCACATGCATTTCACGCCGACTTATTCAAGCTGGCTCAATCAGGTGGAGCGCTGGTTTGGACTTGTTACCCAACAGGCCATCCGCCGTGGCTCATTCAGGAATGTGCGCCAGTTGATTGTCAGCATCGAACAATATGTGACGCAGTACAACCAGCACAAGCGCGCGTTCGTCTGGACAGCAACTGCCGATTCGATCCTCCAAAAGGTCGCCCGTCTATGCAAAGTTATTTCTGGGACGCAACACTAGTTGAAACCTGAGGGTGGAACGAAATGAACGACCCCCGCAAATCGACCAGGACGCGTCGCAGGCGGACCTTAATAGGCCCCCGGCATCAAAGTACCCAAATTGGACGATCATGAGATGTTCACAGGCAAACCGGAGGGTCCGAAAACGAAGCATACGATAGTTGGTGTGGACATCGCAAAGAACGTCATGCAAAAGCATTGGGTCGATCCCGACACCGCAAGGTTGGGAATAAATCAATCAAGCGGGCAGCGTTCTCGAGCACTTTGCAAATCGCTCTCCATGCCTAATTGAAATGGAAGAGGGCGGCGGCGATCAACACTGGGCTCGGCGACTGATCGAAATGGGTCATGATGCAGCCGATGCACGTGCGATCTGGATGGCCACGCAGATGAATAGCAAGGCGATTGCCGTAAAGACCGAGGCACAACAAGACGTCTTGGCACTGCATCGCATGCGTCAACAGCTCGTGAAGTTTCGTACCATGCAACTAACAACCTTCGTTTTGCCCACTGAATACGGCGAAGTGATGGCTCGAAGCAGGATTGCATTGGACAAGGCCGTTCTGGGTGTTTTGCAGCGCTTGCCTGCCGTTCTTTTAGACACGCCGTGTGAGCAATGGCGCGGCTTAGAAGACCTTGACAAGCAGATCACTGAAATCGAGCGACGTCTGCATGCGTGGATGAAGCAGGACGAGGCTTGCAAGGCAATCGCTGCCATACCGGGAGTCGGCGGCGACTGCAGCAGTCGCGACGATGGGTGATCCGAAGCCTTTAAAGTCAGGACGTGAGTTTGCCGCATGGCTTGGGCTGGTGCCAGGGCAAACTGGATCGGGCGGAAAGGTTCAGCTACTAGGAATTAGCAAGAGAGGAGACGCCTACGTGCGGACTTTACTGATCCAGGGCGCCAGAAGTGTTCTGGCACATGCGAAAAAACCTTCGAAATGGATCCAGCAAATACAGACGCGACGACCTTCGAACGTGGTGGCGGTCGCGCTTGCAAACATGATGGCGCGAATGATTTGGGCAGTATTGGCGAACCAAACGCCATATCAAAAGGAGCATGTCAGCAAAAAACCAATTTGAACATCAGGCCTTGCCGATGATAACAATCACAGCAGGATGAACGTCGAAAGTTGCGTTGGAAATTAAGTGAGATGACAAACTAGGTCGGACCGGGACTTACTAAACCTGAAAACTTCAAGGAGTTTCTAGCTCGCGGGTGGATTGAGGCGCAAGTCAGCGGATTTCATAGGGACGCACGGTGCAGCAGGCCGTAAAAAGGTCGAATATAGAGATGCAACCATCCTGTCCGTTATCACGCTTGAAAACGAGGGCAAAGGGGGCCGTTCGTATAGAGGAGTTAGAAGTGACCACACCCGGAGGAATTTGGGTGACCGCCCGGGACGTTGAAACATTCGTCCTTCCCCGTGACCTCTGAAACGGGTATGAGCCGGATGCCGTCTTTCTTGCCGTCGGGCGCGTACCTGCAAAGGCAGATTGCGCGATGCGCAATATGCTAACCCGTCATGCGTCGCGCCGACGGGTAATAAAGCATTGACTCGATCGAGCATAGCGGGGCCGGACAGAGGAGGGGACACAGCGGGCAATCTAACCGTCTTTAAGCCGGATGTTCCGATGACGGTTTCGTTTTCTCACAGAGAAAATTCGGATTTCCGGAGAAAGCACGACCTTTGTTCCTTGCCGCTTCCTTTTTGCTCTTCTTAAGGGCTCGCCATCTTCGGAACCCTCCGCATGCCTTCCCCATTCCCCTTTTCGCTCCCGTCTCCGCTGGCAGTCGCATTGATTACTTCGATGTTAGAGACAAAGAGCACTGCCGTCGCATGAGAAGGGTGAGCCACCGATCGCATACGTCGGGCGAATAACTCGATCGCAACCATTCGATGTCGTCCAGTCGCCACGGCCCTTCCTCGAAGGGCCACCTGTCATTGAGTCAGCCGGAGTGTGGAAAGATTATTGGCGATCGTGTCGAAAGCGGCGTCGAGCTGATCGTTGGTTGGCGCCGGCAGGTAATTGCCGGTGGTCGCGCAGTTTCTCATCGTCGACATCGCCGCGGACGACACGCTGCCGAAGGTGATCGTGTACACCGTCACCCCGCTCGCCTTGATCGCACTGCATACGCCAAGCTGGAAGGTGTTGAGGTCGGTCGAATTTTCGACCTTGCCGCCGATCAGCGGGGTGCCGTCCGAGCGCGCGATTGTCGGCGCCGAGATGTCGTTCGAACCCACGCCCGACAAGCCGTTGAAGTAGTTGTCCGCCGGGACCGTGTTCGCGGAACCGACCGAATTTTCACCGTCCGACAGCACGACCAGCACGCGGTGCAGGCCGAGCGTGGTTTCGGGACGCGGCAGCGTCTTGTCGTCGGAGATCCAACCGTTATTCACGCCGGCGCTCTGTTGCGACCAGTCCGAATCCAGCATGCGCCAGCCCCACAGGAGGCCGCCGGGCACGATAGTGGAGCCGTTCGGCGACATCCGGCTGATGGCAGGCTTGAGCTTGCCATTGACGTCGTTCGTGAGGAATGTCACCGGGTTTGCGATGCAATCGGCGTTCTGCGTCACTTTCGTCGTGGACTTGGCGGAACTCAGCTTGTCGTACACGGAACCGATGCCCGCCCCCTGCGGAGAAAATCCGCAATAGTTCACGCGCCCGCCGCCGATCGTCAGCGGCACGCCCATGACCGGCGCCGACTGCGTGCTGGCGGGCGTGCCACACAGCGCGTCGGTGTAGTTGCGCACCTGCATGCCGGTCTGCGGCACGTTGTAGTAATACGGCGTGAACTTCATCGAGTCGCCCGGGCTGTAGGCGTTCGGATACAGATAGTGGGTTTCCGACGTGCGCGGCTCGGCTGCGCATCCGCCCCAGCCCGCCACCGTGCCGTCCGGCGACGGCTTCATGGCCACGTTGGTATGGTTGTATGCGAAGGCGTCCTGCGCCATCCAGGTGCCGCTGCCGAGCAACCCGCCCGTCAGATTGACCGTCGTCGTAAACGGCACGATGCCGATGTACGTTTCCACGTCCGTGTTCGTGAGCTTTTCGAGCAGCGTGTTGGCCGCCGCCTTCAACGCATCCATCTTGCTCTGGCCGCCGCCGATCGAATCCGCCATTGACCCGGTGTTGTCGAGCACCATGACGAGTTCGATCGAGCCCTTCGGCTGGAACGTGATCTGGTTGGTGGTCGAGACGGTGGGATTGGGACCGAGTGCCGTCGGATCCGCTGCGCTGCTCGATCCGGCATTGCTGGTGTTGTTGTCGACGACGACCGGCGCCAGCAGGTGCAGCGTGCTGGTAGTCGAGACGCTCACGACCCGCGCGCCGGCGGAATTCTGCGTCATCGTGGCGTTGAAATCGCTCGCCTGCATGGTGATGTTCATAAAGCCGGTCGGCATGTTCGCGTCGTAGTATGCGCGCGCGTCCTTGCGCCACTGCATGAGATCGTTGCCGTACACCGTCTTAAAGCGCTGCGAGTTCCACGCGGCCGAGATGCCGGCGATGTCGCCAGCCCATTGCGCTCGCGCGCGTGAGGTGGCGCCGTCGATCATGTTCAGTGCGATCGACATCACGGCGATCATCATGCTCATGCAGAACGCGAACACGACCGTGATCGAGGCACGGTCGTCCCGCAGGAAACGCGCGACGCGGTCGCGCCGACGGGACGCGGGTACAGGTGAAGAATTCGGCTTCATGAGGAGGCCACCAGCTTGAGCGGTTGTCCGGAGCGCGGCAACACGTAGATGCGCTGATAGAGCGTCTGGACGCCGGGGGCCGCGCCCCAGAACTGCCGCAGGATCGCGAACGGGTCGTACTGGTACATCACCTCCACCACGATGGCCGAATCGCCGTTGCGAAATGGCCAGGTGGCCGGCAGCAGATTGCCGCTCGCGACGTGCGAGCCGAGACCGCTCGCGTTCCACGGCGCGCCCTGCTGCCACCAGATCTTCGCCACGCCCGACGCCATCGAATACTGCACGGGCTTGTCGGTGCCGCATGGCGTGGTCGTCCCGTCGCAAATCGACGTGATGTACACGGCGCCCGACTTCTGCAGCGCGATCGGCGCGCTCAGCATCACGGCGGCGTTCCACATTGCGCCGAGGTTGTTGGCGTTGCTGGTCGACGCGTCGTCGATCACGGTCGGTGTCTGGCCGAGCGAATCGCCGAGCGTGAAGGCCGCCTGCTGGACCATGCTGTTCGCGCGCATGTAGAGGTAGATCTCACAGAACCCGAGCATCACAAACAGGATCAGCGGCACGATAATGGCGAGCTCAATCGTGACGACGCCGCGCTCCGAGCGCAGGAGCCGGCCGAGGACTGCGCGAACGCGCTTCGGAAGCGAAGGAGGAACGCTGCTCATTTTTCGTTCTGTACGATGAAGTTGCGTTGGAAAGTGAGCATCGGCACGCCGAACAATTGCGGAATACCCGAGACGCCCGGTGTCGTCAGCACGATGTTGTACGACACCACGTCGCCGTAGGCGCCCGCGCCGGCCGAATAGCTCGAAGTGCCGAGGTTGCTGTAGTTGCCGTAGTCGAGCTCGGTGACCGTCACCGTGGTGCGGGGCATCTTGAGCCAGCCGCCTAGCACGGACAGGACGATGCTCTTGGCCTGCGCCTCGCGTGTGCCCGAGCTCGGCGGCGTGACGGTCAGCCCCACCCGCGACGCGCTCTGCGCCGCCATTTGCACCGTCGCGTCGATACTCATGTCCACCGCCAGTTCCACGGTTCCCAGCACGAGGATGAAGACGAGCGGCGACGCGATTGCGAATTCGATAGCCGACACGCCGCCGTCCTCGCGTGTCAGCCGGTTCAGGAAGCGCTGCGAAGCGCACACGACGGCGGCCTTCACTTGATGCTCGCCGCTTGCACGGACGCGAGTGGCACCGCCGTCGGCCGCGCCGCGCCGCTCGAGACCGCGCCCGTGCGCGTGCGCTGCGCCTCGTAGAAGCGCAGGTTGTCCTGCACGGAAGCCTTCGGCAGGTCGCGCCCGAGGATCTGCGCGGCCGCGTCGTCGTTGCCGAGCAGCCCGTAGGCGAGCGCCAGGTCCTGGCGCGCCTGCGGCGGCGCGCCAGGAAAGCGCGTCACGTCGAGCAGCACGTTCGCGCCCTCGCGCGGATTGCCCCCGAGCACGAGCGACAGGCCAAGGTTCACGCTCAGCACCGGATCGCCAGGATTGGTCTTGAGCGCCTGGCGCAGCACCGCCTGCGCTGCCGCATGATCGCCCTTCATGTCGAGCGCGACGCCGAGCCCCGCCGACGACATCGGCTCGTCCGGCGTGCGCGCGAGCACCTTGCGATAGGTCGCGATGGCGTCGTCGAAACGGCGCTGGCGAATCGCCACTCGGGCGCTTCCGACGAGCGGCGCGGCCGCGCTCGCGTCGGCCGCGCTCGCGCGCTCGTAGTACACGCCCGCGCGCGTGAAGTCGCCCACGGCGTAAAGCGTGTCGCCAAGGCCCGCCAGGCCCGGCACCGAATGAGGGTCCGCCTTCACCACCTTCTCGAAGAGCGTGGTCGCGAGATCGATGTTCCCCGAGTCCAGCGCGCTTTGCGCGATGCGTAACTCGCTCATGGAACTAGGCGCCGAGTTGCGCGTGACGGGACGCGTCTCCGCGACGCGTTGCGTGGTCGTCGTGCATGCGGACGTGGCAAAGACGAGCGTGGCGGCGATGGCCGCGAAGCATGCGCCGCGCGCGAACGTGTTGGGTCGTAAAGCGTTCATTTGTGCAGGAAGTCCATGAGCTGGATGACGGCCGGGCCGGCCGCAACGGCGACGACCGCCGGGAGAATAAACAGCATCATCGGCAGGACCATCTTCGGGGCGAGCTTCGCCGCCTTCTCCTCGAGAGAGACGATGTGCTGCAGGCGCTCCGTGCGCGAAAGCGTGCGCAGCGCCTGCGTGATGGGGGTGCCGTACCGCATAGACTGGGTGAGGGTCGAGATCAGCGCGCGGATCGACGGCAGGTCTATGCGCTCGCCGAGGCTCATCAGCGCGCGGGTGCTGTCGCCGGAGAGCTTGAGTTCGTCGGCGGTCAGCATGAATTCCTCGGACAGCGGCGGGCAGATGGTCGCGAGTTCGTCGGCGACGCGCCGGATGCTCACGGCGAGGCTGTTACCGGCGTTCGTGCAGATGACGAGCAGGTCGAGCGCGTCGGGCAGGGAACCCGCCATGCGCTTGTTGCGGCGCGACGAGCGGAACGACACGGCGTATTCCGGAATCATCATGCCGACAATGAACGCGCCGAGCATCGCGACGCCGCGCATTAGCGGATAGGGACCCACGACGGGCAGGTGTGTGCCCATCATGATCGTCACGGCGGCTGCCGCCAGACCGAAGCAGAACTTGACCGAGAGCAGCACGGAGGCGGCCGACTGGCTGCGGTAGCCGCTCTGCACCATGTCCCGCTGCAGCTTCGCGCGGTATTTGGCGTCAAACAGCGGGAGCTTCTCGCCGAGTGCGCCGAGACGGCGCACGAGGCGCGCCTTGAACGCTTCCTCTTCCACCACCTCGTCCTCGGGCGCAGTGATGAGCTGCTGGTTGCGCACAGCCAGGCGCGCCCGCTCGGCAATGCGTCCGCGGTTGCCGCCGTGCTTCGTCTGCCACCAGATGGCGAGCGCGGCGAACAGCGCAAGCAGCATCAGCAGGTTGATGAGGGTCTGGGTGTTCTCGGGGCTCATCGCGACGTGTCCAGGCGGGCCAGCTTGCTGATCAGCACGAGACCGAAGACGACCGACACGAGCGCGTAGGTGAGCAGCTTGTGACCGGCCTCCGTGTTAAAGAGGATCATGATGTAGTCCCGGTTCATCAGGTAGAGACAGGCCATGATGCAGATCGGGATCGCGGCGAGGATCTTCGTCGTGATGCGGGCCTCGGCAGTGAGCGCCTTGGTCTTCTGGCGGATCTCGCGGCGCGTGCGCACGATGACCGCTAGGTTCTCGAGCGTTTCGCCGAGCTGGCCGCCGGTCTCGCGCTGCAGCAGCAGGCACACGCAGAAGAACGAGAAGTCGGCTACCTCGATGCGCCGCATCGCGGTGGCAAGCACTTCGTCGAGATCGCGCCCGACCTGCAGCGAATCGCCCATCAGCTTGAACTCGCGTTTGAGCGGCTCCGGACACTCCTCCGCCGCCGAACCGATCACGTGCGTGACTGGCACGCCCGCGCGGACCGCACGCACGATGAGGTCAATGACGTCCGGGAAGCCGTCGAGGAATTTCTTGCGAAAACCCTGCACGAGTCCGTTGTACGCGCGCATGCAGAGGAACACGGGCAGGCCGAAGATCAGGAGCGGCTTGCTGAAGTCGGGCAACGGCATGAAATGGGTCATGAGCAGCGCGACCAGCTCCCCGCCCACGATCGCCCCGATCACGATGCGGATACCGCGTTTGCCCGACACCGTGCGCAAGCGCGCGAGCTTCGGGCTGAACCAGCGGGTGAGCGCGTTCTCGCGACGGTCGACGGTAAACATCGCGTCAGCTTCGAGGACGCCTTTTACCGTCGGCTTGGCCACAAACGACTGCTGCATGCGCGTCCTGATGCGCGCTTCCGGCAGCTTGCTACGCAGGTCGAGCACGGTGATCACCATCAGTCCGCCTAGGATCGCGCATACGAACGAGCAGAGCGTGAAGAGGTCGACTGGACTCATGACTTCATCGCCTCCATCAGCGCGTCCTCAAGTCCGTAATAGGCCGCGCGCTCGGAGAAGGCCGGGCGCACCGAGGCACTCTCGTAGATGCCCTTCACTTCCTCGCTGTAGCCTGACGCGTCGAAACGGAAGGTGAAGAGGTCCTGCGTGATGATGACGTCGCCTTCCATGCCCACCACCTCGGTGATGCGCGTCACGCGGCGCATGCCGTCGCGCATCCGCTCGATCTGCACGATCAGGTGCACGGCGCTCGCGATCTGGCGGCGAATGGAGAGCAGCGGCAGGTTGCCGTTGGCCATCATCACCATGCTTTCCAGACGCGTGATGCCATCGCGCGGCGTGTTCGCGTGGATCGTGGTCATCGAGCCGTCGTGACCGGTGTTCATAGCCTGCAGCACGTCGAAGGCTTCGGCGCCGCGCGTCTCGCCGAGGATGATGCGGTCCGGGCGCATCCGCAGCGCGTTGCGCACAAGATCGCGCTGCGTTACCGCGCCGAGCCCTTCCGCGTTTTCCGGCCGGGTTTCCAGGCTCACCACGTGCGGCTGCACGAGCTGCAGTTCAGCCGCGTCCTCGATCGTCACGGTGCGCTCGCCGAGCCCGATGAAGTGGGACAGCGCGTTGAGCAACGTGGTCTTGCCCGAGCCGGTGCCGCCCGACACGATTATGTTGAGCCGGCAGGTGCTCGCGAGCTTCAGCACGTCTGCCATTGCGTGGGACATGTTGCCCTGCTGGGCCATGCGGTGCAGCGTGATGTTGCGCTTCGAGAATTTCCGGATAGAGATGCTCGCGCCGTGGATCGCAAGCGGCGGCAGCACGACGTTCACGCGGCTGCCGTCGGCGAGCCGCGCGTCGACCATCGGGCTGCTCTCGTCCACGCGGCGGCCCACGCCCGCCGCGATGCGTTGCGCCACGCTCGTCACGTGCGCGTTGTCGCGGAACTTGTAGGGCGTGAGTTCGAGGCGGCCGAAGCGTTCCACATAGACCTGGTCGGGACCGTTCACGAGCACGTCGGACACAGTGTCGTCGGCAAGCAGCGGCTCGATCGGACCGAGACCGAACATGTCGTTGAGCAGTTCCACGACCATCTGCCCCTGCTCGGACATCGTCACGTTCAGGCGCTCGCGCTCGGCGATCGTGAGCACGAGCTGCTCCACGCCCGGTTTCATCTGCTCGCGCGTCTTGCCGACCACCGCCGACGCGTTCATCGAGGCGAACACGCCCGTGCGCACGATCTTGAAGAGCTCCGAGCGCACCAGTGCCTCGTTGCCCGCCACGATCGGCGTGTAGGTTGGCGTGACGGCCGCCGGCGGACTGGCCGCAACATGTGATTCCGCGCCCAGCGAGCGCGCTTCGTTGACGATGAGCGGCGCGACGTTCTCGCCGGGCGCGATCAGTTTCTGTCCGAACATCAGGACCTCCTGCGCTTGAACATCTGCAGGAGCGAGCGCTCAGTGCTCACGTGCTGCCCGGTCAGGTCGTTCGCAATGCGGGTGATCGACTGGTTGATGCCGGTCGAGGTCTTATCCTTCGGCGCCTCGCCGAGATTCTCGGCCACCGACAGCGCCTTCGCCTCGAACTGCACCTCATGCAGCACGTTGCGGCCGACCGCCGAGACGAAGTCGACGGTCTGCACCTTGCCCGCCGTCGATGCGTTTGGGCTGTTGAGCAGGAGCGAGGTCTGCGGGCCGTTGTCGCGATCCTCAATGTAACGCAGCATGCGGATGGTCTGGCGCGTCGAGTGGACGGTGCGGTCGGCGATCAGGTAGACGCGCGTCGCGTGGTCGAGCGCCTCGGAGGCGAGCGGGCCGACCGGATCGGCGATGTCGATCAGCACGTAGTGGAAGCTGTCGCACAGCAATTGCAGCACGCGCTTCAACGCGCCCGCCTGGAATGGATGCTCGACCGAATAGTCGAGCTCGGCCGACAGGACGAACAGGCGCGCGCTGCTCGCGACCAGCGTGCGGTCGAGATAGAGCGGATCAAGCCGGTGCATGTTAGTGAGCGCGTCGGTCAGGCCGCCGTTGCTCTGGATGCCGAGCATGCTGTTGGCTCCGCCGCCGTTCATGTCGAGGTCGATGTAGGCGACCCGGCGGTGCGTCGTGTCGGCCAGATGCCGCGCGAGATTGAGCGCGAGCGTCGTCACTCCGACGCCGCCACGCGTGCCCGTGAAGGCGATCGTCTTGCCGACGCGCGCCGAGGTGACCTGGGTGACCTTGCCCTCCAGTACGTTGACGGTGCGCTTGAGCAGTTCCACCGTCAGCGGCTTCACGAGGTAGTCGCGCACGCCGAGCTTGAGCAGGCTGCGAAAGAGGCCGACGTCGTTGCGCTCGCCGAGCGCGACCACTTGCACCGACGGCTCGCACACCTCGGACATGCGGCCGAGGTCGGACAACGGCATCGCTGAGCCATGCAGGTCGATCAGAAGGAAGAGCGGCGAGCGCTCGAGCTTCGAGACATACGCGATCGCCGCGTTGATGTCGCCGACGGCCACGTGAACGTGCGGCATTGCTTGCTCGAGCACGAAGCTCTTCAGCACCTGCTCGGTTGCGCGGTCGGAGACGAAGGCGATGAAGTCGGCGGCTCTCACGGCCGAGTTCGGTTTCGCGAGCTTGAAGTCGGTGGTGCTCATGGCATCGGTTCCTGGATACGGGAGGGCGTCGGCGGGCTTACTTCGAACTGCGCGAAGTCGCTTCGTCGAGCGGAATGATCCGGCCGGTCTCGTAGCGGCGCACCGCGCTCGCGGCGACGGCGGCATCAGCCGGCGCCAGTTTGGCGGGCGCCACAAAGTCGCGCGGATTGGCCACCTGCGCGGCGAGATTCGTATAGGTCGCGCAGCCCCACGCCATGGTCGGGCGCGGCAAGCCGCCATCGAGCAGCAGTGAGCGGTGCTCGAGCGGTTCGCAGTCGGGGGCGATCGCCTTGTGGCCGTCGTAGCCGATGACCGTTTCGTCCGGCATGCCGCGCGGCGGCGTCAGGCAGCCGGCTAGCGGGAGCGCCGCGATGCAGGCGGCGAGAAGCTTGAAGGTGCGTGCGTAGTTCATGGTTTCGGCTCGGTAGATCTCAGTAGACATATCCAGCCGCACCGACGAGACGCGGCTGCGGGCCCTGCGACGAGGTCGTGTCGCCCTGCTGGCGGCGCAAGCTGTACTCCACGTCGTTAGACGGCGAGACGAGCGATTCGATCGGCGTGCGCAGCTGGCCCGGATTGGTCGGCTCGACCAGGTACGGCGTCACCATGATCACGAGCTCGGTCTTGTTGTTCTGGTAGTTCGACGACGAGAAGAGCTTGCCGAGGATCGGGATCGAGCCGATGCCCGGGATCTGCGAGACCACGTCGGTGGTGTTGCTCTGCAACAGGCCGCCGATCGCGAAGCTCTGGCCGCTTGCGAGTTCCACGGTGGTATCAGCGCGGCGCACGCTCAGGCCCGGCACGGTCACGCCGCCAGTCGTGACGCTTACCGTCGTGTCGATCTGGCTCACTTCGGGACGCACTTTCAGGCTGATGCGCCCTTCGCTCAAGACGGTCGGCGTGAAATCGAGCTTCACCCCGAACTGCTTGAACTCGATCGAGATCACGCCGTTGATCTGCGAGACCGGGATCGGGAATTCGCCGCCCGCGAGAAAGCTCGCGGTCTGCCCCGACAACGCGACGAGGCTCGGCTCCGCGAGGATCGTGATTAGGCCTTCCTGGTTCAGCGCGTCGAGCACGCCCTGGATGTCGGTTCCGTTGGTATGGAACGCGCCGAAGATGCCGTAGGCGTTGTTGGTCGGCAGGTTGACCGGGTAGCTGACTTGGCCCGTCGAGCTCGTCAACGGATTGGTCAGGTCGTAGAGTGGCCGGCCACTGTAGACGCCCGCGAAGAAGTTGCCGGCTGCGTGGCCGAGCGACTGCCAGTTGATGCCGAGCTGCTGCGTGATGTTGCGATCGACCTCCGTGATGCGCACGCGCAATTGCACCTGCTGCGGCCGGTCGATCGTCATGCGGTTGACGAGCACTTCCTTCTCGCCGAGATACGGCGTGACCGATTGCACGACGGCATCGGCGTCGGCGGCGTTGGCGGCTTGTCCAGAGATTTCCAGCGAGCCGTTGCCGGTCGTGAGCTGCAGGTTCATCGCAGGGAAACGCTGCGCGACCATCGTGCGCAGCGCCCCCATGTCGCGGGACACCACGACTGTGCGCTGCAGGAGCGTCTTGTTGTTTGCGCCGAGCACGTAGAGCGTTGTGGTGCCGGCCTTCTTGCCGAGCACGAACACGGCTTTCGGCGAGGGCGCTTGCACGTCGGCGATCGCCGGATCGGCGACGAACACCGACGTCGCGTCTTCGTTCAGATGCACGAGGCTGCCCTTGCCGGCGTCGATATCGAGCTCGCCCGCGGTGGCCATGGCGGCAGGCTTGAGCGGCACCCCGCGAGGCGTCGCGGGAAGAGGCGTCGCGGCGAAGGCCGGCGTCGCGAGCAGCAGGGATCCGGCCCACAACACGATGGCCGCGAGCGCTCTGCTAAGGGGTGAGGAACTGACCTGCGTTTTCATGACTTCCTGTCTTGAGCAATGGGTGCGATGTCGGGAGGAACGCATACGCTTAACGCGCAACCGGCAGTGGCGGCAAGCCTTCGGTGCCCGTGCCGCCCGGCTGGGCGCCCATGCTGGTGTCGGGTTTCTCCGAGCCGCGATAGACAGTGACGACCTTCGGCGCCGGCGCCGCCGCGACATTGATCGGGGCGTTGGTGACCGCGACGGCGCGCGCGCGCGGCAGGTCGCGCAGCGCACGCGAGATGTCGCCGGCCCAGACCGGGGCACGCGGGGTGTCGGCGGTGGTGTCTGGCGTGCCGGCATCGGCGCTCGACGAAACCGCGACGCCCGAGGCCAGCGGGTTGCGGTCCTTCGAGACCGTCGCGAAACTGCGCAGCGCGAGCGACAAGCTGCCGAGGCGCGCGGCGACCGCCACCACTTCGCCCATGTGCGGCGTGACTTCGATGGTGACCGTGCGGGCGCGCTCGCTGTGGTCGGGCATGTTGCCGCTTTTCGGGCGAATAATGTCGGACCCCGACGCGAGAACGCGCACGTGCTCGACCACCGTCTCGCTCGACACCGCCAAGTCCGGCGCTTCGGTCTTGTGGTCCATCTGTTGCGTGAGCAGCAGGTCGACGTAGTCGCCCGGCTGGATCAGGCCCGCGTTGCCCGAGACGTCGTCCACCGCGACCGACACTGCCCGCATGCCCGGCTTGAGCGTTGCCGCGAGAAAACCCGGCGCGTTCGGCAGGATCACGTCGTCGGCGACAAGCACCGTGCCGGCGGCGACCGGATGGCGCAGCAGCGCGCCCTTCAGCTCGACCGCGCCCGGCACCCCGGAAACGATTGCGCCTGCAGGCACGGCTTCGAGCGCGACGTCCTTCCACTTCAGGTCGTCTTCGCGCATGAGGAGCCCTTGCGGCAGGTCGTCGCTTGCGATGCGCACCTTTTCCGTGTTGACGGTGGCGACGGACGGCCGCGAGACGCTTGCCACCACTACGCGCACGACCAGCGCGATCAGGATCGCACCGACGATCAGGATGCCGATTTTGATGATGTTGGACATGGAGAAGGCCTCTATCGCGACAGGAACAAGGGCAACGCGGCGGGCAGCACGATCACCGTTCCGCCACCCAGGGCGAGCGCGACACCGTAGGGCACGCCGCGCGCACCGGAGAACAAGGCCAGCGCGGCGGCGAGACGCGTGCGTCGGTGGGGATTGATGCGGCGCGTCGCGAGGCTGACCAGCGACACCGCCGTGCCGATCACCGAGATCAGCATGAGCGCTGGCAGCCACAACGGCGCGCCAGCCCAGAGAAAGACGATCGAAGCGAGCTTGGCGTCACCGCCGCCCAGCATCTTCAAGGCGAACAACAGCGCGCAGACGGCGAACGCGGCGAGCGCGATCAGCGTGTGTTCGAGGACCGCGGCAATCGGCATACGCATGACGAGTGCATCTACATAGAACAGCGCACCAATTATGAGGACCTGTCGGGTTGGCAAGCGTCGCTCGCGCACGTCGACGACTGCGAGCGACAGCAGTGCGACCAGTACGGCAAGGCGGATGACGAGGGACAGTGTCTGCACGATGGTGCGATCCGGAAGAGGGAGAAAAGTGGAGATTCGGACACCGAAGCCCGAACCTCCCGGGACGGCGGTATTACTTGGCTTGGCTCGTCGAGATGGTCTTGAACATGCTCGTGAACATGGTCGCGACGCTTGAATTGAACGTCGTGGCCATTGCGCCGAGCGCCACTGCAACGATACCGGCCAGGACGGCGTATTCCATGGCGCTGACGCCGCGCTCGTCACGAACGAAAAACTTGATGAACTTGGTCATGTCTATTCCCCTAAACTCGATGGTTAGCGTCAGCGCAGAGAACGGGATGTCCCTTTGGCTGACAGATCGTACCCAAGGCTGTGAATTTCAAAAGACCCGACAGAGGGCAGTTAATGCCTTAGTTCGTCCCTTTGTCGGTAGTGCCTTACCCGGGTGAGTCTATTAACGACTCGACTTTAGAAAACTTTAGGTATCGAGGGTGCTTGCGAGCAGGCTTGCGGACGAACGGAATTGTTTGTCCTGATTGGATATTCATCGATGGCGCAGTGCCAATCGTTTGCGGATTGATCCGCAGATAGCCCAAATGGACTGCAATTTGTATGAGTAAAGAAAAATGATAGTAAAAGTTTAGTGCGTGGAGACGGCCCGAGGTTGCGCCGAAGTACCGCAATCCTAAGAGCGCGGTGCATCGTGGACTGGCCGTGGACGTGCGCCCGCTTAGATCGCAAAGGGCAAAGACCGAATTCGGTGTCTGCTTGGATGACGCGGTCTCGAACGACGGACCAGATAAGCTCAAGACCTTAAACAGGAAAGCAACGGCGACTGACGCGCGTCGAGGATAATGAACGGGCCCGCAGCCGGCCAAGTACCGCAACCCCAAGTCAGGTGCGACGTGGAGCGGTAAAGGGCGTGCACCGGCGTGGTTGGCTAATGTTAAGAACTGCGCGAGATTTTTGCCTTGCTCACGCACGCCGTAAGTTCTATGACTTGCATGTCGCCAGTCGAAGCCAGATTGCTGAAAATGCGTTGCGCTACATCAGCCAGCTGCAAGATATCGAGCGCGAGGCTCGTGATCTTTCCTGCGAAAATCAATTAGAACTTCGCCAACGATGCGCGCGTCCCGTCGCCGAAGCGCTGCACGCCTGGATGGTTCTGCAGCGCTTCGCCAACGATGCGCGCGTCCCGTCGCCGAAGCGCTGCACGCCTGGATGGTTCTGCAGCGTGCACGCGTGAACGAGGGTTCGTCCATAGCGAAGGCGCTCGATTACAGTTTGCGGCGGTGGGCAGCGCTAACCCGATACCTCGATGATCCGCAGCTTCCCGTTGATAACAACTGGTGCGAAAACCAGGTAAGGCTGATCGCGTTAGCCGGGGAACCTGGCTCTTCGCGGGTTCAGCTCGCGCCGGCCGGCGTCAAGCCGCAGTGATGAGTCTCATCCAGTCGGCTAAGCTTAATGGGCACGATCCCTATGTCTATCTGAAAGACATCCTCACACGACTGCCTACGCAGCCTGCCAGCCGGCTCGATGAGCTTTTGCCGCACCTCTTGGCAGCCTCAGCTTCAACAGTAGGCTGACGTCGGCTGCCGAACCCCTGGGATCGCCGGGCGCTTACGCCCAAGTCACCTGAAGGGAAGAATATCTAGCCATATCCTCTCGCATGAATCGGGCGCGGTTAGTAGAGCCACTGAGCCTTCTCACTCAGTTCGAACCTTCCCGTGCCGACGAGCGCGTTGCGCAGTTCCCTGTCGCCTTCACAGCTTTCGATGCACACGCCAATGCCGACGTCGGCGGTCGCCCGCGACTGCTCGGTCCTCAAGCAGTGCGTGATCGGGGTATCAAGGGCGGTCGCGGAAGTTTTCAAGCTAGTTGTCGCCTCGACGCATGAGATTTAAGCTGCTTTTAGCTCCTGGTTACGGGGTTGCGAAACGGCGCTGATTTTGTCGTCGCGATCCGGATTGAGATGGACCACATGAATGCGTTGCCAGTTGCGCGTTTGGCTTTTCCATCGCAGCGGATTATTTTGTCGAGCGCTCTCGTAGAGGGTTGCACGACGATTCAAGATGTCTTGGTCGAGATTTCGGTGACGCTGGGCTGGCGTGACGAAGCGAATCGCGCTGTGGCGATGCTCATGGTTGTACCAGCGCACCAGTTCGGTGACCCAATCGCGCGCGGCGCATAATGTGTCGAACGGTTTGAGCGGATAGGCCGGACGGTATTTCAGCGTTTTGAACAGCGATTCTGAATAAGGATTGTCGTTGCTGACTCCCGGGCGACTCAATGACGGCATGACGCCCAGGGACTGCAAGGTAGCCAGCATCGTGGCGCCCTTCATCGGGCCACCATTGTCGGAATGCAGAATGACTTGATCTGGCTGTATCGCCTCACGCGCGCAGAGATCCTTGAGGACCTCGCTTGCCTGGGCACCGCTCTCCTCGGCATAGACCTGCCAGCCGACGATCATGCGGCTGAACACGTCCATAAATAGATAGAGATAAAAGTACTGCCCGCGAATCGCTGAAGGCAGGTAAGTGATATCCCAGCTGTAAAGCTGGTTCGGCGCATCGGCCATGACAGCGCGTGGCTTGCGGCACGAGCGGGGCGCCCGCTCGCTGCGCCGGTGAGCGAGTTGGTTCTCGTCTCGCAGGACGCGGTAGAAGGTTGATTCCGAGGCAATGTAGCGTTGCTGATCGGCCAGCCGGGGAACGATTTGACTGGGCGGCAGATGCCCGAATTCGGCAGAGTTCGCCACGGCCAGCAGTTCCGCGCGTTCATCAGCAGAAAGCTTATGGGACGGTTCATAGTGTCGCGTCGAGCGCCCATCGAGCGAGTCAGGTTCACCGCACAGCCAACGTTGCACAGTACGCTCGCTCAATCCCAGTATGCTACACGCAGGTGCTTGCCGAGCCCCGGCCGAGGTGGCCTCGCCGATCAAACGGATCACTGTTTTGCGATCTTCAAGGGCGGTCATGACGCCTCGTCCTCGAACAACGCACGATACTTTTTTTGCAGCACCAACAGCGCTGCCGCTTCAGCCAAGGCCTTCTCCTTACGGTTCAATTCGCGCTGAAGTTGCATATTGGCCTGCTTCAGTTCACGGATCTCCTGAGCGCTCTCTTGGCGATGGCCAGCCCTGCCGGCGACGCAAAAATCCGCACCCCACTGCGCAAGATGATGGGCAAACAAACCCCGCTCGCGACACCACGCGTTCAGGGCTTCATCGACCAACCCATGGCTCTCATGCAAAGCCACCAGTCGCTCTTCCGGCGACCAGTCTTCTGGACGTTTTGCGTGTCCGGAGTCCAAGCTCCGACCTGCCGTGGCGCTACCTCTCATCCACTTCCTTAAGGTCAGTGCATTCATGTTCAATTCGTCGGCCACGGATCCGACTGTACGGCTTCCGCGGTTTAGGACCTTCGCAAGCGCCTGCTCTTTAAACTCGGCTGAATACGTTTGTTTCGTCTTCAATCTACCACCTCTGATCTCTTCACTAAGAAAATTCAGAGGCGACAACTATTGTGACGCAGGGGGGTCGCCTCGCCGACGAACCATAGCATGTGACCGCCAATGCTGGCGGAGCTGATCAGCTGATCGCCAAATGTAGTCCGTTCTTCGACACGGCGGCAAGGCCTTGCTTCCTTCCTTCAAGCGCCGAAGGCGATCAACACGATCATCGACTGCGGCAAATGTACACTGCAGCGCCGGACCAGACGTCGCAATCGACCATAGAAAAAGGCATGTCTGTGACCTTCGCACCCAAAACTTTGGCCTATTTCTGCGTCACATCAGATCGCTCAATATTCTTGACAAGCCAGCTGGGGAGCACTTCGACTCGGTCGTAGAACTCGTTGCTTTTGCGCTATGTGTTTAGCCCATCATCATCCTAGCGATTGATATTGGCGTTGTTGCAAAAAGCGATCGCTGTAGGGGTGACGTTCACTCGCAAGGATCGTGAGACTGGCTCTGTTAACTTGGGAAGGAACTGCGTAGATTCTCGATATTTGGCGGGAAGATGCGCAAGGACAAACCCAAGAGCCGCGAGCCTAAAGGGATCTATCGAGTCAGGAACTGGGCGGAGTACAACGCAGGGCTGATCGCACGAGGCAGCTTGACCATGTGGATCGACGAGAGCGCATTCATGAGCGGTAGCGAAGCCAGAGCCGTCAAGCGCGGCAGGCCGCAGGTCTACTCGGACGCCATGCTTCAGGCCGTGCTAACGCTTAAGCACGTTTATCATTTGACGCTTCGAGCCTCTCAGGGTTTTGTGCAAAGTCTTCGTGAACTCGCGTTTGCGGACCTGCCTGTGCCCAACTATACGACGCTAAGCCGCCGTGCACAGGAACTACAGGTGACGTTGCTCGAGATGTCGAGCGGCGACCCGATTCATCTGGTTGTGGATAGTACTGGCGTGAAGCTCTACGGCGAAGGCGAATGGAAGGTGCGCAAGCACGGCTACTCCAAGCGGCACACGTGGCCTAAGGTCCATCTCGGGCTGGACGTGAACACGGGCCAGATACGAGCCGCGCTGATGACGCATCAAGACGTCGACGACGCCAGCGCATTGTCCGGTTTGTTAGCCCAGATTCCTGCCGATGAGCCCATCGATACGATAGGTGGTGACGGTGCATACGATACAAAGCAGTGCCATCAGGCGATCGCTGGGCGCGGCGCTACGTCATCGATTCCGCCGCGTGAAGGCGCCAAACCTTGGTCTGAGGGCACACCCGGAGCAAGCTGGCGCAATGAGGCGATCGACGACATCGCGCGAGATGGCCGAGGCGAATGGAAGAAGCACACTGGCTACCACCGACGTTCGCTGATCGAAAATACGATGTACCGGTAAAAAACGCTCACGGGGAACTGTCTTTGGGCGCGCTGCATTGGTTCACAAGCGACGGAGGTCGCCATCCGTGTTGGCTTCATCAACCACATGGTCACGCTTGCACGCCCGCAGTCCGTGCGTATTTCATGAATTTAGAATCGCGGGTGAACGCCCGCCTGCACCGTCGATTTTTGCAACAACGCTATTAATATTTGAAAAAGACATCTTCAGAAGAAGTTTATGGCGCCAATCGCATTTCCATCAAAATGGCCGCGTGCAGGCTGATCGCCGAGCAGCGAATTAAGAAGGCTTCAACGCAAATGCGCTTTGGCAATTTGCGGGAGCGCGACCAAGTAAGCATAGAACTATTGAGCCTCGTCGTACCACGTATAGGTTGGTAACGTTGGAATCGACGTGCCCACTTGCAGCGTGATCGACCTATGCGATGTCAACTCTATGTCACCGAGCGCGCCCATGTAACGCCGTACATCGCCGTTGTCATTAATGTATGCGACTACGGGCCCCTGCACGCCGGCAACGTTCGTGAGCGTCAGCGGTTCGCCCCATAAATCAAAGAATTTGCCAAGCGTGAAGTTCTTGACCGTGGGCGTTTCCATATGAACGATGCCCGTGTTGTCGTGCGTATGGGTCTCGTAGTTGCAAGTTGCCGGGATGCCGATGTGCGATGGCAAAGCCAGTGATTGCGCGTCCTTGTAGATCGCGATATGCGCATGCACGTGGTATGTCTCGACCATGCCTGCCGCACAGATAATTCCATCGATCGTCTGACCCGTAGTTCCTCCGGTAGCCGTATCGCCGTCAGGCCAGTAACGGTTGCCAACCGTGCCGCCATAGCTGAGCGTGATGGGCGTCGGATCGAATGGAGGCGGATCGCTCCAGGCGTAAGTGGGGATCTGCGAGAGCGGCGAGCCGAGCATGATTGTGACTTCGCGGTTTGGAACAAGCGCGATATCTGACAGGTTGCCGCTGTACTGGATCAACGTGCCGCCATCGTTCACGTAAGTCGTGACTGTGCTCGACGTCACGCCCGCGATGTTGGTATTGGAGAGCGTCTGCCCCCAGACCGCGAAAAACTGACCGAGCGTGTACGGCGACGCCGGATTTGCCGCCATCCTTACTTTTCCGGTGTTATCGACGGTGTGAACGGGATACACGCAACCCGTCTGCAATGCGAGTGTCGGCTCCACGGTCCCGATGCTCGAGGGCAGCGCGAGTAGCTTGCCATCCTGATAGATTGATATATGCGCGTAGTTATAGCTGCTGCCGGCGACTGTGCACGACAACCCTGCAATGGCCTGTCCCGTACCGCCAGCACTGGTCGAGCCTGCTGGCCACTGTTGCGTCCCGAGCGCGGTGCCGTCGGCGATCGCAAACTTCGCAGCGAGCGTGGGAGCTTCGGTCGCGTTGGACGGGCTGCTGGCGGATGACGGACTGCTGGCTGTTGTTGGGCTGCTAGCAGTTACTGGAGCGCTGGCTGGCGTCGCATCGCTTGCTGGCGTTGTCGCGGGTGCGGTCCCGGTTGTCGTGGGACTTGTGGATGTGCTGCTGTTCGAGCCGCCACCTCCCCCGCACGCACTCAGAAAAAGAGCACCGATAAAAATGGCGTACGGGATCCTGAAGCGATTTGTCATAACTTGTCTCTCCGAACTATTTGCGCCAGCGACGACACGTATGGCCGATTTCGCTTAGGTATGTTGAGTAATCAAAAAATCTTGGCTGCGGTTGCGCGGATCATTGCATACAGAAATTTCAATAAGCAGATCACTTACCAAGTCTTTCAATACAAGGTAAAAAACTCACGCCCGTCTAATCGATCGGCAAGTTAACGTCCACTCCGCTTGCACCCGATTCGGTTCCGCCCTGTCCAACCGTTCCGAACAGGGGGCGCTTTTCATTCATGCGCCAGCCGAACATGGAGTCAGCCTGATCGCGTTGTGGCAACAGAACAGGGCGGCCGTATGAGCGCCGACGGGAAGAATGTCAATCTCCGAGCGCTCAAGCAGCAGAGCTATTGCAACCATGCTGTCGTCAAACTAGGGACGCCCGTGTTCCTAACTTGGCAGGTCTACGGGACGTCGCGGGACTGGTCGCCGGCGATCTTCGTATCCTTTGTCGCGCTCGCAGCAGGATTGACCTTGGTCAGATCCGCTCACGCCGCCTAGTTTAATTTTTTCCGATACGTGTCGTTAACCAAGAATCTGCGCGGAGGGAAGAGGTTAAGCGGTCATCGTATTCGATCCATAAGCTAACTTCGTTTTCCTGCCATCAGCGCGTATGGTCGGAACTCTTATTGGCGGGTGACAATGCTTGAGAATCCGATGAATTACTCCTTACTTCCGCCGATGCGCAAGCAATGGAGAGAAGCATAGGGCGAATCGCCTTCGCACCCGACGGCAGCATCCTTCGTGTGAACGAGCGCTTTTTGGAACTCTTCGACTACAAGGGTTGGGAACTCATCGGGCGCAATCGCAGCATCTTCAAGCCGCTTGCAACAGGCGCAAGCGCGTCGGACGAGATTGATCTGGTCCTCGAAACCGCCGAAGCCTTCTTTGGCGAGATGCAGCAATTGAAGCGCGATGGCACGTCCTTCTGGGCCGAGGTTTCCTGCATACCGATCGCCGCCGAGGACGGCGCGGTCGGCGAGATCGTCATGCTGGTGCGCGACGTCACCAACCGCTTGATGTCGGCCGCCGATGAAGCCGACCAGATCGCCGCCATCAACATCTCGCAGGCCATCATTTATTTCGCGATCGACGGCACAATCCTTCACGCCAATGACAAGTTTCTGGACCCGACCGGCTACCGGCTCGATGAAGTCGTCGGCAATCATCATCGGATGTTCATCACTGCCGGCGAGGATCGATCCGTCTTATGCTGCGTTCTGGGAATATTTGCGGAAGGGTTCGCACGCTTCCGGCGAATATCGACGATTCCGCAAGGACGGGAAGGCCGTCTGGCCGCGTGCAACTTACAACCCTATTCTCGACATCGAAGGCCGCCCGTTCGAGATCGTCAAATATGCCGTCGACGTCACGCTGGAGAAGTAGCAGAACGCCTATTTCGAAGGCCAGATCGCCGCGATCAACAAGTCGCAGAGTGTCGTATCGTTCGACATGGACGGCAATGTGCTCGAGGCGAACGACAACTTCCTGATCCTGATGGCCTACACGCTCCGCGAAATTTTCGGCCAGCACCATCGCGTGTTCCTCGACAAGGAAACCGCCGCGCATACCGCTTACGCGCGCTTCTGGTGCGATCTGCGCGAGGGCAAGTCCTCTCGTCGAAGTTCAGACGCATCGCCGCGAACGGGGCGGAGGTCTGGATCCAGGCGTCCTATAACCCGTCTACGACCTGAACGGCAAGCCCTTCAAGATCGTCAAGATCGCCACCGACATCACCGCCGACGTTTCGCTCGCGCCGATCTTTCGCGCGCCCAGAAAGAAGTCCAGCACGACCCGGCGACGGGCCTGCCGAACCGGCTCGGTCTGCGCAAGTTCATGCGTCAGGCGCTTTCGGCGACCGACAGCGAACTCGCGCTCTTTTATCTGGATCTCGATCACTTCAAGCCAATCAACGATACGTTCGGCCATGATATCGGCGACCTCGTGCTGCGCACCGTCGCGCCCGTCTGACGGGCGAGGTGACGGAGGGTCAGCTCGTCGCGCGGATCGGAGGCGACGAATTCGTCGTCGCCGCCTCGAACCTTTCGCGGCCGCAGGTCGTCGAACTCGCGGAACGCCTGATCGAGGCGGTGTCGCAGCCGATCGCCTACGGTGAGCGGTGGCTCGAGGTCGGTCTGTCGATCGGGATCGCGCTGACGCCGCAAGATACGCTTGAAGAGGACGAGCTCTTCCGCTTTGCCGACGTCGCGCTCTATCGTTCCAAGGGCAATCAGCGCGGCACCTTCACCTTCTACACTGAAGATGCGGAAACTTCCGCCGAAACCGAGAGGCATCTGGCGCACGACATGCCGATCGGGATCAAGGCGCGTGAGTTCGATCTTGCCTGCAGCGTGCGCGTCTGTGCGACGAACGCGATCGCCGTCGAGGTCCAGCCCTGGTGGAACCATCCGACGCTCGGACGGCTCGGTACGGAAACCTATCTGCGCGTCGCCGAACAAAGCGGTCTTGTCGTTCCACTCGGAGACTGGATCGTGCGCGAGGCCTGCAAGCTCGCCGCGCGCCTGGCCGAGATTACCGTTTGCGTGTCCGTCTATCCGAAGCAACTCCTGACCAGCGACTTCGCCGTGACGCTGACGCTGGCGCTGCGAGAGAGCGGCGTGGACGCGAACCGCCTCGAACTGCGACTCGAACGCGGTACTGCCCGCGTCAACACGGAAAGCCTTCGCGCTGACCTTGCAAAGCTTAGGGCGATGGGTCTCGATGTCGTGGCTGATAGCGTGCTTGCCGGCGAACACGCGCTTTCGAATCGCGCATCTTGGAGCGTCGACCGGGTGATGGTCGACGCGCGCCTCGGTGCCATCCTCAAGAGACAGGCCCACCCGCTCGCAGACGAGATCGCCAGGATCGAGGCCGACGATGCGAAATCGACAATCTCTGGAAAGCGGTGCTTCGAGATTGACGCTAAGGCGGGGCTACGGAGCTTCGTGGTGTTCAATGCGACCAAAACGTCCGACATCGCGGCCGCGGTTCGCGAGACGAACAAGCTGACGGAAGACTTGCGGGTTGATGACGACGAGGATATTGAGAAGAAAAAAAATGCGGCGTGAGCGCACCCGTAGATTAAGGACAAGCGACGTAACAGGCATGATTTGCCAAAAGCCGGTAATAGCTAGAAGGAGTGGCCGGATTGTATACTCAAAGACGAGCCACAGAGGTCTCGAGCAGGCAACATGCCGGTTAAAAGTCGGTTTTGCTTGATGCGGATTAATCAACGGCTACACACTTCGCCAGTCCAACGTCGGACCGGGTTCGGCCAGTTCCAGACGTTCGGTAAGACAGAAAAAGTCGTTGAGAGTATTCTCGTGGCTCCGATCCATAAGATCGAATCTAAGCGAATGAGCAACTCATGTCCAACAATGGAATTAGGAATGTCGATTCCGAAGCTTCAATCCTTTGCTTCTTGAACGAAACGCATCGATTGCATGATTCATGCGTTACATCCGTTGAGTTTAATGATGGACGCTTTGTCGATCAGAACGGGGGTATGCATTGCGGGGCCGGCACTAAAGCCAAACTGACCCTGAGCTTGGACAGTCAAATTGGAAAGCCTCCAGCTGAATTCAAATATTCAAATTGATTTTCGCGGGTGTTTCTCGATTTGAGTACAGCCATGACGCTTCGTACGACGGCTTGATCTTGTCGTGCGAAGTCGCCATTAATGATGGAATGGTGCGTTTTGCATGCAATGAGTGGGATAACGAACCTCGCCCTCTAGTTGTCGCCGAATCATTCAGTTACCTTATCGTTAGCTAGGCCAGTGACCTTTCGGGTTAGCCAGCTCTGCGTAACGTATATATGGCTTGAACGTGCTAGCAACTCTATATCAACGTCAGGCAGAGGTTGAAGCGGGCTCGCGCAACGACCGTTTTTAAGAATACGAGAGTTCGCTCAGGGTCCGTGTGGAGCCGTCGGTGTCAGGCAGAAACCGGGAAGGTTGAGACACCCAACTCCCTCGCAAAGATCGCCGACAATCGCAGCGGCGTCGCGCAAGGTCCATATTGTCGAACGTTGTACGGGTTAAATATTTTTGTTACTCAGTCGTTTCGACCCAAACTTTAATAACTCTACTCGGGTAATCGCGAAGGTGTGTAACCTCGACGACGTCCCCGACCTTAACGTCCAATGTCGATGGTATATTTATCGAGTCCAAGCCGATTTGCACCGTGATTCGAATATTTGTCGGAGTTCCGCGCCCTTGAACAATGGAAATTATCATCCCGTGTTCTGTCACTGAAGGACTTTCCTTCAAGTCTCGTGTGACTGCTGACGGAAGCAGGATAAACAAGTAAAAAACACCAAATGTGCACGCTAAGAGTACGCCGATTGCAAGCTTATTCTGACGGAAAATTTCCATATTTAATCTGAGATGTCTGGTCTTGCTAGAGCTTTCTATGTTTGCGATCCTTCTGAAGAGCAGGTCAGTCAGATAGCAGCGAGACCACACTTCGTCGCGACTGCTATCGTAACGGCTTTCTTGGAGGTTTCGTAAAGCTTCGACTTTTCCATCAAACAAGCGCTACATGAGGCAGATTTCGACCACCAGCGGACGCTCGACGCTGAAAGCTAGATCGCCGACAATCCGATAGCACAGACAACGGAGAAAAATTCGGATAGCTCGTCGCTCGGGCCTATATGTCGTTGTTTGGGGCGCCGGCACTGATGCCGCCCTTCGATGTTTGGCTAGACAAGAAACGATGGGCTCGCAATCAGCCTACGAAATTACAGCGGTCTCGCGATTACCGAACGAAAAGACTACTCCGATTACCTTCAGAAAGTGGGCCGGACGCCGTAAAAGCATTGGACCACCGGTCTCAACTGGCGTGATGGAATTGGGCAACGTTCCGAATCTCTAGCCCGGAATCTCAGCTCCTCGCCTTCATGGGGAGCACTCCGCGGTTACATGGAGTCACGCCTATAAAGGTTTGACCTTATCAGGTACATTGCTTTATGAGCCATTGGAGTAGGGGCATGTCCAACAAAAAAGTAACGTTTAATTTCTGGGAAAGAAGAAAGCTCGATGCGCACATTTATCTGCTCGAAGTTCTCGGATCGAGGCCACGAGCGCCGCGGGACGTGTTCTGCTTGCTTATAACGCCGTTCGCAATCGCTGGCGCGATAGCTTTCGTCATCGCAATGCCGAGCTGGCCGATTCGACACAACGCAGCGAACATGCCTCACAAAACCATCCAAACGACGGTTGACGACGTTCGTTGGGCTCGACCCGGTCCACGAGGCGGTTTTGGAATAAGTCCACTCGCAGCATTCCGTATAGAAGGCGTACAGGTTGAATGGTCAGTACCTAGTTCCGTGCATCGCGGAGACAAAGTCACGGTGACCTACGCAGTCGATACTGATGGACGAGTTCTTATCGTGAAGATAGCCCCATCGTAAAACCGTCTGTGTACAGCCGTAATGGGTCGTCGAGTTGATGCACGCTAAGACATACTCGCGCGTCGGTCTGTAGTTGTAACCTTTTCCAGTAACCCCGTCATGCGCCCTGTTCACTTCCTCTTTTGTCCGTCAGGTGCCGGTAGCCTGCGTTACGCACTCTCTCAGAGCGGGCCGTCACCAGAGGTTCTTACGCTATTCGATGACTTGAGCTTCGGCCCGCTCAATCCAAAACGTAGAGCGGAATGGTGGCGAGAGAATTTTGACGACGAGGATAAGAACGATCACGAAGACACGATTTCTAGGCTTGAAGCTCGGTTTTGGACAATGGCTTCTTCTGTTGAAGTCGAGCCGATAGTGTGGGTCAATCGAACCTCTCCGCAGGAACGGACTGGGCTTCTAGCATTCATCGTCAACACGGGTGGACGTCCGTTCCGGCTTATAGATGTGACAGACATCAAGTTTCAAGATTCCTACCAAGCGGGGTTGGCGAGCCCAACGTCCATCGGTAGCTTCTTACCTCGCACACTGTCTGAGATATTGCGGAATAACGAACCAGCTTTTGCAGACCCTCGTCTGGTTCAGGAATCGCTCGCAGATTGGGAGCGACTCATGGAAGAGGATGCAATCCTTCGTATTGTCGATGCAAACGGACAATTGGTCTCTGTATCGGATGACTACTTCGATAGATGGATTCTTCGGTTCGTCGGAGACCAATGGACTCGGGCGAATCGCGTAGTTGGCGAAGCTCTTGACGCTTATCACCGCGAGTTCCGTCGCAGCATCGGTGACTTATTCCCGTCGCGTCGTTTGCAACTGCTCGCAGAGGCATCGATAGTGGAAGTCAAGGGCACGCTGGGCGTTCTTCACGAGTACAGCGTCAGGCTTCCGCATCGCATATTCACGGACGATTCGCACAATGCTCTCGATTGACATCGTCGACGTATCACCAGCGATGAGCATTTTTCCTCGGCAGGTCATGGCTTACCGTGCAGACTGCCCATGCGCTGATGACCGCGATTGAGCGTCCGCTTTTTGCTTATGTTAGAAGTCCATAGTGGGTCCCGGGTGCTGCCGATCACTGAAAGGCAGCACCCGGCCAGAGGACTAAACCGCTCGCGCGGTAGGCCCTCCGTTTGAGGCATGTGGTTTTTCGGAAGGACCCGGCTTGATTTCCTATGTTGATTGATGAGGCGATCCGCCTCGTTACTCGACAGGAGCCGAGCCATGACGACATCCACCGAAGTTATCAGCCCGTTACGCCAGCGCATGATGGACGACATGCGGATGCGTCGCCTCGCGCCGACCACGCAATCCAACTACCTTCGCGTCGTACGCGAGTTCACAGTCTTCCTCGGACGCTCGCCCGACACCGCGACCGTTGAGGAATTGCGACGCTACCAGTTGCATCTAGTTGACCGCGGCGTGTCGCCAGTCTCTCTAAACGCCGCGATTACCGGGTTGAAGTTCTTCTTCGGCACCACGCTCGGTCAAGAAGCATTAATGGCCAAGATGCGTCCGATTTATCTCCCGCGCACTTTGCCCGTCATCCTCAGTCGCGATGAAGTGGGTCGACTGATAGCAGCAGCCAGTAATCTCAAGCATCAGACGGCGCTCGCCGTTGCTTATGGGACCGGATTGCGCGCCAGTGAAGTGGCAGCCCTGAAGGTCGGTGACATCGACAGCCAGCGCATGACGCTGCGCGTTGAACAGGGCAAAGGTCAGAAGGATCGATACGCCATGCTCTCGCCGATCCTGCTTGAGCGGCTGCGGGTCTGGTGGCGAGTGGCTCGAGCCCAAGGCAAGATGCTCGACGGCGGCTGGCTCTTTCCCGGGCTCAACCCGATTGAATCTCTCAGCACCCGTCAACTCAACCGGGCGATCCATGCGGCCGCCGAGGCCGCCGGAATCGACAAGCGCGTGTCCATGCACACTTTGCGCCATAGCTTTGCCACTCATCTACTGGAACAGAAGGTCGATATCCGCGTGATTCAAGTCATGCTTGGGCACAAGAAGCTTGAGACCACAGCGCTTTATGCCCAGGTCGCCACCGATATTCTGCGTGAGGTGATCAGCCCTCTTGAGGGTTTGAATCGCGAATAGGTCGCCTTCGTGGTGCATCGCGCGCTCGAGGTAGCCGACGTCTTTCGCTCTCTTGGCCCAACGTGGCGGCAATCCGCTAACCTGAGCCTGGGACAACTGAAGGTCATGTCGGCGATCGAACAGTGCCGCAGCGCGGCGCTGGGAGGGCACGTGCTGCTCTGCGAAGGGTGCGCCGACGTCGTGATCGCCTACAACTCATGTCGCAATAGACATTGTCCAAGGTGCCAGGCTACCGCTGCGCGCCGATGGCTTGAAGCGCGTGAGGCAGATCTCCTGCCCGTCGAGTACTACCACGTCGTCTTCACGCTGCCGGCTGCGATCAGCGCGATTGCGTATTACAACAAGGCCGTCATCTACGGGCTGCTGTTCGATATCGCAGCCGAGACGTTGCGCACTATCGCGGCCGATTCGAAGCATCTCGGGGCACAGATTGGCGCCACGCTCGTCCTGCATACCTGGGGCTCCGCGCTCACGCATCATCCCCATGTGCATGGCATCGTTCCCGGTGGTGGGTTGTCGCCGGACCGAAGCCGGTGGCTAGCTTGCAAGCCAGGTTTCTTCCTTCCAGTGCGCGTACTCTCGCGCCTGTTCTGCAGACGCTTCCTCGAAGAGCTGGAGGCCACCTGTCGCCGGGGTCAGTTGCGTTTCTTCGGCCAATACGCCGAGCTCAACGATTTCACAGCCTTCACACAACGGAAGTTTTCAAGCTAGTTGTCGCCTCGACGCATGAGATTTAAGCTGCTTTTAGCTCCTGGTTACGGGGTTGCGAAACGGCGCTGATTTTGTCGTCGCGATCCGGATTGAGATGGACCACATGAATGCGTTGCCAGTTGCGCGTTTGGCTTTTCCATCGCAGCGGATTATTTTGTCGAGCGCTCTCGTAGAGGGTTGCACGACGATTCAAGATGTCTTGGTCGAGATTTCGGTGACGCTGGGCTGGCGTGACGAAGCGAATCGCGCTGTGGCGATGCTCATGGTTGTACCAGCGCACCAGTTCGGTGACCCAATCGCGCGCGGCGCATAATGTGTCGAACGGTTTGAGCGGATAGGCCGGACGGTATTTCAGCGTTTTGAACAGCGATTCTGAATAAGGATTGTCGTTGCTGACTCCCGGGCGACTCAATGACGGCATGACGCCCAGGGACTGCAAGGTAGCCAGCATCGTGGCGCCCTTCATCGGGCCACCATTGTCGGAATGCAGAATGACTTGATCTGGCTGTATCGCCTCACGCGCGCAGAGATCCTTGAGGACCTCGCTTGCCTGGGCACCGCTCTCCTCGGCATAGACCTGCCAGCCGACGATCATGCGGCTGAACACGTCCATAAATAGATAGAGATAAAAGTACTGCCCGCGAATCGCTGAAGGCAGGTAAGTGATATCCCAGCTGTAAAGCTGGTTCGGCGCATCGGCCATGACAGCGCGTGGCTTGCGGCACGAGCGGGGCGCCCGCTCGCTGCGCCGGTGAGCGAGTTGGTTCTCGTCTCGCAGGACGCGGTAGAAGGTTGATTCCGAGGCAATGTAGCGTTGCTGATCGGCCAGCCGGGGAACGATTTGACTGGGCGGCAGATGCCCGAATTCGGCAGAGTTCGCCACGGCCAGCAGTTCCGCGCGTTCATCAGCAGAAAGCTTATGGGACGGTTCATAGTGTCGCGTCGAGCGCCCATCGAGCGAGTCAGGTTCACCGCACAGCCAACGTTGCACAGTACGCTCGCTCAATCCCAGTATGCTACACGCAGGTGCTTGCCGAGCCCCGGCCGAGGTGGCCTCGCCGATCAAACGGATCACTGTTTTGCGATCTTCAAGGGCGGTCATGACGCCTCGTCCTCGAACAACGCACGATACTTTTTTTGCAGCACCAACAGCGCTGCCGCTTCAGCCAAGGCCTTCTCCTTACGGTTCAATTCGCGCTGAAGTTGCATATTGGCCTGCTTCAGTTCACGGATCTCCTGAGCGCTCTCTTGGCGATGGCCAGCCCTGCCGGCGACGCAAAAATCCGCACCCCACTGCGCAAGATGATGGGCAAACAAACCCCGCTCGCGACACCACGCGTTCAGGGCTTCATCGACCAACCCATGGCTCTCATGCAAAGCCACCAGTCGCTCTTCCGGCGACCAGTCTTCTGGACGTTTTGCGTGTCCGGAGTCCAAGCTCCGACCTGCCGTGGCGCTACCTCTCATCCACTTCCTTAAGGTCAGTGCATTCATGTTCAATTCGTCGGCCACGGATCCGACTGTACGGCTTCCGCGGTTTAGGACCTTCGCAAGCGCCTGCTCTTTAAACTCGGCTGAATACGTTTGTTTCGTCTTCAATCTACCACCTCTGATCTCTTCACTAAGAAAATTCAGAGGCGACAACTATTGTGACGCAGGGGGCACAATGGCTTGCGCCGATGAGAGCATGTGAATGGGTGGTGTATGCCAAACGCCCATTTGCGGGACCCAAAGCAGTGCTCGCCTATCTGTCGCGTTACACGCACCGGGTCGCGATCTCCAACCAACGCCTGGTCGCGCTCGACGAACGCGGAGTCACCTTCCGTTGGAAGGACTACCGTGTGAATGGACGCACACGCAACAAGACCATGACACTCGAAGCCGATGAGTTCGTGCGACGGTTCCTGCTGCACGTGCTGCCGGGCGGCTTCCACCGCATCCGTCATTACGGTCTGCTCGCGAACCCTTCGCGGCGCGAGAATCTCGCGAAGATACGCGAGTTGCTTGGCGTAGTGCCTGCCCTTATCGAAACCAATGCCGACGTCGTAGCCACAGCCGCAGTACCGTCAACCTTTGTTTGCCGGCACTGCGGTTCGCCGATGATCATCATCGACATACTGCAACGTAGCAGACCTATCCGGGCGCCACCGGTTGAGCGAGCCTACGCATGAGCGCCATCATGTCAGCGCGCACCGATCGACTGTCGGCTCTTCGCCAACGAGAGCCTATAGGAGACGCTTGCGCGCATCGCACCAAACGAGCAGTTTGGCGCTCGTCAAACCCTCCGCATAGCAATACGCTGCACTGTCGCTGCCACGATCTTGCCGATTTCGGTTCACCGTCATCCGCGTTTCAATCTATCCCACGCACGATCCGCCCTGATAAATCGCCATAGCAGTGAACGTTTCGATCACATCGGAGCACTCCGCGGTTTCCTCCCTTGGGGCTTGTAGGACGCCTGCCCGCCGGCTTCTGCGCGAGTTCGCTTGCACGCGGATCAGGGCAGGCGTCCTACAACCCTAAACAGAAGCAGACCTTCGACATTGCCGGTTGGATCGTCGACGATTTTACGGGTTTCGAATGAGCAGATTCCCCAGACATCCACGTGACGCTGACATGCAATACTCTAACGCCGATCGGAGACTCAACGGACCTAGGTAGGCATAATCCTTACAATAGCGGAGTCGATCGTTGAACAAGCCATCAGCTGTGATTGAGGAACATTGGATCAACGTCACTGAGGGCCGCCACCGTCTCTGGTTAGTGCGCCCCGCCGGTAGCGGACCGTTCCCAGCGGTCGTGTGGAATCACGGATCTCAAGTTTGGTATAACGAAGACGACAAACTTGAGGACCACTGCGAAGAGCCGCAGATTGTCGGTGACGGCTGGCACTGGAAGTCATGGGCGGAACAATCTGGTTACCCAATCCTTATTCCCGAAGGGCGTGGCTATGCCGGGTCGGATGGACCTCGTTTATCTGATGTTTTATATAGTCCAACAGGCGTCATGGATTTCCTCGCAGGTCGTAGCGAGGATGTAGAGGCCGCTGTAACTTGGTTGCTTAGTCGCGATGACGTTGATAAAGACAGACTCGCGATGACAGGAATTTCCCACGGCGGAGTTGTTGCCCTGTTGGCGTCAGCAAGACAACGTTATGCGGCGACGATAATCCAGGGTACGGGCCTTGGTACCAGCGCGCTGACGTCGGCTTGAACATACTTCAAAAAGCTGCGGCGCACGTGAAAGGTCCGTTGCTCGTTCAGCACTTCCCACCGACTCGCTAGTGCCAGTCGAAGTCAGCCGTTACATATACGAAGCGGCGAAAAAGGCAGAGCGCGACATCCAATTGTGCGAGTACCCGGGTACACCGGGAGTTGAAGGACATTTCTTTCACGATCCCCGCAACCGGCACATGGCTTGACGATCACAATCGCTTCTTGGCACGGCGATTCGCGGGCCCGAAATAGCGACGGGCACCGTCCGGCCACTTCGAGACGTTCGACAAAGGACTTCATTTGCTGACAATCCAACGAATTCGTAGCCGGGGTTGTCCGGTAAGATCAAGCAAATGACGATCAACAACTCGTATATGTCGGGGCGAACGAACACGCTATTATTTCAGTCGTTGCCGCAGTTGCCACTTTATAAGTAACTGTTGTTACCGGAGCTACGTAATTTCAATCGGTAATTGCCGCCTGCGACAAGGTCAACGACATCCAAGAGACCTCTCGATGAACGCGCCACATATTTTACTGTTTTTAAGGGCAATGGTTAAAAGCGCAAAAAACTCAGTGACAAAAATAGTGACCGTTCTTGTTGTAGTTTTTCTTCTGGCTGTGGGTTACTCCACGTTCCTATCGCCGGTTGAAGAACTTTTTAGCTCCGACAGATCGCCGAACGGTCAGCTAGTCGCTAAAAACTTTATGGTCGATGGTTGCAGTGGAAGTTGCGCGACGGGACTTATCGTCGTGGAAAAACGCAATGGAGGTTCGAAGACTGAAATTGATCTTGCTGAGCCCGATCCGAGCATTCTTTTTCGATGGCTTGATGATACGCACCTCCTGATTCTCAGCCCAAACTTTCGCACAGGCGATCGGCCCGATACTATAAGAGAGCTAAAAGGGGTGCACGTTTCTTTGGACCCGCACCCTGTCATATCGGCTAATGAAGCTACAGCCAGATTAGCTCATGAAAACGTTCATGAGATCCTCGATGCTGATGTAGCCGCATCGTTTTCTAAGGACATCCGCAGAAGCGGCGACGTATGCCGGTTGATGATGGCCGTAGACCACCAGGGGAGGTTCAAGAAGCTTGGGATTGAAATTGATGCTCCTAGCGATCAATGCGTCCAAGGAAAACAAGGGCTCCCGAATTGCGCCAGCATGTCAAGTCGTTTTTGGGTCGCCGAACCATTGGCCACCTCTCAACGGCTGATCCTAACTTCAGCCGATGTTAGTGGCGCCGACGGCTATGGTGTTCTGCCAACAGGCGACGATCATATGGCAGTAAGGGGGCAATTTTCAGGAACAAGTGCAACTCGCGTTGCAGAACGTTTGATCGATGGGCAATTTTCGATTGACTACAACTTTGAGTTTTCCAATCTGAGCTTGCGCTACCATTTTCCCGCCGAGTCAATCAAGAGACCTGGTTCACTATTCCTCAGATGCATAGGGGCAAAAGGGCTAGAGAACGTTAGACCGGCGGCCATACATTAAAGGCAGTGTTTCGGTTGCCAGTGACCGCTTCCGAGGACTGTGAATGTCGCCTGAGGGTCGCTTACGGTCGGTTAGAAAAATCGGGCGCGCAAAGCCGGGCTAAAAATCTACTAACGGTCTGGTCGAACGGTTTTATCGTGACAGAACCAGGGGCGTGCCAACAGCGGCGATTTGTCATCAAAGACCAGGCAATGTGATTGGGCTAGACGAGAGAGAGGCGGAGAAGGGCTTTCCCGTCGCGGGTTGCTAAGGCTGTCAGCAAATCAAAAATTGCCTATTCCTTTTGCAATTGCGGGCGTACAGATCGATGAGGGCGAGTGCGACGCTCCTAAGCAAGCCGCAGGGGAATCACTCGTCGATGCGCAGGATGGCGTCGCCTAAGTCTATGCGGCCTCGCCTGAGTACCTTCGTCGTGATGCCACCGAAACCTCGCGTCGCGTGGTACCCGCCTACGCCAAGTGTTTCCTCGAGGCGCGAGCATGGATGACACTCGCCTGTCATCTCGAGCACCGGATTACCGATACGGAACTCCGGTCTCTCGGTTCCAGGCGTCCGTGCTCGGGCGAGACGGGTAGGCCGGGCGCCACAAGAAAGCGTTTCAACGCTCTGCGCTGCGCGTCAACGAAAACCCTTATCATTTGAGTCGGCGGTCGAATTGCGCCTGCGCAAAAAAAGCGCTCGCCAACTTCGGGATCTCGTTTGCCTGCCGCAACTCGTTGCCCTCGCGCTCCAGGTCTCTGACGCGCTGGGTCTCGGTCGTGGTCACGCCTTCAGGCGCCCCGTTTCAACCTCCTCGCGCTTGACCCATACCAACAGGATTTGCGGCACGCAGCCGATCTGAGGTGCAATTGACTCCACTCCAAAGCGACGGTTACTCTCCGCGGTCCTCCTGCACCATGCGAACGGCGCGCTCGCGGGACTCCTGTGAAACCTTGTGCGACTTGTTCATGGCTCCGTTTTCTTACAGACCGGAGCCGCCTTCGAAATCCGGAGCGGTTCGAAACGCTGGTTTTCGGCAATTGGACCAACACAAAATTTGTTGGCTTGCAGGGGAAGTCCTCGTGTTTTCATAACTATGAAGTCGATGGCCATTACTCTTTCCCGCCGGCGCTTTCTGGCGCGCCCGCTTAGACGTTTTCAGACTTGACGGGCACATCGTCTGGACGTTGGAACCAAGGCATCCCGGTGCAAGTCGAGATTGGCTAGTCCTCAAAGCTCTTCGTGAACTATTGCACGGGATCGGACAAGCGAGTTGCCGCGCGCCTTGGCGTGAAGCATCGGCTTTGGGTCACGCAATAACAATTTTTCTTGCGTCGATCACTTACTCATTTATCCACAGAGATTTTCCTGCTGACGTCGACACTCGACAAAGAAGGCCGGTGCTATGCCAATTAATGCTCGCGTCCCTGGTTGTCTGCGCGCACGATGATGGCTTCGCCGGCGCGCAGTGCATAGTCTTGACGCACTACCGTTCCGTCGCACGAAGGATCGGTGCATAGCAGAATCGCACCAGACGGAATGGGGATCCGGGACTCACTATTTCCCAGGTTCAGCGCGACATACAAAAGATCCTCACCGAGACATCGCTCATAGGTGAGGACGTCGCCCAGCGCCTGAACGCGGTCGATGGTTCCCGCCACGAGGGCCGGGTGCGCACGTCGGAATGCAAGCAGCCGCCGATAAAGAGAAAGCATTGACGCATCGTCCAAACTCTCCGACGCTTCGTTGATCGATCCCACGTCACCGATCGGCAGCCAGGGCGCGCTGTTCGTGAATCCAGCGTTTGCGGACGCGTCCCAGCGCATCGGCGTACGTTCGGGATCGCGCCCTTGGCCAATGCCCGGCTGCCTCAGCTCTGCCGGATCCTGTACGGCATCGGAGGGGATCACGCCGTCCACCATGCCGAGCTCATCCCCGTAATAAATTGTCGGCGTACCCCGCAACGTGAGCAGGAGAACCGCCGCCGCGCGTGCCTGTTCCCGGCCGATACGGGTCGCTACACGCGGGTTGTCGTGATTGCCGAGCACCCAGTTCGGCCACGCGCCGGCAGGCAGTGCCCGCTCGTAATCTCGGATGTAGGCAGCGATTCCTGAAGCGTTCCACGGTGCAGTGATCAGGGCGAAGTTAAAAGGCATGTTCGCACCATCGCCGTCATGTCCGTAATAAGTGACGAGCTGCTCGACAGGGAGATAGATCTCACCGATCAGTAGCCGCTCGCCGTAGCGATTGAGCGTGTCACGCATCGACCGGACGATATCGTGTACCTCCGGTTGGTCTTCGGTGTAGGTCTGCAGCAGCGCGTGATGCCCGGGTTCCCCCCTTGTAGTCCGGGTTGGGCGGGTTATCGCGAAAGGCTGCGTCCTTGATCAACAGCCAGAGGACATCGACACGGAATCCATCGATGCCCCGGTCAAGCCAGAACCGCAGCACGGCAAGCATGGCCTCCCGGACGTCGGGGTTGCGCCAGTTGAGGTCTGGCTGCTCCTTGAGAAACGCGTGGTAATACGATTGACCCGTGGCAAGATCAGGTTGCCACGCGCTGCCGCCCATTCGGCTCAACCAGTTGTTTGGCGGTCCGCCGTCCGGTGCCGGATCGCGCCACAGGTACCAGTCGCGCTTAGGATTGTCGCGCGATGACCTGCTTTCTATGAACCACGGATGCTGCGTCGAGGTGTGATTCGGCACATAGTCGAGCAGAACTTTGAGTCCTAGCGCATGCGCTCGCGCAATCAAAATATCGACGTCGTCGAGCGAGCCAAACAGCGGATCGACGTCGCAGTAGTTCGACACGTCATAGCCAAAGTCGGCCATTGGCGATGGATAGATCGGCGAGATCCAGACAACTTCGATGCCGAGCTGCGCGAGATAAGGCAGCCGCCGTGTAATACCAGCCAGATCGCCGACACCGTCCCCGTTGTCGTCCTGAAAGGATCGCGGATACACTTGATAGATGACACCCCTTTGCCACCAAGCCAATGCGGCCATTTCGCCCCCTCAACACTTTATAAATAATAGATACCACCGCGCATGGTAAACGACCTCTGGTACAAGAACGCGATTGTGTATTGTTTGTCCGTTGGCACTTTTATGGATGCAAACGGCGACGGCATCGGGGACTTGCAGGGCCTGATCCGCAGGCTCGACTACCTGCAGGGCCTGGGCGTGACGACCGTCTGGCTCATGCCGTTCCAGCCTTCACCATGCCGCGACAATGGCTACGACATCGCCGACTACTACAACGTCGATCCGCGCTACGGGACGCTCGGCGATTTCGCCGAGTTCACACATGCGTGCCGGCAACGCGGTCTGCGCGTAATGATCGATCTCGTCGTGAACCACACGTCGAATCAGCACGAATGGTTCCAGGACGCTCGGCGCAATCCCGCATCGAAGTATCGGGACTGGTATGTCTGGTCGAAGAAGAAGCCAACTAACGCCCAAGACGGCGTGGTCTTCCCTGGCGTCCAGAAGTCGACTTGGACTTACGACAAAGAAGCAAGGCTCTGGTATTTTCATCGCTTCTACGACTTCCAGCCGGACCTGAACACCGCGAACCCTCACGTTCAGGCGGAACTCCTGAAGATCATGGGTTTCTGGATTCAACTGGGCGTGTCAGGTTTCCGGATGGACGCCGTGCCCTTTGTCATCGCCACTAAAGGGGCGACCGTGCGCCAGCCGGTCGAGCAGTACGGCATGCTTCGTACGTTTCGAGAGTTCCTGCAATGGCGCAAAGGCGACGCGATCATTCTTGCCGAAGCCAACGTTCTTCCAGATACCGACTTCGGTTATTTTGGCGACGATGGTGATCGTCTGCAGATGATGTTTAATTTCCAGGTCAATCAGACCACCTTTTATGCGCTTGCAAGCGCCGATACCGGACCACTTAAGAAGGCGCTGTTGGCGACCCGGCCCCGTCCCGCAACCGCTCAATGGGGCGTCTTTCTGCGCAATCACGACGAGCTTGATCTTGGACGTCTGACGCCCGATCAACGTCACGCCGTGTTCGATGCATTCGGACCGAATCCCAACATGCAGCTCTACGACCGAGGCATCCGGCGGCGGCTTGCCCCGATGCTAGACGGCGATCGCCGGCGTTTGGAACTAGCGTATAGCCTCATGCTAACGTCCCCAGGAACACCGGTGATCCGTTACGGTGACGAAATCGGCATGGGCGACGATTTGCGTTTGCCCGAGCGCGAATGCGCGCGTACACCCATGCAATGGTCAGGCGAACCGCAAGGTGGCTTCACGAAAAGTAGTAAGCCGGTTTCGCGTGTGATATCGGGTGGCCCATACGGTTTCGAGCGCGTAAATGTCGCGAGCCAGCGGCGCGACCCGAACTCCCTTCTTAACTGGATGGAGCGCCTGATCCGTATGCGTCGCGAGTTACCGGAAATAAGCTGGGGCGACTTTTCAATACTGCGAATTGCGAGAACGGAGGTTCTCGGCATACGCTATGAGTGGCGCAATAACGCCGTCCTGTGCCTTCATAACTTTGGTGGCGCAGCCTGCACGATCAAATTTAAGTTCGGCTCGAACGCGGACGAAACTACGTTGGTGAATCTGCTCTCCGACGAACACAGTACACCAGATGATCGCGGAAGCCATACGATGGTGCTCGAGCCTTATGGCTATCGCTGGTTCCGGGTCGGCGGTCTCGATTACCTGCTTAAAAGGAGCGAGGTATGACAGAGCGCGACCGGTCGACCTCAGCACCCGCGCGGACCTCAATTGAGAAACACTCCGATTGTGCAGCGTCTGACCGCGTTCGGCCATGAGCGGTCATTCGACGACGGCATCTAAATCCGCGACAATGGAAGCGAAGACTCTCGCAACAGTCCATCCACCTATATACCGTGCAATGAATTCAGAATTTAAGCAGGCCGAAGCTTGGCAAAGGGAACTTCTGAATCGATTGATGATGGAGGAATTCGAAGGCTGCGAAGCGGTGCGACTTCAACTAAAGGACTGCTTGGTAAGCGTCGATACGCTCGATAGCGATGGAAGCTTTGCACTTCATGTGCTGAATCGAGTTCCCGCCGTAGTTTCGAGTCGGGTGCCTGCGGGCCTCGCGGGATATGTTGGTTGCAGCGATTATCCGATCGCGGTTCTTTTGCACGTTTTGAACGAAATTTGCCACGAGGTTGAAATTTACCATTCTGCCGGGGACAAAATTATGGAGCTTCCGCAGCAATGGGTGTCGCTTGGTACGGTAATGAGAAATTTTCCATAGGTGCCGTCGGCCAGAATCGACATTCGTTAATAACAGTAAAATCTTCGACATTGCAGCGGCGCTAAGCCGCGCCTCAAGAATTTTGGCTGAGCGCCGTTATGCAGTGTCGACAGACTCTTTCTTACGGGCGAGGTGCCTTTTCGCGTTCGTCAGTGGTGTCATGGTTGACATTCCATACCCAGCGTTTTTCTATGTGAAGGCTTGCGATGTGCGAACGAATCTTTAAAAGACGGGCAATTCGAAGATACTTAGCCCGTTTGCCCGGGTTATTGCAAAGCGACTATGGTCTCGCGTCTCCTGGCGTTCCTTATACGCCAGCTCAAGTGCAGAAAACGGTAGAACGAAACGGGCTCAGTCGAGCTTATATGTCATACGCCATTGCTGTGTTCGCCGACCAAAGCGGTTTCGAGGCATTCCAAGCTCAGGTGGGCTTCCGGGAGAAATATGCTGCTGTACGGTCTGAGATCGCCGCCGCTTGCTTTAATGGCAATGTAGATTTCACTTTTCACGACGTGTGCGGTCCCGGCGGTATGGAGCATTGCGGAGGAGGCGGCCATGGTGGCAGCGGCGGCCATCATAGCGGTACCGCCGATGGACACTAACGGCTACAAGCGGTCGCTCAACTGTACGATGAGAATCATTGACAATCCGACTGCAACTACCATTTGCCGACAATATCAAGCCTTCAATGACTCGTACGAGAGATGGAATACAAGTTGATTACTGTGGAACGCAGAACAGGAACAATGATGCCGAAACTTTGCCTATTTCTGTTGGGCTTTTTGCTGATTGCTGAATTACGACGGCATCAAATCTTGTCCGGTACTGGCCCAACGATTGCCGCAGCCCTCTATGGCGTGTTGGGCTTGCTGGGTCTTCTATCGAGAGAAGTATGTGTTTTCTCTGGCAGTCCTCGATCAATGAATACCGAAAGATGGATTGTTGATGCACGAGTTCGGGCCACGCCTATCAATATCGAAACAGTCCGTTGGGTTCGCTCACGATGGTCAGGGGGAAAGGCGTTCTTAGAACTCGGTCCTGACGGCTCATCCGGAGCTATTGAGGTTCAGACAACGCAATTGGGTGCGCGCGAGTTTTCGTCGCGCCTGGATGTCGAGAGGCGTATGAACGAAGTCCGTGCCTCTATCGCAATGCTTCTGGATATTGAAGATGGCGGTTGGGAAAGCTTCTTCGGTTCCGCCACAAGGCAATAATCCCCACCATCTCCGGCCAAAACGAGGAAAAGCGCCATTGCCGGCCGAGAAGCGTTATTCGACGGAGTGGGTTGAACCGTCGACAATCACGCCCGTGTCGCCGAGGTCGGTTTTTACAAACCGACCGTAAGATTAAAGTTCGGGCCCCGTGGACCGTTATCCGATAAGTCGACGTCTTCGGTCCAAAGCAAATGAGCAAGCAAATTCGGTTCTCTATTTTGAGTATCTATCTTGGCGTATTGCGGCGGAACAAGTGCGCGGTCTTCTTAGTCGTGGCCACTTTGGCTTTTTTTGCTTACGCAAGTTTGATTCTTCCTGGTCAAGTGACGCGCAATCGGGAGACGCAGCCTACGGTCACTGAGATTGGGCAGGTGGTCTCAGTGACCCGGAATTTCAGAAAATACGGTGGCCAGAGCCAATCAATTTCGGTTCAGGTCACTCACGGCTACGTCGGTGGTTTAAGCACTTTGCCAGTAAAGGTCGGGGACTCTGTCGAGATCCAATATACGGAGTTTGAAGGCAAACCAGAACGGATGGCAAGCGTTCATGCTGTGCCACAAGCTACGAAATAAAGCGATCGAATGGTGCCAGCGGATGGGTAAGATAGAACGAAAACTCCTACGAAGCGTCAGATGGCGATCATCAATTCACGGGCGCGCCTTAAACGGGTAAAAGTCTTCAACCGGCCACGAGCGGTCCTTCAATACCGTGACTTAGATCGTTGACAGTCGATGGAAAATCGTTTCTAAAATTAGCTAATCTACTTGGGCTATACCTTTTACGAAAATCCTTCCTTGCCGGTCAACCACGTAAAAAACCTTTATTGATTCGCCTGGATTCGCATGAAAACTCGCGGGATATTCTACGTCTTGCCCTTCGACGCGAAATACGAATGACTGCTTCATTAAGAAGCCGCCTTTGGGGCCAGGCCTAAGCCACGAGAGTTTATCGATAGTCACAACTGCTTGACGTATCGGTGGGATCGGCGACGTCACGTTCACCTTGAATGCCGGAACTATCGCATGGTGCCACGTCGTTAGAAACAGCGCGAGTGCTACTAAAAGGGCAGCCACCACTCCGAGTGGTCTTGCCCCTGTGCCTAACGCTTCGCGTACATATATTCGCAGCGCTAAAAGCCGGGTTCCTCTACCCGAACGAACCATGGGGTCACGGAAATTTGTCATTATCCAAACGTAGATTTTCGGTGTTGTGCATACCGCTTAACGGCAAATCCTTCCCTTTCTGAAGGCATCGCAAGATCTGAGATATCACTGTCGGGGATGGCCGTTATCGAGAAATATGAAGGACCGATGTGGGTCGATGACGGTCCGCCGCGTCGGGTACAGGTCGGCCAATGGCAGACATTGAAATTGGAGCGGCGAACGAACTTTCGTCACTCCGACCAGGTGATACCTATTCTCGACCGCTATCGCAACTGCTTAATGCGCTCTTGGAGAGCCAGGGCGGTTGGGATATTCATAGCTGCAAGTGCAGCAGCTATCTCGACAAGCGCCTGTCGCGCCTGAGGGTGTTGCGACAGGGCCTGCGCGTCGGAACTCAATGCCGCCGCCACCAGCGCCACCAATGCGTCGCCCGTACCTTCACGGTGCCAGCGACTAGAGGACTCGTGTTCCTTCAGCATGGCGGCGAGCCAGCGAAGTCCGTCAAGTCGAAGTGGGGCTCCGAACTTTGTCGTCAGAAAGTGGCAGAAACGGGTGACGCATTCTTCGTCGCGAGCCAGGTGCACAGCGGCCCAGCGTTTGTAGAGTTCCTTCATCCGCAGAGCCGCGCCCGGGTTCAGCCGGGACAAGGCGTCTTCGTTCCCGAAGCCAAGCAAATCGCAAATCAGGCGCTCGCCGTAGAACCAGAGGCCAGGTTGAGACCAATCGGCTGCGAGGCCGTACTCCGCGGTAGCCCGCCAGACGCGCTCGAATGCCACAGGGTCGTCACCTTTCCCGAGGCGCAGAAACAAGCTGTGAATGAAGTGCTGCAGCGCGTTGTGTGCGGCCGGACCGTGGGCGAGAACAGGTTCCCAAACCGCGCGCTCTTCCCCTGCGGGCGCCACGATCGACAGGACTCCGAGCTTCAGAAGGATGTCGTAGCCGAGGTTCTGGCTCGGCAAATCGTACTCGCCATGCTTCTTCTCGCGCGCCTTGGCGCGTGTGGCGTCATAATCCCAGATGCGCAGCGCCAAGCGCGTGTCCAGATCGCGGTCGCCACTGCCACCGCCTTCGATGAGCCAGTTAAACAGGACTTCGAGAATGTGACCGTCTAGCGAACCGCCTCGTTCGCGCTTTGGCTTTCCGCGCCAAGTCTGGTCGCCGGCATTGTAGAGCCGCGTGCGGCGCTGGAAGTCCAAACGTTCTATGCCCGCGACGATACGCTTGAAATCGAGCTCATCCGGCGTCGCGTTCGGTCCGCGGAGTGGAAAGCGCCGCAGCCGCGCGAGCCACACACTCCAAGAGCGCTCCGCATCGTCGCCATCGCCGTGGTGCGGAGCGAGCAGGATGAGGCCAGACCAGAAGAGCCCGGCGCGGAGCAGCCGCCACCACGCGGGGCCAAGCTGCTCTCGGTTGGCGTAGGCGACGCGGACCACAGCGGCGGTTGCTCGCGTGTCGCCGCTAGTCAGAATGCGCAGGACGGCGGTCTCCCATTCCTGAACGCCACTACCATCGGCGAGCCACAGGTGCATGACCGCGTAGGCGGCGAACTTCAGCTCGACGCGAAGGCTCCCCATGCGCCGCCGGCGAATCTCTTCTCCCGTCGACGCGACCGCAGCCACACCGGCGCGCACGACTTCGAGCGCGTGCTTCCGCGCTTCGGGGTTCTGGGCGAGCCAAGCGCCGCCCAATGCGACGAGCGTGCTGGCTGCAGCGAAACGGCATTTCGATTTCGCGTCCTCATCTTCGCCCTCCGGTCCGGCGTCACACTCTTGGAGCAGATTGAAGAGGTCCGAGGCCTCATCTTCGGCGAGCGGTGGGCCGCCCCGAAGCCTCCGTTCGCACCGGTCCGGCACGAGAAGGTACGTGAGGGTTGGCGCGCTGTCGGTCTGCCACGACAACACCTCGCGGCGGAGTTCGTCCGGATACACGAGGACCTTGGTTTCCGCGCCCGTCGCCGGGTCGGTGACGGTCTGATAGTTGGCCCGGTCGAGCGCGGCGAAGAGAAGCTTGAACTCCAACGCCTCCTTCGGATCTTCAGGCAGCGCCCAAGTCCGCAACAACGCCTGAAGACGCCGCGCAACGTCGCCGTCGGCCAACAGGAGTTCGACAACGACATCAAGGAACTTCTGCTGGCGATGGGGCGCGAGGGTCCAATCACGCGCGAAGTCGAACATCATCTGGCCGCCTTGGAGCCAGCTCCACCCGATAAAGTTGTAGCCAACCTGCTTCACGCGAACGCTGTCCCAATAAAACAGGTTCGGGAAAGTAATCAGGGCCGCCAGGAGCCCCGTCAGCAGCGACGGCCGGTACTTGGCGACGTTGAGGAGGACGCTGACGAGCGTCGCAGAGTTTCCATCCCGGAGTATTCTCTCGATATCAGCGGTGATGTCCTCACCCGCGTCGAGCCGCAGCGTAAGCCAGCGCTCCAATGCATCGAGCGCGCAGAACAGGTTTCCGTTGCGCATCTCATTGGACTGCGGCCAATCGAATACCTGCCACCAGCCAGGGAAGGTCTTCTCCGACCCGTCCGCAAATTGCAGCGTAACCCGGGGAGCCCCGCCGGGTTGGCCGTTCATGACCTCGCTCACCCAGCGCTCCGTGCAAAAGTTCACCAGCGCGATGAGCGAAGTGAGCGCCATTTCCGGGGCCAACTGGAAGAATGGGAAGAACGGGCTCTTCCAGAAGGCTGTCGGGTACGCGTCCCGGGGGTAATCGAGGCCGAGGTCCATTTCGAACCGCATGGCCCCGTACTCCCGTTCCGGCTGGTCTTCGATGATGAGCGCGAGCAGGACTTCGGCCGCGAGCTCAGGCTGCGCACGCATCAGAAACTGGATACCGTTTTCCTTGATGCAGGCGGTCCGGAAATCCACGTCGACCTTGTCGCTGGCCCCTAGCCGCCAAGGCGGCAATCGCTCGCGGCTCGACCCGAGGGAGAGCGGCATCTGCTTCCGCTCTTTGTGCCGCGCCTTGTATTCGGCATCGGTCTTCAGACGCTCCGCGTGCGCCTTCGCCTTCTGTCGCTGAACCTCGGCGATGCGCCGTTTGACGTCAGCGTCGACCTGTCGGCGTCCCGCGAGTTCGAGCGCCCAGTTCCCGACCTCGGTCGGCAGGTCGGCCGCGCCAGCCAGTGATGCGGTGTACAGCAACGGCTCACGTGTCACGTACATCACGCCGTGGCCCTTCTCGACCTGCACGGTCCGAGCCATGGCGAGCGCCATCTCCGCCATCTCCGCGCGGAAAGGCATCGGTTTGCCGCTGCTCAGCGTATGCGGCGTCTTCGTCAGCCAGGTCTCAATGACCTTCGCGAGAGCGGCTGAAACCAGTCCAGCCAGTCGCTCCCGCTGCGCGATGAGGAAGCGGAGAACGGGCGGCCAACGGCCGAAGACAATCGAGCGGTACTGCGCTTCCATGTACAAGCCGATCGGCGCGCTCAGTCCCATTCCGCCGCCGGTCGGCACCGTCGCGATGTGGTGGAAGCGAAGAAGCAGCCGCGTGAAGTGTTTCGCGCCGTTTCCGAGCAGGAAGTCGACGCGTTCGGTGAGGAAGCGTTCGGCGTCGGGGTCCAGGCAGAGCGCGTCAAGGAGGATATCGCCCGCCAGCTCGTAATTCGCCGCTTCCGCGGGTCCAAAGGCGACGTCCCAAGCCGTGCCAGTCTCGGCCGGCTGTCGCAGCAAGAACTGGCCCAGCATCCGGAGCGCGTTCGTCCAAAGCGGATTGCCGGCCAGGGCGGCCCACTGCGGCGTGTCAGTCCAAATCTGCTTCAGGAACTGGAAGCGCGCCCAATCCGCCGCGAGATCGTGCTCGAACTCGATGCGGTTGGTTCGCTCGTTCAGGCGCAGCGGAAGCTCGTCGGGCCGCTGCGTGAGCGTCGCCGTGTCCGCCGGCGCTAAGTCGGTCAGCGCGAAGCTGCGCTCGAACGATGCTTCTCGCTGGGCGAGGCGCATCATCAAAGCCTGCACGTCGGCGCGGTCCTTCGTCCAATACTTCCATAGGCGGTCGGCGATGGCGGTGTGAGACGCCAGTCCACCGGCGTTCGACCCTAGCGCCGCACCCGCCTTTATGACCCACGCCAGTGTCCGCAGGTTCGTCACCGCCGCGATGGTGTCGTCATGCGCGGCCAACCAGCCCAAGGTGGGAGAAGGCAGAAGCGCCAGTTTCACAGCATCGCTCTTGAGCGTTTCGACCTCGACGAGATGTGCTTTCCGCCCACCGAGTATCGTCTCTTCGCCTTCGACGCAACTTTGCGTCTGCGTGACGATGACGACCCGCCACGCCCCCTCGATCTCTTCGCCGTCACTCGGCAAAATAGCTTGAAGCAGTTGGCGGATGACGACGAACTCGCCGGCCTCGATGCGTTCCGCAGAGTCGATGACCAGCACGTTCTGCGGCTTCACCGTGACGTTCAGCACCAGCGAGAGTTCGTGCGTCAGAGGGAGGGCGCCGCGGCGCGCGGCGCTAAGCGCCGTCTTCAGTTCTTCCGGACCGAACCACACCTGGTTCCAGGACGGGTACGCGCCGTCCAACATCGACTTGACCAGCGCCGACTTGCCTGAGCCCGACTCCCCGAAAACCACCGTGACCGAGTGGTCGGCGACCGCTGCCTGGAGCGATGCCTTCTCCGCTGTCCGCGGGACGGCGTAGCCAGACGGTAACTCCGTTTCTATCCGAGCCTTGTGGTCCGCGGTGATGTTGAAGAGCGTCTCCCAATCACGTTCGAAGTCCGGATGATGGCGGAGGCCGAACTGGCCCCGGAGCGAGGACAACAGGTCCGGGACGGTGATGGTCCCGCTGCGAAGGCGCACCTCCTTCGCGACGTTGATGAGGCCCTTCCAAAGAGCCCGCGCTTCGTCGTCACAGACGGACGCGAGCAAGCGACGGCATTGCGCGATGGCCTGGGTCTCGTTCTCGGAGTACGCGAACTGCAAGTCGGTCGGCAGCACGTGCAGACGGCCAATGAGCTCTATGGCCTCCTCGTCGGACGCGCCGCCGGGCTTCTGGACGCTGTCGAAGATGACCGACTGCCTCTTGTTGCTGCGGATGCGGCTCATAGCGAGCGCGGTATCCGTGCCGCTGCGCGCGTTCTTCACTTCGCGCCACGCCGGCTCGAACGCCTGATGGGTGCCGAGCGTGACCAAGGCCAGCCCGTCTGCCGCGCGATTGAACGGCCCCTGGGGGGCACGCCACTGTTCCCAAGCACGCGTCACGAAGTCAGCGGGGAGGCCGGTCGCAGTCACCTGCAAATTGCCTTTCGCCGAGATCGCAAGCCGCCGCCGCGCGGTGGTGGCCTGGGCCGTCAGCAGCAGGTCGTCGATGTGCCACCCCAAGGTCGAGACTTGGGCTTGGACTTGCGTGACTACGCCGCCGATACCCGGTGCCTGCTCACCTGCCAGGGCCTTCACCAACTGCCACGCGCTTATCAGGTCCTCGAACTCGAACCCGGCTCCGCTCGTCGATCGCAACGTCGCGGGCGCTCGTTTCGCGCTGCCGCCGCGAGGCGCTTTCGGCTTCGATTTCTTCTTAGAGGGGGTCATTAACTTCCGAATGCTTGTAGCTCTAGGTTAGTGCCATATCTGTCGGCGAGAAGCATGGGGCAGGCTCCTCGCAACCTTATGGTGGGCCTGAAGCGAGTTGTCGGTCCCCGATTGCTAGTTCAGCACCACTAAGTTGCACCGACAAAGTGTACCGTCGAGGAGGTGCCGATGCCACCGCACCTGTAGTCAAAACTTGGGGTGTGCACCCGGATCAGACCTCTGGAAAGTGCCCAAAGGGGTCGCCTGCTGTCGTTCGCAGGCGTGAAAGATGCGGGCGAGTCATGCCAGTCTTATGAGACGGTGCCCGGCCACCAAGCGACCCTCGATCGCCATTTCACTCAGTCACTCAGACGTCAGCTCTGCACTAGCGCTTGATTGCGAATTTGAGCGGCTGCAGTTTGGCATCAGGGATCGACTACCGGCCGATACATAGATCGAGTGCGGCACCGACGTCATCGCTGCCTCCGCTCATATTGCCACCGAGGCTGCGGCCGGCACGGCTGCCGCGAGGAGCTTCGCTTACCGGACGATTCAGTCAGTTCGAGTGCGTCACTACGAGGTCTGAGCCTTCGCTGTCCTGGAACTCAGGTGGGAACGCATCGTCTAGCATTGCGAGCAACGCCGTCCTGATCGCAGGCGCAAGTTCACCTGAGTGGGCCTCGCGGTGATGATTCGGGCATAGCGCAGCGACATCCCAGATCCGGTCTGGACCATTCTCGGAAAGAGGGATGACGTGATGCGTTTCGAGGTACAGCCGTCCATTTCTCGTTTGGAATCCTGGCGTATCGCAATACTCGCAGTGGCCGTTTGAGCGCTCCAGCACACTGGCACGAACCGCCGGGTCACGTACGAAAACCGAACCCGTCACTGCACCCCTGACAGGCACGTCCGTGCCGGGGGTGCCGTGCTGGTCCTCGTATGCCGGTGCTTCGCCAGCATGGCTGGCAGGTGATTCCGTGCTGACGTTCTCCGACTTGCCCCGATGCAGGATACATGCGCCATTCAATTTGTCGTAGCTCACGATGCGCCACGGCTCAGGATCGAGATGCCGCAAACGGACCACCGAAGACTCACGCCCCATCCGCTCTTCGGTGGCCATATCTCCCTCAACTACAATTACGCGAAGGATGCCGTCGCCGGAGGCAGCGTCGCGCAACAATTCGTCCAACTGACGTGCCCGCTTCGCCTGGCTTCGCGCTCGATCGCGTGCTTTCTCATTGGGCTCCGTCGCGACGAAGCGTTCCAGCTTGAGCGCCCACTCCCGAAGATTGGCTTGGATTTCCAGCGTGTCCGCAGCGAACGTGATGGACTGAAACCAGAAGAAGCCAACTGCGGGCTCCTCAATGCCTCCAAAGGCCCAGTTATAGCAATAGGGAGGATTGCTTCGCGGAGTTACGGCCGGGGTACCGTCCATTCGCATGTACCAGCGCGAGATATTGACCTTGGCCTTTCGGACAAGGTCGATGACGGCCTGATGGCGCACGGGTCGCAGTGCAGACCGGTCCCCTTCAAGGCGAGAACGTTGCCTCTCCTCCGGAGTCTCAAGCCTGCTGAGGTCATGCAACTCAGTAAGCAAAGCTTCACGAAGAATTCCAAGTCGAACGGAACGACACCCTCGCAGAAACTCAGTCGCATCAGCGAAGCGGAAACCATACGCGGGTAGATTGCTGTTTTCACTACGAGCGACTCTCTGCGCGTTGAGAACGCGCAATTCCCGCTTCAACCATCGCTGGACAATATCTAGCTTATAGCGCTCCGAAGTCTGTTGTCGGCAAGGGTGATCTCTACGTCGACACCAGCTGACAGTCGGCCCCAGAAAACCGTAGCTAGCGGGCCGAATTCGTTGCGGAACTCGAGCCCTTCGCTAAGCGTTCTCATTTTCCCCGCGAATGCCGAAAGCGCAGCTTCTTCCAGGGTTTTCTTGTCGACTTTGCTTATCGGCATAGTTGCGTCAGACGCTATTGTTGTTATGGCTGGGCAGACGGGAATTGTGACCTCTGCCTCTTCCGTGGAGGTGACGTGGCAGGAAGGTGTTCATCAATGGATATCCCGCGACGATCGCGCCGGTTCCGAAGTTTCACCCAATCGGGCAAGGATTCGTACCCAATCCGAAAACCCGGCGGCATTTTACACTCCTCTGAACGCAGCGCCTCAGGCGGCGCTTCTGCCTCTGCCGAGGCAGCGCCTATATGTACAAGGACGTTTTATCGCTCAGGCTTCATCGACGACCAGACCGCGCCAATGGCCGTTCCGCCCTTGCAACCGGCCATAGCCCTCGCATTGGGTCGAAAGGCAGTTGTGGGTCGAGAGGTGCCTGATGCGTCGGGCAGCAGGCGGCCATGTCCGGCCGTCCGGCCTCGCTCTCGGGCAGACATTCGAACGTCACCTTCGCTGCAGTTACCAGACATTCAAGTAACGCCTCGATTGGCAGGTGTTGCTGAGGGTTGTTCAACGTTGTCCTGGTCCACAGGACGATAAGTCACTAGTGACGCAGGCAGCCAGACGTTAGAACAACCATTATGAAAGCACGGCGGAACGCGATACGGGTTGTCCAGTGCTCACGCGAATGGGGACGTTAGTGAAAATCGATTGGGCGGCGATTTGTCGGCTGTATTGGATGATGGTGGGAATCGTCAATACATCGAATCTTCGGTCCGGCCTTGATCCCGGCAGGCTTTACATAACCACAATTCAGTTCGATAGAAAAACGAGATTAGACTAACTTTTTTGCGGGCGGACATGCGACTGGTGCCCAGCGTCGGCTTCAGCTAGCGCGCCGCGCAACGGCTCGAAAATCGACCGACCGATGTCCGATAAGCCGTCGCTCCGCGCCAGATATCCTTCCAGTACCGCCACATCGGAGACGAAGGCGTTGAAACGGTTGACGGTGTACTGATCGCCATAACCGTTGCGGAATGCTTTTAAGTACATGATCAATACGTTTGCGAATGCATGATAGGCGATGAGAATTCGGTCCAGCAGCCGTTCCTTCTGAACGGGCGGAGAAAAATACATCTCGGTACAGCCGGGTTTAAGGCAGGAACCCACCTTCTCAAGCATATGGAAATACTGGTGGGACGATTCATGCACGAGAATCTCCGCAGCCTCGAGCGCACAGACCGGCTCCGTCATGTAAATCGTCCCAGACGCGTCCGCCCAGCTTCCACTGCAAGACCGGTTTGCGAGATGCGGTAACAAAACGATGGAGTTCAGCACGCGAGTTACCCAGCGTGCGTATTCGGGCGCCGCTTGCGCCAGCAGCGCGCACGCACCATCCAAAAGCACATGGCGGTCCGACTCGCCAATCGTATCCCAATCGATGGTGATCCACTGGTTCGACTTTCTACAGATGTCGCCTGCCGTGCTGTCGGTAGGAATAATCTGGATGTTTTCGAAACGAGAAAGGCGCCGCGGAGGGGCGCCTTGCCCATCGACTACGACGCCGCGGTGAAGGTCCACCAAACCAAAGTTCGAGGATCTCGCCACTCTTTCTGGCGAAAATTGTTTCGCTTGGCCGGAACACGTAGCCGGCGACGCAAAGTGGGAGGCCGCTCGATGCGCTGAAACGAATGGTGAAGCCATCGAGTTGCGATGCTATATCTAAACACGTTCTCCCAAGGCACTCCGCCTGATCCTCTTTGTTGCGCTCCAGTACGGAACGTCCGAGTTTCGCGAGACTCAGTCGCCAGACGTCGCCTAAGGACTTGTCTCGCTCGATCCAAGCGTTAAGCGCGGCGTCAAGCTGGCCGTCGATGTCATGGAACTTTACCGGCAGAGGCTCGACAATGGTCTCTGCAATCGCTACGTTGGCGTAGGCGCCCGCTATGCATGCGAATAGCCCTTCGCTGACTTTGGCGCCCGGGTGCGAGAACTGCTCGAACAGTGCAGCCCCGAGATCGTTCATGTTGAGGTCTCACGGATCATTGACGGCGGAAGCGCATCCATCAGCGTTTGCTTTGCACGCCGGGAAAGCGCGAAGAGGGTCTGACAATACAACGACGGGTTCTGAAAGTTTACGCCGTCGAACCGATGCGGTACGTAACCACCTCCGCATGCAGCGAACTCGCTGCAGCGCTTACAAGCTGGCGCCGGGTCCTGCACGAGGTCAACGCCGAGGCTCGAAGCGTGCTCGGAAAACGGTGTGTCATAGACTGTGATGCCATCCTTTGCAACAGTGCCGCCGCAAAAGCGGATCACGTCGCTGATGCCGATGGCACCGTTGGTCTCGACGACACATAGCGCCCCGAGATCGCCGCCAAGTGCATCGAGATGCGCTTTCTGTCCGAGATGGCCGCGGATGAGTGTCTCGAACAGCCGGATTCTCGGGGCGGCGCCGTCCAACTCAATCCACCGATCGAACGCCGAAAGTAGGAAGCGCGTATAGGGCTCAGGCCCCGTCCATCCCTCGGGCGGATGAGCAACATTTCCCAACGGCAGCAGGAAACCATGGGATATAACGACAAGCGATAGTTTATCGCCCGTGACTGGACAATCCTTGGCAACAAACAGCACGGACGGGCCCAACCTCCCTTGCGTGGCAGTTGATTGCACAGATACCAAACAGCACCTTTTAGAGGCTGAAGTGACCCGTTGCCCGGAATCTCAATGAATGAAAACCGGCGGGATGCGCCAGTGAGGTTCCGAGACTTAAGGACAGCGAAGAGAAAGCTGGAACGGACCATTTTTCTTCCTGTTTTATCAATGCAGCACGCCTCGAATTTTGCCTCGTTTTTTACATGAGTGGCTGCGGACGCAAGCTTGACCTCCTCTCCGAGCGCGCTGGGCGGGAAGAAACTAACGCTCACGTACGATCTCCGATGTCTCCTTCCGGAAGCATCGACGGGCCGAAGTGGGTCGACTACGAGCATGCGCCGACGCGTATGGCCCCGGTACCCGCGCATTTCGGGGCATATGGTAATTCGTAGCTGCCCGGTTCACTCTGTTGCTCGGTGTTTTGAGGCGCTTTTTCTGGATCCGACCGTCTGAACCATCGAATGGCTATTTTTGTTCGCCTAATATTGGCGTTTCTGAAACAGCGATCATTGGTGTCCGAGACACCACGCCGTTATAAAATCTATGGTAGATCTTCTCCCGCGTGCGGCCACGTTGGGGCTTTCCGGGTGTGTCACCGCTCTCATCGCGATGCTGCTGAGTCGTCCGATGACGAAATCGCAATGGCAGTATCTTGCGATGGCCTTTGTCATCTTTCTGATCAGTGGTGTTTTTCTCCTCCTTCCTTTCGCCTTGCCGTCGCTGAGAGTGGGACACTGGAACTGGATGGGCAAGTTGCTCAGTATTTGCGCTACCTATCTCGTCGTTTTCAATTTCAAGGCTGGCGACGCCGCCCGTCGATTTGTTACCTTCCGGCAGCGTCCCGGCTCCGGGAGTGTGAGTACCGCTTTCATCGCTTTACTGCTGCTTACTTCGGTTTTAGTCAACGTGGCAACAGGCGGAGGAAACCACACTCCAACTTGGGAAACAGTTTTTTATGAAGCCTCCATGCCCGGGATCGATGAGGAAACCGTCTTCCGAGCCGGCGTCCTGGGATCTCTTGTTGCGGGTCGACGGGTAACACAAGGCGATGATCGATGGGTCATTTTAGGTTCGGTCCTGGTTACGTCGATTCTCTTCGGACTAGTGCACGCGGTGACATTCAGCACGGAGTTTCGTCTCGGTTTCGATTGGCTAGCATTTGTGATTACAGCAGTTATTGGCACTTTGCTGGCACTTCTCGCGATAAACAGCGGATCGATCTTGCTGCCTGTGATTGTTCATAATCTAGTGAATTGCCTTTCGTTCATTTTTTAGCCGTTCACGTCAGCATGTGTATGAAAGGTGCAAAGGCCAACGCAGATTAACGTACCGAACGGGAGCGACATTGAGTCCTGAAACAATTACGTCCGTTTTTGCCGCAACCGGGGCAGATACTGCATTTTTTGTTACCGGAAAGGCCGTTGCTCGGCCATGGGGCGCAGCGACGGGCTGGGCAGATCAAGGTCTTGCAGAGCCTCTAACCTGCGACACGCCCTTCCGAATTGCTAGTAACACCAAGACACTTGTTGCGGCCACCGTATATCGATTGTGGGAGCAAAAAAGGATCGAACTCGATGCGACCATTCATTCGTTATGTTCGCCGCTCTTGAATGCCCTATTGACCACTCGTGGTTATACGGAGTCGATCACAGTCTTGAATCTTTTAAATCACAGCGCCGGGCTCTGCGACCATGCCGACGACGATTACATCAAAACGGTACTTGAAAATCCTGAGCACCAGTGGACGCGTGAAGAACAGGTGCGCCTTGCTGTTGCGAGTGCTCCCCCGCAAGGTAAACCTGGGGCTCAGTCTTGCGATTACCCACAATTTCCACGCCCTAGCCAATATCCAAGCTGGATGTCCATGAGACGATGCATACCTCGCCAGATAACCGTGTTGCCCGGTGGGGGATCATTAGCGCGCGCAAGATAACCGCCGAGTTGCGCGAGCTTGATGAGACTGCGTGACAGCGGAGGCGCCTGTGCAGTGCATGCTGTATCTTTGACGAGCCGCTCGACGAGGTCGGTCTCTGTTTGTGTAAGCGCCGTTTGGGGTGGCGCGTCCGGCGCGCAGCGGTTGAGCTCGGTCAGCCAGAAGACCCGCCATGTGAGGATGCAGAAGATGGCGATCAGGTTCGTCAGCCGGCTTGCGGTGCGCAGTTGCGACTCTTCAGCCTTGCAGCCGGACTTCAGGATCTTGTGGAACGTCTCTATTTTCCAACGCATCGCGTACCAGTCGATCTTTTCGATCGCCTCGGGACGTGAGTTCACCGGCAGGTCTGTAAGCAGCTTCCATTCGATACGTGGTCGACCCACTGGCTCGCCTCGCTCCAGCGCATGAATAACGGTCAGCTTGAGTGCCGGATAGTGCCGCTGCTTGCTGACGGGCGGTAAGACCGTGATGCGCCGATATCTGATATCCAGAAGCGCTTGCTGGGGACACCCCTTGGAGTCGCGAAACTCGATCCGATGCAATCCCTTGACCCGCACCTCTGACATCTCGTCCGCAACGGTATGTCCGCCGTCGCCAGCCAACCTGTTAGTGCAGGTGCGCACCAAAAAATGCGTTCCAACCTCGCGGGCAGTGCAAAACAGTTCAAAGATGTCGCTCTCCCTGTCACCGATATGTACACAGCGATCCGGATCGCCGAGTCGTGCCGTGGACTGCCGAAGGTTCTCAAGCCAGCGGTAGCTCTCTTTCTTCTCGATCGGTACGCGCGTGAAATTAACCTTGCGCTTCAACTTCGTCGTGTTCTTGAACTCTTTCCGACTCCAGAATTTGATGGCCGTCAGCCCGAGCGGCAATCCGTCTGTTGTAACCGCCAGACTCGAATGCATCAGGACGCCGCATTGGGAGCTTGGCTTGGGACGGCCTCGCCGTTCGGCGGCGGTTATCGTATTGCTGGCGTAACCGATGAGTTCGGGGTGCTCTCTTTCATACAGGAACGCGCTCGTATCGTGAAGCACAAGAGCCGGCCCTTCGGTCACTGCAAAGCGCTGCGCCGTTGCCTGAAAATGACCGCTCAGGATGTCCTGTTCGCTTACGCCGTCATTGTCCAGAAATCGATAGGCCGCCTTGGTGTTGGCCCAGTCAACACAAGCCAAGGGGATGGTTTCGCCCATACCCTTCCATAGACGGTCTAGCAACATTTTGAAGCGTTTCTTCAGTCGTTGGTCACGGAAATTGCCTTGGGCGCTTTCGCGATTCAGCCAATCCTCCTCATCCGACGGCAACCCTTCTTCGGGCTGCGATCGTTGTCTCTGAGACTCGTTCTTATTCATTTCATAACGTAGTAGTGCTAATTTTTATAGGCTAACAAAAACCCGCATATTTGTGGGTAATAGCAAGGGGGCTCAGTACCTATACTCAGACACCGGATACATTTTTCTGGGAGACATTATTGAGCGACTTGTGGGAGAACCGCTCGCTCACGTTGTTCGACGCGAGATGCGCTTCGACCACCTTGGTATGGACTCGACATGGTGGGAAGTGGTCGAGCCCCGGCCATTGAAAGCCAACCGAGCTGCGCGTCAATTCCTGGATGGGATTGATGTCACCCAAATCAACGCGACAATGGACTTGTACGGTGGAGGCGGCCTGATGATGTCGGCACGTGATCTGGCAACATTTATGCAGAACCTGTTCGAAGGTGGCATTTTTGAATCGCCGAGAACCTTGTGTGAGATGCTGCGGGCCGGCCCTCACGAGGGTTCCGAAGCTTACCGGGGAGGAGTTTCTGCTGGCGCTATAGGCGGTCACGAAGTATTTTCCCACCTTGGTTTCTGGGGGACCGCCGTCTATTACGCGCCTAACCCGGGTATCTCCGTTGCAGGTTTTACTACAGACCGGATGTTTCGGCCTGCTTTGGTTCAAGCGATTGAAAAAGTGCTTGGAGCCTCGCTCGGCACGCAAAAATTGTGACCCGATACCCGGTGTGGATAGCAGGAAGCTCCGATCTTGGTAGCGTGCCGCCGATCAGCGTCAGGCAGACAGCGGCCAAGAACGGCCATTAGACAAGCAAATCTATACTGGTGACAGTCGATCAGTGGCAAATCGACAATGAGCGATGACACAGTCAATTGAAAGGTTTGTACAGTCCGGTTCTCTACAACTCGCCGTCCAAGATCACGGGGGAACCGGGCCGGTCATGCTATTGCTCCATGGAGCGGGACGAACTGCCGATGATTGGAACCCAATGACGCGTTTATTGACGTCAATACGGCACGTCATCACTTTGGATTTGCGCGGCCACGGCTTGTCCGAGTCGGGGGAATGGAATGTTGATCTTATTTTGGAAGACATAAGGGCCGTGCATCGAAGCTATTCGACTGCCGATATTACAATCGCTGGCCATTCACTCGGAGGTGTCCTAGCATTCCTATATACATCGCGGTATGGCGATGTTAGCCACGTAATCGATCTGGATGGGTTTGCGCTACTTGCCAGTGAGTATGTCGGGCTTTCTCCCGTAGAAGCGGCAACCTATCAAGAGCGGGCGCGGGCCGGCTGGGTGCAGCCGCAACCAAACTTGACGAGCAAGGCAGTAGCTAAGCTTCAAAAAACCGTAATCGATTCCTACGGCCTGTCGCCGGCCGATAGTGCAGAGATTATGAGGCGTACGCTGAATCCTATCGCCAACGATAGCTATTCATTCCGGACGGACATTGGGGCGATACGGGGAATTCGCGCTTTGTATGGAGCGTTTCTCAATGACCGCAGCTTCTTCGATTTGGTCCGCTCGGTTGCCTCGCCGAGCCTTATCTTTCGCGCAAATCGGCTGAGCCTACCGCCGCAACTGCCCGAGTGGCACAGAAAGATGCTTCAAGCATACTTTCTCGGGGTTCAGCAGCAATCCGATGCGTTAAAGGATTCCTGCCAGGTCATGCTGTCGGTACGTGAAAGCAGCCATATGATGATGCTGGAAGAGCCAGATGCGTTGGCTTATGAAATGATTCAATTCCTCACAACTGGCTGAGCAGATCTAGGTGCCTCGTGCGTTCCCGGCATGCTCGTTTGACGGTTCGTTCCCGGGTAATTGCGAGGGCCGAAATGGGTCTACCTGCGCCGGTAACGAAACGATAAGCTGCAGGCCGCACCGTCGGTTCAGTGTTTGCCCGCAAGCGGCCACATTGAGAAGGTCGACATCGATGCCGAAATCGTCAGTTGCAACGACGTCAGTTTGTATGTCAAGATCAACGTTATGGAAATTCGTAACGTGTCAATCAAGTGTCACCACCATCACGGTCGTCGTTCGATGCGCCGTGGTTCGTTACGTCCATAGCAGGAGATTCGGGATGGCAGTTTCCCGCTCCATGCACAACGACCAAGGCGCCTAAGGCGCCTTTTTTTATTTCCAGCACACAAGAGGATTCTCATGACTATGATTCGCGGAACACGTTTTGTCGTTGGCAAGGAAGCCGCGCAAATTCGCGCTCTGGAAACGCAATTCCAGAGCTATCTTCATTAACGTTGGAGCAGAGGAGGCGATTGTCCCGGCTTTGTGGTCGCAAGACACGTTCATTGAAAAGGCCGGCGGCAGCGAAGTTATCGGCCAGATGTGGGCATTTCCAGATAAAAAGGGACGGGCTTGCTGCCTAATTCCTGAGGCGACAGCACTATTCCAAGAGCGATGCACCGAATTGTTGGGCGGCCGACGGGAGCGGATGTTGTTTTATATTGCTCGGTGTTACCGCTATGAGCGACCGCAAGCCGGCCGCTACCGCGAATTCTCCCAACTGGGATTTGAGTATCTTTGCCCCGATGCGAAATCGGCGGTTGAACGTAGCCAGGAGATAGCGACCGGTTTTTTCGATTCGCTTGGCCTCCGATATCAAATCGACGGTTCGGCCCGCAGAGGCCTCAGTTATTATCTAAACGGTCGGGGTTTCGAGATGCGTTGTACGGAACTCGGAGCGCAACAGCAAGTGGTGGGCGGTGGTGCATATCAAGAGGGTGCCGGCTTTGCTATCGGCGCTGAGCGACTCTTATTGGCGATGACGGCTCAAGGACTTTTGCAGCGGAGGCCGTGACTTGAAGTGGGTGGTTCGCGATCCCGCAAGCCTCACGTCGCAAGTCAACACGTAGTCGAGCGAAGTCGCGAATGTCCGTTCCTGGCAAGCTCGATCGTCCCTTGTGGATCGGGTGCCGCCGATTGCCGTCAGACACGGACCGGCCATCTACGGACGTTCGACCGCGTTCTCAAGCGGGCATTCGAACGTCGGCTCCGCCCAGATAACGGACCTTCGGTTGGCACGCCCGACCTTCATGCCTGCCCTCGTGGGCTTCTCTGCCATACGCCGCGTGCTAGGCGTCAACGGACCTCATAGCTATTCATCAGCCGCCACAATGCTGTTAGGCTTGCAGTATCTTTTTTTGTCTCTCCTTCCTTCCTTCATTCATGGCTGACTTTTGGTCTAACGTAGACGCGCAGTTCCTGCGCTATCGTCAATGCGCTGCCCACGCGATCGTATCGATATCCACGCCATCCAGATGCATCTCCCACAACGACGACATCTCCCGCAGTCGCGCAACCTTGTCGCGCAGTAGTGCCGCCGCGTAGTCGACTTCGTCCGCGGTGGTAAACCGCCCGATGCTGAAGCGGATCGAACTGTGGGCCAGTTCATCGCTGCGCCCGAGCGCGCGCAGAACATACGACGGGCCAGCGATGCCGAAGTGCATGCCGACCCGGACGATACGGCCAGGTCCTTGACCGCCATGATCAGCGACTCGCCCTCGACGAAGTTGAAGCTGATGTTGACGATATGCGGCACGCAGCGCGATGGGTCACCGTTGCGAAAGGTCTGCCCGATCGGTTCGAGGCCTTGAAGCAGTCGGTCGCGCAAACCGGCGATACGCGCGTTGTCCTCGGCCATCTGCAGCCTCGCAAGCCGGAACGCTTCGCCCATGCCGACGATCTGATGGGTCGCGAGCGTGCCGGAACGCATGCCGCGTTCGTGTCCGCCGCCGTGAATCTGCGCGGCAACGCGCACGCGCGGCTTGCGGCTCACGAACAGCGCGCCGATGCCCTTCGGCCCGTAAACCTTGTGCGCCGTCATGCTCATCAGACTGGCGTTGAGAGCATGCGCATCGATCGGCACTTTGCCCGGCGCCTGCGTGGCGTCGATATGAAAGACGATGCCGCGCTCGCGGCAGAGCCGCCCCACCTCTTCGACCGGCTGCACGACGCCGATCTCATTGTTCACCAGCATCAGCGACACGAGGATCGTGTCGGCGCGCAGCGCCGCGATCAGCGCGTCGATGTCGACGAGCCCATTTTCCCGTACGTCTAGATACGTGACTTCGAATCCGTCGCGCTCCAGCGCGCGCATCGTGTCGAGCACGGCTTTGTGTTCGGTCTTCGCGGTGATCAGGTGCTTTCCGCGGCTGCGGAGGAATTCGGCGGTGCCCTTGATGGCGAGATTGTTGGACTCGGTGGCACCCGAGGTCCAGATGATTTCGCGGGGATCGGCATTGATCAGCGCGGTCACTTCTTCACGCGCGTTTTCCACCGCGCGTTCCGCGTCCCAGCCATAGGCGTGCGAGCGCGACGCCGGGTTGCCGACATGCTCGCATAGATACGGGATCATCTTCTCGGCGACGCGCTTGTCCACCGGCGTGGTCGCGGAGTAGTCGAGGTAGATGGGCAGTCGGAGGGAAGGAGCGGAATTCAAGATGGAAAGGCGTCGTTGGTCGTTTTCTGTGAATGCACTGCGCGCGGTATCTGTTACGCGAATGCACAGGAGGGCGCGGCGGTGGACGAACCGACGGAGGTCGTCACGCGCTTGGCCGGCATGGCGCCTGCGCGATTGCGTATCGCGGTCATTTGCGCGGCGATGGAAACGGCGATTTCGGGCGGCGTACGGCTGTTGATCGGCAGTCCGATCGGCGCGTGCAGGCGGTCGATCTCCGCGCAGGTCATATCGAACGCGGCGAGCCGCTCGCGACGGCGCGCACTGGTGGCGCCGGACCCGAGCGCCCCGACGTAGAACGCTTCGGACTTCAGCGCTTCCCATAGTGCCAGGTCGTCGAGAACGGGATCGTGCGTCAACGCGACGACGGCAGTGCGTGCATCGATCGTGTGAGCGCCGAGCACGTCGTCAGGCATGCCGCTGACGATCGGCACGTCGGGCAGCGTCCAGCTTGCGACGTAGTCGTCACGCGGGTCGATCACGGTCACGTCGTAGCCGAGCATGCGGGCCTGCAGCGCGAAGTAGTGCGACAGCTCGCCGGCGCCGATCAGAAACACGCGCCACTGGGGCCCGTGCACCATCTGGAACGCGGCGTCGGTGAGGCCAATCGCGTCGCCGCCGCGGGCCTCGCGCACGGTAGCGGCGCCGCTCGCCATATCGAGTGTGCGGACCACCCGTCGTCGCTGGCCGATCGCCTCGCACACCTCGCGCAGACTGTTTGCGTCGCGTACCGGTTCGATCACCAGTTGCAGCGTGCCGCCGCACGGAATGCGATTGCGGCGCGCCTCTTCGCTCGCCATCCCATACGTGACGACTTCCGGGAGGGACGGCGTGCCGGCCCGCTGGCGAATGGTGTCCACCAGATCGTATTCGGCACAGCCGCCGGACACCGAGCCGCAAAAGCGGCCGTCGTCGCGGATGGCGAGCAGCGAGCCGGGCGGGCGCGGGGACGAGCCCCATGTCGCCACCACCGTTACGAGCGTCACCGCGCGCTCTTCGGCCCATTGCAGCGCGCGGTTCAGTACTGCCGTCTCGGCGTCGTCCATGCGGTCCATCGCGTCGGTCCCGGGCGTCAATGCATCCAGTGCGCGCCGGCGAAGCTGGCAAATACGCCGAGGAGCATCGCGACGCCAAGCCACCATCCGGGGACGACGAACGGTCCGTTGGCTGCCGCAGCGGCGGACGGAGCCGCGCGTGGCGGCGTAGCCGTGGCCGCGGCAGCACGGGCGGCTTCGGCTTGCGGCACGACAACGGGCGCCTTCGTGCCGCCGCCAGTGCCGTTGTTGCCGTTAAATGCCTGGGCCGGTTCGGTTCCGGCCGTGGATGCGGATCCCGACGCGGCCCGCACAGCCGGGCCGGCCGGCGCTTCGGCCGCCGTAGCCGGCGCCAGCTGCTTGCGAAACGCCGCGAAGAAGTCATCCGACATCTTCTTCGCAACGTTGTCGATCAAGCGCGAGCCGACCTGCGCGAGCTTGCCGCCGATCTGCGCCTGGGCCGAGTAGGTCAGTTCGGTGCCGGCGGACGTTTCGGTCAGCGTGACGTTCGTCGAGCCTTTGCCGAAACCGACCGCGCCGCCCTGACCTTCGAACACCATCACGCACGACTGCGGCGGATTAGCTTCCGTCATCCGCAGGGTGCCGTTAAAGCGTGCGCGCAGCGGTCCGATCACTACCGCCATGACGAGCCGGTACGCGCCTTCGCCGGTCTTTTCGACCGATTCGCAGCCGGGCAGACACTGTTTCAGGACAGCGGTGTCGTTCAGCGCACGCCATACTTCTGCACGCGGTGCGGGAATGAGCTGGGTGCCGTTGATTTCCATGACGGCCTCACGCGTGCTTTTTCATCGCGGCGGCGGTGTTCACCATCGAATGCAGGCTGCGGGCGTAGTCGATCGCACCCTGTTCGTCCATGCGCGGCGCCACGCGCAGATATTCCTTGAGGCCGAGGATGGCCGGGCGCGGACGGCCGAGCAGAACCTTGCAGAAGCTCTCGGCCTCGTCGTTCAGGCTGGCGGCCGGCACGACGGTGCTGATCAGACCATAGGCCAGCGCGCGCTGCGCATTGATGAACTGCGCCGAATACGCCATCCACAGAATCGCGTTGCGGTTCACGCGGTCGTAGAGCGCCGACATGACCATCGTCGGCATCACATTGTGAGTGATCTCGGGGATGTTGAACGTGGCCGTGTCGCTCGCGAACGATACGTCGCACAGCGAAGCGATCGCGGTGCCGAAACCCATCACGCGGCCTTCGAGCGCGGCAACGACCGGCACCTGCGCGCCGCGGATCGCCTTGTAGCTGTTGAAGATCGCGTCGTATTCCGGACGGCGCGCATACGCTTCGGCGGCAGGCGGCGGCGCGCCGGCATCGCGCACGCGGCCGGTGCAGAAGTCGGGGCCCCCGCTACGCAGGAGCACGGCGTCCGACGTCGTGTGCGCGTTGGTGACGGCATCCACGAGGGCGGCCGCCATGCTGTCGGAAATGCCGTTGTCCTCCGGTCGGTTCAGCGTGATGCGAAGGAGTCGGCCATCCTGCTCGATCTTGATCTGTTCGTTCATGGGTGTAGTGTCGGGCGTAAGGGGTTGAAGGTCGGCGCGGCGTGCGCTTGCACCCGCGCCGCGTCGTGCGTTTGCGTCAGCCGGCATGTTGCGCGTCTTGCGCGCGTTGGAGATGCCGAAGCAGCGCGTCGTTGAATACCTCGGGCTGATCGATATTGGGCAGATGGCCGGCGTCTGGAATCACTTCCAGCCGCGCGCCGCGAATCAGCGACGCGATGTGCTCCATGGCCTGCGGCAGCGGGCCGTCGTTGGCGCCGACGATCAGCGTCGTCGGCACGCCGATGCGTGCGACGTTGCTGAGATAGTCCAGCTTCTGGATAGCCCGCGCGCACCCGGTGAAGCCTTCGGTCGACGTTTGTGCAACCGTGCTGCGAAAGCGCGCCGCGAGTTCCTGATGAGCCTCGAGAAACGGCTTGCCGAACCAGCGTTCGGTGGTCGACTCCGCGAGCGCGCCGCAACCGTCGCGTCGTGCGATCTCGATGCGTTCGTCCCACGGCGCGGCGAATGCGGCGGGCGCGTCGGCGCGTGCGTCGCACAGACAGAGGCTCAGTAGCCGATCTGCGTGGGCAATGCCGAGGCCGAATCCGCTCATTCCACCTAGCGACAGACCGACGTAGTGCGCGCGCTCGATCTTCAGCGCGTCGAGTACGGCGACGGTGTCGGCGGCCAGGTCGTCCATCGTCCACGGCGGGGTGCCGGCGTGCGATGCGCCGTGCCCGCGCGTGTCGGCGCGGATCACGCGCCAGCCTTGCGCCTGCAGCAATGCGGCCTGCGCTTCCCACATCATGCTCGACGACAGGATCGAATGCGTCATGACGATCGCCGGCGCACCGGCGTCGCCCTGAACATGGACCGCGATTTCGCCGGCCGGGCCGCGTACGCGGCGTAGAGTGACGTCGCTCATCATTTCACCTCCTGAAATTTCAATGCGGCCGATTGCAACGCGCGCCAGATCGCTTGCGGCGTCATCGGCAGAGAGTCGATCGACGCGCCGACCGGCGCCAGCGCATCGTTGATGGCGCTTGCAATCGCGGCCGGGCTGCCGAGGTAGCCGGCTTCGCCGGAACCTTTCTGGCCGAATTCCGTCAGCGGCGACGGGGTGCAATGGTCGACGATCGTTATCGGCGGCACTTCCTGCGCACTCGGCAGCAGGTAATCCATGAACGTGCCAGACAGCAACTGCCCGTCATCGGAAAACGAAAACTTTTCCATCAGCGCCGCGCCTAGTCCGTGTGCGATGCCGCCATACGTCATGCCGTGCACCACGTCCGGGCTGATCATCACGCCGCAGTCGTGACCGCAGACGTAGCGATGAATCTTCACCTTGCCGGTTTCGCGGTCGATGCTCACGAGGTTCACATGCGACTCGAACGAATGGCACGGGTACATCTGCACCCGGCCGTCTTCGGTCGGCATCTTGCCGCCGGTCGGCACTTCCCACACGAACTTTTCCTGCAGCCCCGGCTCCATGCCTTCGGGCATGCAGTGATATTTGCGGTGCGCGATTTCCACCAGTTGCGCCCATTCGATGCGCCGCTCGGGGTTGTCGCGGGCCACCACGACGCCATCCTGATACGTCAGTTGCGCTTCGTCGAGTCCGAGGTTGTGCGCGGCGATGCGCAGCAGTTTGGCGCGCAATTTTTTCGCTGCGCCAGCGGCCGCGCCGCCGAGCATGATCGCCATCCGGCTGCCGACCGGGCTGTTTGAAGGCAACGCATTCAACGAGTCTGCATGAAGCACGCGAATGCTGTCCGGCTCCCGCAGCAGGATCTCGCCGACGACGGTCGAGACCAGCGTTTCATGCGCTTGACCCGATGTCGACGTGCCCATCAGCGCGGTGACCGTTCCAGCGAGATCGATTCGCACGAGGCACGAATCCATCCACGTGGTGGTTTCGTTCTTCGGATTGAACAACGGCTCGAACGATGAATTGCCGCCCGACGGTTCCAGACAGGTCGACACGCCGATGCCGGCGAGCAGCCCCTGGGCCCGCAATGCATCGCGTTGCTCGACGAGCCGGTCGAATGATGCGGCGTCGAGCGCCTTGCCGAGCACCGTCACGTAGTCGCCGGAGTCGTAGTGCGTGCCGCTCGGAATCAGATACGGAAACTCCTCCTTGCCGATCAGGTTGTGCCGGCGCAACGCAATGCGGTCCATGCCGAGGAAGCGCGCCACCTTGTCGATGCCGGTTTCGATCGCGTAGTTCGTCGGCGCCTGGCCGAAGCCGCGCACGGCTTCCTGCGGCGTCTTGTTCGTCAACACCGAGATCGCTTCGTACTCGACGCTGGCAATCCGGTACGGCCCGACGATCGCGCCGACCGGTTTGCCGAGCTGCAGCGGCGAGCGGCCCGAATACGCGCCGATGTCGTCGAGCGCGCGCATCCGCATCGAGCGGATCGTGCCGTCGCGGTCGAACGCGAGCGTCACGTCGAAGATCCGGTCCGGACCCTGCATGTCGCCGCCGCGCATATTTTCGATGCGGTCTTCGAGGAACCGAACGGGACGGCCGAGCTTGCGGGCGAGGTAGCCGACCAGAATCGAATGCTTCAGGCCGCGCTTCACGCCGTAGCTGCCGCCGACGTCGACGTCGAAGTGAACGCGCACGCCGTTGCCCGGCAGTCGCAGACACTTGGCGAGCTGGTCCGGGAATTTCGGCATCTGGATCGACGCCCACACATCGAGAATCTGCGTTGCGTCGTTCCACGTGCTCGCCACGACAAACGTCTCGATCGGCACCGTCGAGCTGCGGGCCCAACGCACCCGGTACGACAACTGGTGCGCCGCCTGACGGAAGTGCTCGTCGACGCTGCCCCACACGAACTTGCGCTGAAAGATCACATTGGAGCCGTGCGCCGGATGCACGAGCGGTGCGGAGTCGCGCGTGGCGGCTTCGGGGTCGACGATATGCGGCGTCGCCTCGTATTCGACCATCACCAGTTCGCTCGCATCTTCGGCGAGCGCGCGCGTTTCCGCGACCACGGCTACGACCCATTCGCCCGCATAGCGGACGACGCCTTTGGCTAGCGGATAACGGGTGACTTGCGGCGCATCGACGCCCGGCAGCATCGGGTCGGTGGCCGCGTTCAGTTCGTCTCCTGTCACGACTGCATGCACGCCGGGCAGCGCCAGTGCGGCCGACGCGTCGATCGACACGATCCGCGCGCTCGCGTACGGGCTCGCGACGATCGCTACATGCAGCAGCCCGGGCAATTGCACGTCCGCCGCATAATGCCCCGCGCCGACCACGAAGCGGCGATGTTCGACGGCGCGCCTATGCTTGCCGATATACCGGAAACCTTTGGCGTCAGACATTCGATTCTCCCGCGGCGACGGCGTCTTCGGAGCGCGTCGCGAGCTTCACGGCGTCGACGATCTGCTGGTAGCCGGTACAACGGCAAAGGTTGCCGTCGATCGCATTGCGAATCTGCGCCTCGTCGGGGTGCGGGTGCTTCGCGACCAGCCCGTGGCACGCGATCAGCATGCCCGGCGTGCAATAGCCGCATTGCAGCGCGTGCGCTTCGCAGAACGCATCCTGAATTCTCGTCAGCGCGCCGCGTTCCGGCGCCAGACCTTCGACGGTAGTGACGGACATGCCGTCGGCCTGCACGGCGAACATGCAGCAGGAGCGCACCGGGTCGCCGTTCAGCAGCACCGAGCAGGCGCCGCAGATGCCGTGCTCACAGCCGACGTGCGTGCCGGTGAGCGCGAGATGCTCGCGCAGAAAATCGACCAGCGTCGTGCGCGGTTCCACCATGCGCGGCTGGATCACGCCGTTGACCTTGATCTCGACAGGGACGAGCGTATTGGACATGAAAAGGTCTCCTCGTTCTGGGGGCGGGCGCTTTAGCGGCCGGCGCGGCTCGCCGCGTCCATCAGGACGCGCGTCATCATCACGGCGCCGAGGTGGCGCCGATAGTCGCTGTCCGCGTGAAGGTCCGAGCCGGGCGACGCCTGCTCGACGGCCGCGTGCGCGAGCTCACGTGCGATGCGCTCATCGATTCGCCTTCCTGATAGTTGCGCCGCGAGGGCCGGAAACGCGAGCGGCGTGCCGTCGACGCCGCCGAGTCCGATCGCCGCGCGCACGCAGATACCGTCCGGATCGAATTGCAGCTGACAGGCGGCAGCGGCCATTGCAAAGTCGCCGTGGCGCATCGCCGTTTCGTCGAACGCGGTGAACACGCCCGGACCTTGCCATACCGGCCATTCGATTTCGACCAGACATTCGGTTTCGCCGAGCGCGGTGAACATCGGGCCGAGGAAAAATTCGGACGCGTCGACTTCGCGCACGCCGTCGGCCTCGCTGCGCAGGCGCAATTTCGCGCCGAGCACCGTGGCCGCGAGCGGCAACTCAGCCGACGGATCGGCATGCACGAGACTGCCGCCGACCGTGCCGCGATTGCGTGTCTGCACGTGGCCGACCCATTGCAGCGCATCGCGCACGAGCGGCACTGCCGCGTGCAGCGCGCGGTTGTCTTCAATATCGCGTTGACGCAGCGCCGCGCCGGTTACCACGCGTTCGGCGCCGATCTCGACCTGCTTGAGTTCGGCGAGCCAGTTTATATCGATTAGCACTGCCGGGCGCGCAAGCCGTAACGCCATCATCGGCACGAGGCTCTGGCCGCCCGCGATCGGTTTCGCGTCGATGCCGTGCTGCGCGAGCAGGCTGAGCGCGTGATCGACGCTGCGTGCGCGAAAATAGTCAAAAGGAGCCGCCTTCATGTGCGTCGTCTCCTGTTGGTTTGCCGGTGTTGATGTCCGGGGCGACCCGGATATTGGTGCGCGTGCGGTTGCACGCGTGGTTCGGGTTGTCTCACTCTTGCTCCTCGAATGCGTCCGCGGGAAGACAAGCCTCTCTCGGGAATACGGGCAGTGTCGTCGCCGTCGTGGTTTGACGCAATTGACGAAACATCACGCCTTGTGAGAAAAACTGACCCGACCTTGATGGGCGGGTCGACAGAATTTCTCCACCATGACAAGAAAACTTCCTCCGCTGAACGCAGTCCGGGCTTTCGAAGCTGCCGGCCGGCACGTGAGTTTCACGAAGGCCGCCACGGAACTGAACGTCACGCACGGCGCGGTGAGCCGCCAGGTTGCATTGTTGGAAAGCTGGCTCGGCGGCACTGTCAGGTTGTTGGAGATGTGGCGGTAAAATGAAGCGATGAAGAAGACGAAATCGCTTTATCATGGCCATCGTTTCCTTGCTATCGTCATCAGCCGCGCCGTTCGCTGGTACTTCCGGTTCGGCCTGAGCCTGCGCGACATCGAGGAGTTGTTGCTCGAGCGTGGTGTCCTGGTCACGTACGAAACGATCCGTTCCGGCGGCGACGGCTGATACTCCTGAACTCGCTCAGGTAAAGCACGGTTTCGTCAAAGCAGCCGCTCGCGTAAACAATAGCGCCGAGAACAGCCACCAGCCAACCCGTAGGCGCGAACGCCAGATGTGTGGCTTTCGCGATGTGCGTCGCACGCAGGCATTTCTTTCATGCTTCGGCCCGATCCGTTAGCACTTTGCGCTTCCAAGACATGAGATGAACGCTGCACGTCATCGAGCCATACTAAAGGAACGCCTCGGCACATGGCATGGTTGGACTGTCTCTGTCGCAATCGAGACAGTTATCTGATAAGGATAACCACACGTGTGCCGCACAGTTCGCCTACAGCCGCCAACTTGACAACGCCTTCGCAACCCATGCACGGAACTGGTCCGGCGCACGCGATGCACGCGACGGTTGATGCGAAAAGCCTTCATCCCGCTGTTTGTCGCGAATCGCATCAACGCACCAGAGCCGACCGTGCGGTGGTCGGGTTATTGGCATCCATGGTGTCCGGCAGGCGTGAGGCTTAAGGACATCGTGTGATTTTTTCTAGCTTGTCGGCAAGGGATGCTTGCCTAAGACTTCACTTCCAGTGAGAACCGCTTCATTTCGCACATTCGTGCCGGGGATCTGGCCGCGCCCTTGCGTCGCTGGCCAGATCGTCGGCGGGGCCACGCTGATTACGGCCGCAAACGCCTGTGTCTAGGCTTGCAAAGCGAATGGCACGGCCCACAATTCCAGTCAACATAAACCTGCCGATCAAAGCCTCAGTCGCCCGAAGATTTATTGGACAGTCAAACAGCGAATTTACATTGCGACGGTTTGGAGGGGGGCTGATAGGCAGTGATTATAAATCGCAGCGATTGCCGGACGGCAGAGGAAAAAATTATGAAAATCACAATGGAACGCCAGGATCTGCTCCCGGCCGCATTTTTTGTCGGCGGTGAATGGCGGCAAGCAAGCGACGGTCGTCAACTCGACGTCACGAACCCGGCAAACAACAGCGTATTCGCCACGGTGCCAGACGGCACGTCGAGCGACGCACTCGATGCTGTGAATGCGGCCTACGCAGCCTTTCCGTCATGGAGAGCGGTCCCCGCCAAGCAACGCTCGATGATTCTCAAGCGGTGGGCCGATCTGATAATTGCCAATCAGGATGAACTCGGCAAACTCATCTCCAGTGAACAGGGAAAACCTCTCGCCGAAGGTTGTGGCGAAGTCGTCTACGCCGCGAGCTACGTCGAGTGGTTCGCTGAGGATGCGACTCGTGCCAACGGCGAGGTGATTCCGTCGCCGCAACCCGGGCGGAGAATGCTGGCGCTGAAGGAACCGGTCGGTGTGGTGGCAGCGATCACCCCCTGGAACTTCCCCGCGGCAATGATCGCTCGTAAGATTGCGCCGGCGCTGGCTGCAGGTTGTACGGTTGTGTGCAAGCCGGCGGAGGACACGCCGCTGACTTCACTGGCGTTGATAAAGCTCGCTCAGGATGCTGGCGTTCCGGCCGGCGTCCTAAACATAGTGACCGCGTCGCGGGAGCGCACGCCGGAGGTGGTGGATGTGTGGCTCAACGATGCACGAGTCCGCAAAATCACCTTCACGGGGTCCACACCCGTTGGGAAACACCTCGCCGCGCAATCATCCGCGACGCTGAAGAAGCTCTCGTTGGAGCTCGGCGGTAATGCACCCTTTATCGTCTTCGACGATGCCGACATTGAGGCCGCTGTTGATGGCCTGATGGCCGCCAAATTTCGCAACGGGGGACAGACTTGCGTTTGCCCGAACAGAGTCTATGTGCAGGCAACGATTCACGAAGAATTCGTTGACCTTCTTGTGAGCCGCGTCTCTTCCCTGAATGTCGGGCCCGCGAGCGACCCCCGATCACAGATCGGACCGATGATCAATGTGCGCGCCATCGAGAAGATCGACCGACACGTTCAAAATGCCGTTTCGAACGGGGCGCGGATAGTCTGTGGCGGACGAAGGTTGCCGACCGAAGAAATGGGTGGACCGAACTACTACCTACCGACCGTCCTTGTCGGCGCAAACAATTCAATGGAATGCAGCTGGGAAGAGACGTTTGGGCCGGTGGTCTCGGTGACGACCTTCCAGTCGGAAGAGGAGGTTATCGCAGCGGCGAATGACACACCATTCGGCCTCGCCGGCTACTTCTACACTACTGACGTTCGCCGCATTGCCAGGGTAACGGACGCTCTCGAGTGTGGCATTGTCGGCATCAACGAAGGCGTGCTTGCGGCGGAAGCTGCGCCATTCGGTGGGGTAAAAGAATCTGGGTACGGCCGCGAGGGATCGACTCACGGATTAGACGACTACATGCACGTCAAATATGTGTGTCAGGGTCAGCTTTAAGTGTGACCTTGCTGCCGGTGCATTAGCCGGCTATCCACCGGCAGCACTCCTTCGCCCAGTCGGCGGCAACCCCCATGCCTTGGCGTGGCCGGTTGCACCGTCAGCGGCGTGTTGGATCTGGAATGCGATCGAGTTGGGTTTGCCAAAGCAAACGATTGAACGGTGCGCACGCTATCGAGCCCAGGAGTGCCGACTTCTTTGAGTCAACCTTGCGGCCGACGCACGATAGTGACACCGCCGAAGTCAGTCGGCAGTCGCAAGCCAACCCTGCTCCTTTGACCATGTATCAGTCGACGTCTCCGTTCCGCGCCCCTCCCGCAGCAGCCAGTCGAAAAAGTCGTCCACGACGCGATTATTGGCGCTCGCGTGGGAGGCGTTGGCATAGTAACTACGCCTTTTCGCCGCCAACAGTCCAAAAGGCGCGCACAGTCGCCCCGCGACAATGTCGTCAAGTACCAGAAATAACGGTACCAGTACAACACCCAATCCCTCGGCGGCAGCTTGCAGGGCAAAAAACATCTGCTCGAATTGAAGTACGGTCGCGCCTCGAAGGTTGGGGAGATCCGCGGCGCTAAGCCAGTCCACCCACGAGCACAGCTCAGTGCTATAGGCAATCAGGGTTTGCCGCGCCAGATCCGCTGGCTGGCGTAATTGCCCCTTATCCAGAAGGTCGACATGGCAAACCGGCACAATGAGTTCGGACATGAAAGCTTCTGATCGACAGCCGCGCGATGGCGCGTGCGCCCCACGAATCGCAATGTCGTAACCATGCTCCGCGAAATCAGGCGGCGCCAATGACGTGGTCAACCGGATCTCGACTTTAGGACATAGTCGCTGAAAGGTTGAAAGGCGAGGAAGAAGCCAGCGCATCGTGAAAGTAGGCGGTGCGTTGACAATCAGGGTGCTCGGAGTTGCACCATCGTGAAGGTTGGACGAAGCGACTGTCAGCCGGTCCAATAGGGACGTCAACTCGGCGGCATAGACGCGGCCGGCGTCGGTCAGCGACAGCAGAGAACCTGAACGCCTGAAGAGCGACGTACCCAGCCAGCCCTCGAGGAGCGAAACCTGGCGGCTGATCGCCCCGTGTGTCACATGCAGTTCCTTCGCAGCCTTTGTAAAACTCACTTGGCGTGCTGCCGCTTCGAAAGCACGAACGGCGTTAAGGGGTGGCAGGTTTCGAGACATGACGAGCGATCGATGTTAAAGGGCCGAAGCACCCAATGTTACTCCTGTCCAATATTACTCCCGCCCCCCCTGTGATTTCTACTCACGCAGTGTGATTTTTGATCGATTGTCGGCGAAACACACCTGCCCAATACTTCGCCCAATGAAAGCTGCCTCGTTTCGATACGCTCGCCCCGGCGATCAAGCCCATGCGCCCGGGTGACCTGCCGCGCACGGCAGTGAGGCAGCTCGAGCCGGCGCCCACACAAGCTGGCCTGCCGATGGCTACACCAACATCAGGATGAATTGACCATGTATGACGTTCTAGTGATAGGCCATGGCGCCGCCGGCCTCGCAGCTGCGATCAGCGCGGCGGAAAGCGCTTCAAATGCTCGAGTCGTAGTCCTCGAACGCATGTCTCCCGACGTGGCAGGAGGCAATACGCGGTGGAGTCCGTCCAACATGCGCATGAGTTCCGTGGATGAGGTAGCGCCGGGATTCGAGGACGACATGATGGCCGCGAGTGGGGGGCGCGGCGATCGTTCCTACTTTCGAAAACTTGCGGAACAGGCGCCTGACACTTTGGCTTGGGCCGTGCAGCATGGCGTTCAGTTCAAGACCATGGACTATTTTCTGAAGGGGTGGCCGACCCGCATTCAGCCGGTCGGACGCGGCGCCGCGATCGTCGAGGCGCTGCGAGAGTCAGCTATTAAAAAAGGCGTCGAATTTGTATATGAATGCCGAGCCCAACGTCTAGTTATGAATTCTTCGGGCTCGGTTGAAGGTGTAGAGACAGTCGATGGTCGCCGGTTCGCCGCAAAGGCGGTGGTTCTCGCCAGTGGCGGATTCCAGGGTGATCCCGCCATGCTGCGCGCTCACTTCGGGCCTCTCGGCGAAACCCTGCGAATGATCTCCCCCGGCACGGCCCACGACTCCGGGGAAGGCATCCGCATGGGGCTTGACGCCGGTGCCGTCGCCTCAGGCGACTGGAACGGCATGCACATCGAGCCCGTCGACCCGCGAAGCGAACGGCCCGCGGCGCTTGTTATCGTGTACCCGTTTGGAATCGTCGTTGACGTCGAGGGGCACCGGTTTTTCGACGAAGGCGCAGGCCTCGTCCATGAAACTTGGGAGCAGCTTTCGCGCACGATCCATTTCGAGAAGCCGCAAAGTGTGGCATGGACGATTTTCGATTCCAAACTGCATGAAGTGGCCGGCTACGAAAATGCGATTCGCTCCGACGTGCCTCCTCTGCAGTCGGACTCGATATCCGGCCTCGCATCGCTTGCTGGAATTCCACCCGTTGCGCTAGAGCAAAGCATTGCGAGGTACAACGAAGCGTGCACGGGCGAGCAAGCGACATTTGAAGCCTCGCGCCGCGACGGCCTCTCGACAGCGGGATTACTCCGGGCAAGTCCAACTGGGCTCGTCCGCTAGACCGACCGCCTTTTTTCGCCTTCCCGCTCGTCGGCGCTCTTGTGTATACCTTTGGTGGCCTGGCGACCGACCTCGACTCTCGAGTACTCGCCTCGCATGGACCGATTCGCGGACTTTACGCGGCAGGAGAAATCACTGGTCATTTCCATGGCACGGCGCCGAACGCCGTGGCTGTCTTACGCGCACTAGTCTTCGGGCGCATCGCCGGAAGTAATGCAATCAAGGATCTCACTGGACCGAGGGAATGAGCGACAAGATTTATACGTCCACGTCGCCGCTGCGGCGGTCGAGGGCACCGGTAGTTTCATCATCTAGCGATCAAACACATGAATTCAATCTCTCAGCAAGCGCCCATTGAACGTCCTGCCTTTGGAACAGTACTTGTCGACCATATGGCCGTCGCGACGTATCGCGACGGCGCTTGGGGCAATCACGATCTGCGCCCGACGGGCACTATCCCTATTCACCCCACCGCGCATGTGCTGCACTACGCCAGTAGCTGTTTCGAGGGCTTCAAGGCCTATCGGGGACGCGATGGGAAGGTGAATGTCTTTCGAATGGATCGTCACATCGAGCGAATGCGCCAGAGCGCACGTGCATTGGCCTTGCCGGAGCCCGATGCGGCGCAGCTTGCGGAGATGATTCGCGAATTGATTGACCGCAACCGCACCAGTGTTCCCGAAGCACCCGGAGCACTGTACATTCGGCCGTTGTTGTTCGGCACGATGGCCGGACTTGGTGCGGCCGCGACCCCGCCAACTGAAGCGAGCCTGATCGTCATCGCGAGTCCCGTTTGGGATTACTTCGCGGGCGGTCCGAAACCGCTGCGCATCTACGTCGACGATAAGCATCAACGCACCGCTCCCCACCTGGGCATGATAAAGACAGGGGGAACTATGCTTCGGCGATGGGACCGACGCGAGAAGCGCGCAAGCTATACGACGTCGACCAGGTGTTGTTCTGCCCACGCGGCGAAGTTCAAGAAACCGGTGCGGCGAACTTCATCCTGGTCCGTGACGGACACTTGCTCACGCGCAATCTTGACAGTACTTTTCTGCACGGCGTCACCCGAGACTCTCTGCTGACGATGGCCCGCGATCAGGGTTATGTTGTAGAAGAGCGGCTTGTCAGAGTCGACGAGATGCTGGAGTGGGCGCGCCACGGTGAGGCCGCGTTGGCGGGTACCGCTGCCGTTCTTGCGGGCGTTGGAACGCTTCTTTACGAGGACAAGGAGATCCGCGTCGGCGACGGCGCCGTAGGGCCGGTCACTCAACAGCTTCGCTCACAGTTGATTGCCATCCAGCAGGGTGAAGTTGCGGATCAGTACGGCTGGTTGGCCTCGGTTTGAGGCAATGGCAAACGAGATTCAGGGGCGTTGTCAAGTTGGCGGCTGTAGGCGAACTGTGCGGCACACGTGTAGTTATCCTTATCAGATAACTGTCTCGATTGCGACAGAGACAGTCCAACCATGCCATGTGCCGAGGCGTTCCTTTAGTATGGCTCGATGACGTGCAGCGTTCATCTCATGTCTTGGAAGCGCAAAGTGCTAACGGATCGGGCCGAAGCATGAAAGAAATGCCTGCGTGCGACGCGCATCGCGAAAGCCACACATCTGGCGTTCGCGCCTACGGGTTGGCTGGTGGCTGTTCTCGGCGCTATTGTTTACGCGAGCGGCTGCTTTGACGAAACCGTGCTTTACCTGAGCGAGTTCAGGAGTATCAGCCGTCGCCGCCGGAACGGATCGTTTCGTACGTGACCAGGACACCACGCTCGAGCAACAACTCCTCGATGTCGCGCAGGCTCAGGCCGAACCGGAAGTACCAGCGAACGGCGCGGCTGATGACGATAGCAAGGAAACGATGGCCATGATAAAGCGATTTCGTCTTCTTCATCGCTTCATTTTACCGCCACATCTCCAACAACCTGACAGTGCCGCCAGTGCAGATTTACGCGCCGTTCACGTATGACGCCGTGTACGTGATCGTCGACGCAATGAAGCGCGCCAACTCCATCGAAGCGCCCAAGGTGCTCGCGGCGATCGCCACGACAGACTTCAACGGTCTGACGGGGCATATCGCATTCGACGACAAGGGCGATTTGAAGGCGGGCACCATCACGCTTTTCGACTTCAAGGACAAGAAGAAGGACGTTCTCGACGTCGTGAAGCAGTGATGGTCTGGCATTTGCGGTTCCATGGCGCCTGATCGAGAGCGCCGTTTTCGTATTCGTCCGGGAACGCCCGCTGCCTCATCCGGCGGCAGGCGCGCATCGGTCGATTAACCCGGTCGATTAACCCTTACCGGTCTTTTGCAAAGTACGCGCGGTGCTGCTTCAGATTTCGCTTCACACCGGTTTAGCGGCCGGTGATAAAGGCGTAATCCGATCGCACGGGGCTAAGGAGCTTTACATGGATATTTTCATCCAGCAGATCATCAACGGTCTGGTGCTTGGCAGCGTCTACGCCATCATCGCATTGGGCTACACCATGGTGTACGGGATTCTCGGCATCATCAACTTCGCGCATGGCGACGTGCTGATGGTCGGCGCGATGGTCGCGCTGTCCGCCATCGGCGTCATGCAGAATCACATGCCGGGCATTCCCGGGCCGGTCATGCTGACCATCGCGCTCGTGATCGCGGCGGTGGTCTGCGCGCTGGTCGGCTACACCATCGAGAAGGTCGCATACCGGCCGCTGCGCCGCGCGCCGCGTCTCGCGCCGCTGATTACTGCCATCGGCGTGTCGATTCTCCTTCAAACGCTCGCCATGATGATCTGGGGCCGCAACCCGCTCGCGTTTCCGCAGCTTCTGCCGACCGATCCGATCAACGTCATCACCGCGGGCGAGAACAATCCGGGCGCGGTGATCTCGATGACTGAAATCGTCATCATCGTGGTCGCCTTCCTGGTGATGGGCGGCCTGCTGCTCCTCGTGCACAAGACCAAGCTCGGCCGCGCGATGCGCGCCATCGCCGAGAGCCCGGGCGTCGCGTCGCTGATGGGCGTGAACCCGAACTTCGTGATCTCCGCGACTTTCATGATCGGCTCGGCCCTGGCGGCGCTGGCCGGAGTCATGATCGCGTCCGAATACGGCAACGCGCACTTCTACATGGGCTTCATTCCAGGCCTCAAGGCGTTCACGGCGGCGGTGCTCGGCGGTATCGGCAACCTCGCGGGCGCGATGGTCGGCGGCGTGCTGCTCGGACTCATCGAACAGTTGGGCGCCGGTTATATCGGCAACCTGACGGGCGGCGTCTTCGGCAGTAACTATCAGGACGTGTTCGCTTTCATCGTGCTGATTATCGTGCTCGTGTTCCGTCCGTCGGGTCTGCTCGGCGAACGTGTCGCGGACCGCGCTTAAGGGAGAACAACAACATGACTTCGATTCAACCTATTGAGCCGTCCACGACGCTCATCCCCAAGAAGAACGCGACCAAGACGCTGATCGTCGGCATCGTCGTCGCAATCCTTGTGATCGCTGCACCGATTGTCATCGGCGCGGCCGGCGGCAACTACTGGGTTCGCGTGCTCGACTTCGCGATGCTCTACGTGATGCTTGCGCTCGGCCTCAACGTGGTGGTCGGCTTCGCCGGCCTGCTCGACCTGGGCTATATCGCGTTCTATGCGGTTGGCGCGTATGTCGCGGCGCTCCTCTCGTCGCCGCAACTGACGTCGCAGTTCGAGTGGATCGCGCATCTCGCGCCGAATGGACTTCATCTGCCGTTCCTCATCATCGCGCCGATCGGCATGGCGGTCGCGGCGACTTTCGGCGTGCTGCTCGGCGCACCGACGCTGCGTTTGCGTGGCGACTATCTCGCGATCGTGACCCTCGGCTTCGGGGAAATCATCCGGATCTTCATGAACAACCTTGATCGTCCGGTGAATATCACCAACGGTCCGAAGGGCATCACGGGCATCGATCCGGTGACGGTGGCGGGCTTCAACCTGTCGCAGACGCAAGAGTTCTTCGGCTTCAGGTTCCCGTCGGTGTACATGTACTACTACCTGTTCGTGCTCGGCGCGCTGCTGGTGATCTGGGTCTGCACGCGTTTGCAGCACTCGCGCATCGGCCGCGCGTGGGCCGCGATCCGCGAGGACGAAATCGCCGCAAAGGCGATGGGCATCAACACCCGCAACGTGAAGCTGCTCGCCTTCGCGATGGGCGCATCGTTCGGCGGCCTCTCGGGCACGATGTTCGCGGGCTTTCAGGGCTTCGTGTCGCCGGAGTCGTTCACGCTGTGGGAATCGATCGTCGTACTGGCGTGCGTGGTGCTGGGCGGCATGGGCCACATCCCGGGTGTGATCCTCGGCGCGTTCCTGCTCGCCATTCTGCCCGAGGTGCTGCGCTCAACCATGACGCCGCTGCAGAACGCCATCTTCGGTCATCAGATCGTCGATACGGAAGTCATCCGCCAGTTGCTCTACGGTCTTGCGATGGTCGTCATCATGCTGCGTCGTCCTGAAGGTTTATGGCCGGCCGCGAAACATGAGGACAAGATCGCGAAGATTGCGAAGCGCGGCAACAAGAAGCCGGTTCGTGCTTAAGGGCGGGGAATATCACACATGAGCGATACGAAACAAATCCGCCTGTCGGTAAAGGGCGTGAACAAGCGCTTCGGCGGTTTGCAGGCGTTGTCGGATGTCGGCCTGCAAATACGTGAAGGCGAAATCTATGGCCTCATCGGTCCGAACGGCGCGGGAAAGACGACGTTCTTCAACGTCATCACCGGGCTATACACGCCGGATTCCGGCGAGTTCAAGCTCGATGGCGAGAACTACACGCCGACGGCGGTGTATCAGGTGGCAAAGGCGGGCATCGCGCGCACGTTCCAGAACATCCGTCTGTTCGGCGGCATGACCGCGCTCGAGAACGTGATGGTGGGCCGGCACGTGCGCACCAAACACGGTCTGCTCGGTGCGGTCTTCCAGACGCCGAGCGAGCGTCGCGAGGAACGCGAGATCAAAGAACGCGCGCTCGAACTGCTCGAATACGTGGGCGTGCTGCAATACGCCGATTACACATCGCGCAATCTGTCGTATGGCCACCAGCGTCGTCTGGAGATCGCGCGGGCGCTGGCGACCGATCCGAAACTGCTTGCGCTCGATGAACCCGCGGCTGGCATGAATGCGACCGAGAAGGTCGAGCTTACGCGTCTGCTCGACAAGATTCGTTCGGATGGCAAGACGATTCTCTTGATCGAACATGACGTGAAGCTCGTGATGGGATTGTGCAACCGCATGACGGTGCTCGATTACGGCAAGGTGATCGCCGAGGGTCTGCCGCAGGACGTGCAGAAGGACCCGAAGGTGATCGAGGCATATCTGGGTGCGGGGGTGCACTAATGGCGACGCCAAGCGCGATGTTGAAGATCAAAGGTCTGCAAGTAAACTACGGCGGTATCCAGGCGGTGAAGGGTGTCGATCTGGAAGTCGGGCAGGGCGAACTCGTGACGCTGATCGGTGCGAACGGCGCCGGCAAGACTACGACCATGAAGGCCATCACCGGTCTCAAGCCGTTTTCGGCGGGGGACATCGAGTACATGGGCCAGTCGATCAAAGGCGTGCCGACGCACGAGTTGCTCAAGCGCGGCCTGGCGATGGTGCCGGAAGGTCGTGGCATCTTCGCCCGCATGTCGATTCTGGAGAATATGCAGATGGGTGCCTATCTGCGCAATGACGCGGATGGCATTCAAAAGGACACCGAGCGGATGTTCGGATTCTTTCCCCGCTTGAAGGAACGGGCATCGCAGTATGCGGGAACGCTGTCGGGTGGCGAGCAGCAGATGCTGGCCATGGCGCGGGCGCTCCTTTCCCGCCCGAAATTGCTTCTGCTCGATGAGCCTTCGATGGGGCTTTCTCCCATCATGGTCGAGAAAATCTTCGAGGTCGTCAGGGAGATTTCCAAGGAAGGCCTGACGGTCTTGCTCGTCGAGCAGAATGCACGTCTTGCCTTGCAGGCCGCTAATCGCGGGTACGTGATGGATTCTGGAACTGTCACCATGTCCGGCGACGCTAAGACCATGCTCGATGATCCTAAGGTGCGGGCTGCGTATCTCGGAGAGTGAGGTTGGTTTCGAGGGGCGTCTTCTTGTGGGAGGCGCCTCTCTTGTGCTGCTGAATCACCATAATAAGAAGGCCACCAAAACCCTATAACCTCTTCCCCAAACTGACAACCTCATCGACCCGATATCCCAGCTTCTCATAGAACCCCCGAAGCTCGGCTTTACCGGAAAGAATCTGCAAATTTACCTTAGGACAGCCGAGCAAAGAAAGCGCCGCTTCCGCATGAAGCATCAAGGCACGCCCGAAGCCGCGCCCCCGAAGCGCGGACGACACCGCAAGCGAATACACCCATCCTCGATGCCCGTCATAGCCGCACATCACCGTGCCGACGACGACATCGTCGAGAACCGCGACAAAGAAGAGTTCCGGCTGCGTCGTCATCTTGTTGGCAATGGACAAGGCAGGATCGCGCTGCGGCCGCGATGCGTCCGCGTACTCGGGAAACACATCGCGCCACAGAGCGATCACGGCGCCGCGATCGCCTGCATCGAACGTTCGAATAATCACAGCGAATCGAGCACCGAACGCAGCATCGACAACATCTGATCGATCTCGTCACGCGTGACGTTGAGCGCCGGCATGAAGCGCAAAAGGTTGGGACGCGCGGCGTTCAGCAGCAGGCCATCCGGTTGCATCAGCCGCGCTTTTTCGACGATCTGCGGTCCCTTTTCGCTGTCGAGAAGCAACGCGCGCAACAGGCCTTCGCCGCGTTCGCCCTCGAAGCCGCGCTCGTCGGAAAGCTTGAGCAATTGCTCCTTCAGATAGTCGCCTTGTTCGCGCACGCCTTCGAGAAAGCCCGGCGCGACAAGCTGCGAAATCACCGAAAACCCCCCTGCGGTCATCAGCGGATTGCCGTTGTAGGTGCCGCCCTGATCGCCGGCTTCGAAGCAGGCGACATCCGCTTTCGAAAGTAGCGCCGCGAGCGGCACGCCGCCGCCGATGCCCTTGCCGAGCGTCATGATGTCCGGCTCGATACCCCACAATTCGTACGCGAAGAGCGTTCCTGCACGGCCGCAGCCGCTCTGCACTTCATCGACGATCAAGAGCAGGTTGTGCTGCTTGGTCAGGGCGCGCAGTTGCTTCATGAACTCGCGCGTCGCCGGGATCACGCCGCCTTCGCCCTGGCGCGATGAACGAAGCCCTTGCGGCCGGTCCAGGCATCATCCTCGTCCGGCTCGGACAGCACGGGCACGAACTTGAAGTTGGGAATCTCGCGCGCCCATTGCTCGGCCAGTTCCATCATGTACAGGTCCTTCTTGCGGCGGCCGCCCCAGTAGAGCGTCATCGGACGATTGAGGTTCTTGAACACGGCATGCTCGATGATCGCCTTGATCGGCGCGAAGCCTGTGCCCGAGGCGAGCAAAACGATGGGCTTGTCGGATTCGTCGCGCAGGAAGAACGTGCCGAGCGGCCCTTCGAAGCGCAGGATGTCGCGCTCCTTCATCGCGCCAAATACGTGGTCGGTGAATGTGCCGCCGGGCATGTGGCGGATATGCAGTTCGAGCGGGCCTTCGTGATGCGGCGGGCTCGCCATCGAATAGCTGCGGCGCTTGCCGTCTTTCAGATTGAATTCGATGTACTGTCCGGCAAGATACTGAAGGCGTTCGTTGGCGGGCAACCGCAGCTTGAGTTCGACGACGTCATCCGCCTTCTTCGCCAGCGCATTCACGCGGCAGGGCAACTTCTTGACCTGCACATCGCCGATGCCCGCGACCTCGCGCACATCGATGGTGAGATCCGTCTGCGCGGTCGCGCAGCAGAAGAGCGCCATTCCGCGCGTTTTTTTCATCGTTCGACAGGGCCGACGACGAATGGGGCGCCTGCTCGACTTCGCCCTGCACGACACTGACTTTGCAGGAGCCGCATGCGCAGTTCTTGCAGCCATACGGCAGCCCGATGCCCTGGCGCAGCGCCGCGCTCAGAACCGGCTCGTCCGGTTCAACCTGAAACTGCCGGCCGCTTTGCCGGAGCGTTACGTCAAAAGCCATAGATCGATTTCGACAACACTTCTGTCCTGGAAGCTGTTCGCCCGCGCGCTGCGTGGCAACGGTGAAGTGGGATTTTTAACCCCGGGGAAAATTGACGACGCTGCAAAACGGCGAACTGGCCGCATGCGATAGCCTGGATGGCGCTGCGGACGGCATAATAAGCAATCTCGGTGCATGTACTTTCGTGCCCTCCAGTCTTCGATGTCCAGGCGGAGCCGATACGGGCGACAACTGTCTGTCGGACGCTCGGATCGCGACTGTGAATACCATGCAATCCAGAGTCAATCTTCCGTATGTACTCAACAACGGAATCAATAGCAGTCCCGGCTTCAACCTTTCCACTAACTTTGCTATTGGCGGGCTCGGGGCTTCCCCGGCGTTTCCCGTTCCACCCAATGACCTGGCTCTCGGCTCTATGGCAGCCGGTGCCGATGCACTAGTCAGAGATTTGATTTTGGGTGATCCGAATGCCAACTCGCTGAACTTTGATCCACTTGCTCCGGGCCAGTATCTCAGCCGAATTTAGGAACTGTCGAATATGCTGGATGCAACGACCACCGATATCCAGCCGTTCACGGCGAAGGGAAAATGGATCCTCGTTCATGGATTGTCCGACGAACTCATCTCCAATCAAGGCTCCGTCAACTACTACAATTCCCTAGTCCAAAAATTCGGTCAGCAAAAGGTCGACGGGTTCCTCCGCTTTTACACTATTCCCGGCTTTGCCCATGGGGCGGGAGATTTCAATGCGAGCGGGGGATTGCCCGTACTTGAGGCTTTGGAAGGCTGGGTTGAGTCGAACAATGCCCCAGGAAACCTGGTCGTGACCGACGCTAATACGCCGAGTCGCACCCGGCTAATGTGTTTATATCCGATGTATCCGAAATACAAGGGTACAGGCGATATCAACTCCGCCGCCAGCTTCGATTGCACGAATTGATGAGGTGATTTCAGGGCCAGGCGTGACAAAAGGTTTGCGTCTGGAGCCTCGAGGTTGACATGCTGTTGCCGGGGGCGCGGGGGAGACGGCGTGTGAGTCGTGCGGCTGGCGGGATGTATCGGCTGCCGCTGCAGCGGCGAAGTCCTTAAGGAGAGCGCGGGAGCGGTGCTACGGGTCGTGAATATCTGCCCGCTCGTCCTACCGTGAACCTATCAAGCCAAGTGGCTGTTGTCGACGATCGTGCCACGCTGAAGGAGTGCCAGCCTCGTCTGCGATCCTGGCTGATCGGACGCATGTTCGATTTGCGGTATACCCGCGCATGCATTGTCGGGGAGGGTCGCTGTATCCCTTCCACCGTCGCTTCAACTGGTCTGATCGAGCGGCGCCGGGTTATTGGCAGCGACGGCGTACGGCAGGTGTGAGATTTACGCGCATGGTGTGATTTTTTCTCGATTGTCGGCCACGTGTGATTGCCTAAGACTTCACTACCAGTGAAAGCCGCTCCGTTTCGCCGACCAAACTCAACAAAGGCTCGGTTGCCTGCGGATTTATGGGGCAGTCAAACAGCGAATTTACATCGCGATGACTTGGAGACAGGTTCCGATAGGTCGTAGTTAAAAGTCGCAGCGCTAGCCGGACGGCGGAGGCGAAAATATGAGGATCGCAATGGAGCGTCAGGCTCTGCTCCCAGTCGCGGTTTCTGTCGGCGGTGAATGGCGGAAAACAGGTAATGGCCGTCGACTCGACGCCACGAACCTGGCAAACAGCACCCTGTTCGCCACGGTGCCGGACGGCACGTCTGTCGACGCATTCGATGCCGTAAATGCGGCCTACGCTGCCTCCCGTCATGAAGAACCGCCGCCGCCCAACAACGCTCAATGCTTATCAAGCAGTGGGTCGATGATAGTTGCCAAGCGAGATGAGCCCGACGGCCGGACGCTATGTGCCGTTCACCGGGCACGGCTCGCTCACGTGCTTGCTCAACAAGATTCGCAGCGACGGGCGCACGATTTCCCTGCTTGAACGGGATGTTGAACTGGTGATGAAGATTGTGCGACCGCATGACGGTGCTCGAGTACGACAAGGTGACCGTCGAGGGGATGATGCGGGGAGTGGAAAGTTATCCAAAGTTGATAGACGGTTTTTTTTGTGGCACGAAATGACGTTCCATATTGATTGTGTCAACGAATTCTACGAACGTTAAATATTGGTATTCCTATTCATATTGATCATATCGTATCCATGTCATTTGTCGCGACAGTACCGCAAAAGGTTCGTAGCGGAGTCTAGCGAAATTTCTACATAGGTATTTTGGGTCAATGTGATTTTTAAGAGACGATTTTTTATAAGTTGTCCTGTTTATTTAATCTTAGATATCGTCCGCCCCGCAACAACGAAACCACTCACCAGGAAAAATGGAATGAAAAAATTCGCACTGTCTAGCCTCTCGCTGGCACTGCTGGGAGCAGCAGGTGCAGCACATGCTCAAAACAGCGTCGCCCTGTACGGCGTGCTCGATGAGTCGCTTCAGTATGTGCACAACGCTAACGCGAGCAACCAGAACTTCCTGGGTTTGATCGCAGGCAACTTGCAGGGAAACCGCTGGGGGCTGAAGGGCGCAGAAGATCTTGGCGGTGGCCTGAAGGCGATCTTCCAGTTGGAAAATGGTTTCAACCCAAACAACGGCAAGCTGGGTCAGGGTGGCCTCGAGTTCGGCCGTCAGGCATATGTCGGCCTGCAAAGCGATCAATTTGGCACGGTCACAATCGGCCGCCAGTACGACCCGGTCGTCGACCTGGTTCAGCCGATCACGGCCGACAACTACTTTGGTCCGACGTTCACGACACCGAGCGACGTTGATAACAACGACAATAGCTCGCGTACGAACAGCGCAATCAAGTACGCGTCGAACACGTACTCGGGTTTCCAGTTCGAAGCGATGTACGCTTTTGGCGGCATCGCAGGCTCGACGGGTTCGGGGCAAACCTGGTCCGGCGCAGCAACGTACGCAAGCGGTCCGTTCAGCGTTGCGGCGGGCTACATCCGTATGGACAACGGCAATACGCCGGCCGCTCGCGCTGCTGGCTGGGGTGGCACGTCGGATGGTACGTTCAACTCGATTAACTTGCCGTACCAAACGGCTAAGTCGATCGGCATCGCTTCGATCGGCGCGCAATACGTTGTTGGCCCGATCGCGGCTGGTCTGCGTTACAGCAACGCACAGTACAAGCCGGATGCGCTCTCGTCATTCAAGGCGACCGAGCGTTACAACGTCGGTGCGGGCTTTGTGAACTACCGGCTGACGCCGGCCGCATTGCTGGGTCTGGGCTATACGTTCATGCACGGTTCGGGCAACGGTTCGTCAGCATCGTACAACCAGATATCCCTTGGCGGTGACTACAACCTGTCGAAGCGCACAGACGTCTACCTGGTCGGTGCCTACCAGAGGGTATCGGGCACGGGCGCAACGGCGACTGTGGGGGACTACGACTATCCGTCAAATTCGACTTCGCAAGAGCTCGTCAGCCTCGGTATCCGTCACAAGTTCTAATCGACCGGGCTAACACGCTGGTCAAGTGCATAAGCGATACAAGGAGCGTGATCGTCCAAAGAGCCCCGGAGAAATGAGAAGGAATCGATGTACCGGGCGATTACGTTGCTTTTTGGGACTGAAACTGGAGACTTATATGCGTGTCAAGATTCAAAAACCGTTGGCGATCAGCGTCGCGGCCATGTTGTTAACGTCGTTGGCAACGAGTGCGGTCGCAGACGATGTCGTAAAGATCGGCCATGTCGCACCGCTTACCGGCGGCATTGCTCATCTCGGTAAAGACAACGAAAACGGAGCCCGTCTGGCGGTTGAGGAAATCAATGCCAAGGGGCTGATCATCGGTGGCCGGAAGATCACGCTGCAACTCGATGCACAAGACGATGCGGGCGACCCGCGTACCGGAACGCAAGTTGCGCAGAAGCTGGTCGACGATAAGGTCGTCGCCGTGGTGGGTCACTTGAACTCGGGCACCTCGATCCCGGCTTCGAAGATCTACAGCGATGCGGGCATCGTGCAGGTTTCGCCGTCGGCAACGAACCCGGCTTATACGCAACAAGGTTTCAAGACGACGTACCGCGTCGTCGCGACCGATGCGCAACAAGGCCCGGCACTGGCTACCTACGCCGTCAAGGGCTTGAAATTGAAGAGCGTCGCGATCGTCGACGACTCGACCGCTTACGGCCAGGGTCTCGCCAACGAATTCGAAAAGACCGCCAGGTCGCTGGGCCTGAACGTGATGTCGCATGACGCGACGAACGACAAGGCTGTCGACTTCCGCGCGATTCTGACGAAGATCAAGGGCGAAAACCCGGACGCGATCATGTACGGCGGTATGGACGCAACCGGCGGCCCGTTCGCGAAGCAGGCCAGGCAGCTCGGCCTGCGTGCGAAGGTGCTGGCTGGCGACGGCGTGTGTACCGACAAGCTGGCTGACCTGGCGGGTGACGCAACCGACAACATCGTCTGCTCGGAAGCCGGTATGGCGCTCGAGAAGATGGCTGGCGGCCCGGCGTTCCTCGCCAAGTATCAGAAGCGTTTCGGTCAGCCGATCCAGATCTACGCACCGTTCACGTATGACGCTGTGTACATCGTCGTCGACGCGATGAAGCGTGCTAACTCGACCGATCCGGCGAAGATCCTGGCGGCTATGCCGGCGACCGACTACCAAGGCGTCATTGGTGAAACTACGTTCGACTCGAAGGGCGACCTGAAGCACGGCGTGATCTCGCTGTACGGCTACAAGGCAGGCAAGAAGACGCTGCTGGACGTGGTCAAGATGTAAGCATTATGGCGAATGGCGGTGGGCGTTTCGTCTTCCGCCTGTCGGATATCTTAAGGCACGCGGTTCTTAAGAACTGCGTGTTTTTTTGGGGGGTGCGCCCAGCATGGCGCAATCGTCGAGGCGTGAGTTCTCCGTTGCGTTGAGCCGCCGCTGCCGTGAACTTAACTCACGCCGGCGTGAGTTAATGTGATTTGCCGTCCAGCTGAAACCCGATGATCATCTCGATGTAGCCCACATGCAAGGTGTGTTTCGAAACGCATCTGCTGTCGGCCACGTAGCCATCGAACCATTCGAGACAGCGACGCGTCGCGCCCTGAGGAGAGTCATGAAACCCATGGGACGCCGCATCGGTGGCGCCCTAACGCTAGCCGCCCTGTTGAACAGTGCGACACGGTTCTTTGGCATCTGCCCTTTTCTGACGTTCTCTGCAGTCATCGTGCCCGAGTTGACTGCGCTGCGCTTTCTGACGGGCCACGGTGCGGGTTCCGCGGTGCCCTGCGCGATCGCGCTCCGCGTAGTGTCTGCGTGCTACGTTCAGGTTGTTCGTCTGCTGCGTTGTTTGCAGCTGGCTTTGTCGCGGTGGACTTTTTCGCCAGCGACGCGCCGAAAGGCATCACCGCGCTTGCGGCTGAGATCCGTTCGACCGGCCGCGGATCGGTGGTGAGTATTGTGCGCCCCGGCGGTATCGCGGGGCCGGCGCTCGCGCGATACGGGGAGGTTGAGTTGCGGTCGAGGCCGTTTAGCGGCTGCAATGGGCCATGCACATCAATACAGGCCAATTTATGGAAAATGAGCACATGAAGTCTGAAATGAACGGCGCGGAGAGTCTGGTGCGCACGCTGCTCGCGAGCGGCGTCGACACCTGTTTTGCAAACCCCGGCACCTCGGAGATGCATTTTCTCGCCGCGCTCGACAGGGTCGGCACGCTGCGCTGCGTGCTCGGTCTGGCGGAGGGCGTGCTGACGGGCGCCGCCGACGGCTACTTCCGGATGCGCAGGCAGCCTGCCTGTACGCTGCTGCATCTCGCGCCGGGCCTCGCGAACGGTATCGCCAATCTGCATAACGCGAAGAAGGCGGGGTCGGGCATCGTCAACATCGTCGGCGAGCATGCTACCTACCATCTAGAACACGACGCGCCGCTGACCGCAGACATTGCCGGTCTTGCACGGCCGATGTCGCATTGGGTACGGACGTCGGCGTCGTCGCGCGAGGTCGCGGCGGACGGCGCTGCTGCCGTATGCGCCGCGCGCGAAGGAGCGGGACGTATCGCCACCTTGATCTTGCCGGCTGATGCATCGTGGGGCGAAGCCGCCGGCGTCCGCCGCGCGCCGGCGCCGGCACCCCGTTCCGAGGTGTCGGCTGCCGCCGTCGTCGAGGCGGCACGCGCGCTTCGCGAGCCGGCCGCGGCGGGGACCACGGTGCTGTTGCTGGGCGGTGATGCGTTGCACGCGCAACCACTCGAATGGGCAGGGCGGATCGCCGCGCGAACCGGCTGCCAACTGCTCGCCGAAGGACAAAACGCGCGCATGGCGCGTGGCGCGGGCCGTGTGAAAGTGGGTCGTCTGCCGTTCGACGTCGACGCGGCAGTGGCCGCACTGGCCGGGGTGCGGCGGATCGTACTGGCCGGCGCGAGACTGCCGGTCGCATTCTTTGCGTATCCGGGCAAGCCGAGTCTGGTTGCGCCGCCCGATTGCGAAATCGTCACGCTCGCATCGGCCGACGATTCGCTCGACGCGGCGCTCGAAGCACTGGCGCATGAACTCGATGCCGGTACCTTGCCGCCCGCGCATGTTGCCGCGCGGCGGCCACCCGCGTTGCCTGCCGATATGGGTCGCCCCACTTCGGACGGCATCGCCGCGGTGATCGCCGCGCATTTGCCGGAACAGGCGATCGTGGTCGACGAATCGGTGTCGTTGGGCCGGGGCTTTTTTCCACCCACTAGCGAAGGCGCGTCGCACGACTGGCTCAACAGCGTCGGCTCGTCGTTAGGCTACGCATTGCCCGTGGCAATCGGCGCGGCGATTGCCACGCCGCAGCGCAAGGTCCTCGCGTTGGTCGGCGACGGCAGCGCGATGTACAACCTGCCCGCGCTGTGGACGATGGCCCGCGAGCAGCTCGATGTGACGGTCGTGATTCTGGCGAACCGGTCGTACAACGTGCTGCGCGGCGAACTCGCCAAAATGGGCGGCCGGGTGACGGGGCGCGTCGCGCTCGACATGCTGTCGCTCGATCGTCCGGATCTGGACTTCGTGGCGCTCGCGAAAGGCCACGGGGTGCCGGCTCGCCGCGCGGATACGCTCGACGCGTTCTCGAAGGCGCTTGCTCAGAGCCTTGCGGAGGCGGGGCCGTCGCTGATCGAACTGGTGGTCTGACGTCCCCCGGCGCCTGCACGCAGCGTGGGGTAACAGGTCCCGTGTCGTCGGTCCGTTAATGGTCTATATGGCCCAAAGCAGATCGAGCGCGATGATCATATCGACGGCGACGAGTTTTTCGCGGAACTCAACGCGCTCGACCGCCCGGCAAAGCATTCGGTAATGCAGCCTCCGCTGCTGTCGTACCGGATCTTGCCGAGCGCACGTATCAGCGTCGAATCAGCGTCGACGAACTGCGAAGCTACCTTGTCCGGGCTGTTGGATGGGACACGTGGCGACAGACGTCATCGCGGATTCAAGATGTGATCCAGCAGATTCGCCGATTCCCCGACACCGGGCACTTGCCTGCGAGCTTGAGGGCGTGCTCGAAGACGGTTTTCCTCAGGTCCTTTCCGGCAAGAACCGAGTCATTTATCAGGTGCGAGGCGACATGGTTTTCATTCACCTCGTGGTGGACGCGCGGCGCGATCTGCCGGCCCTCCTTCAGAGAATCGTGCTTCGCCTGATGTAAGCGAATGCCGCCCGCCCGGCCGCGCCCGCCTGTTTCCTGCCGCCCGCCCAGCCACTCGCTGATCGCCCGCGCGACGCGTCGCACCACCGACACGAGTTGCTTCGTCAGCGTTTCGTCGGTGTACTCGCTGGTGCCGGTCACGCTGATCGCAGCCACCGTGCGTCCGGTCACGTCGCGCACGGGTGACCATTCCCAAGGCGCAGAATCAAGCTCCCTTCATTGAAGAGGAGTTTGTCATGGAAACGCTTAATTCCTCCGACGCCCGCCGGGCGCCTTGGAACAAGGGAAGGCTGACCGGTCAGAAGCCGCCGTTGAAGCTCCGTGAGATTTGGGCAATTCGGACGAGGCTCCAGATGTCTTCCAACGCTCGCGAGTTGGCGCTTTTCAACCTTGCGATCGACAGCAAGCTTCGCGCGTGCGATCTGACGCGACTGCAAGTGCAGGACGTCTACATGGGAGGTCATGTCGTAGCTCGCGCGACCTTCATGCAGCAAAAAACACATAGACCGGTGCAGTTTGAAATCACGGAGCAGACCCGTCAAAGTGGGCGGTCTCAAGTCGAAGTGCAACAACTGGTCTAATGTTTAGATGACGTTGCTAGATCCGCTGCTTTCAGTGTCGCGGCAAATACCTCAAATGGTGAATGAAACGCATGCGTAGCACGAGGGCGGTTGTTCAAGCTGTCTGCAATGACGTCGAGGTCGGCCTGACTATGGACGGAAAGGTCGGTGCCTTTGGGCAAGTACTCGCGCAACAGGCCGTTGGTATTTTCACAAGTTCCTCGCTGCCACGGGCTGTGTGGATCGCAAAAATATACGTTCACGCCTGTTTGAGCGGCAAGTTCTTGATGCCGTGAGAGTTCGCGCCCCTGGTCGTAAGTGAAGCTGTGACGCAAGTGCTCGGGGATCGAGTTGAGCTTGGCAGAGAAGCCAGCCAGTGCAGATTCGGCTGTGGCATCGTCCATCTTAGCCAGCAGCACGAGACGGCTGGTTCTCTCCACCAACACGCCCACAGAGGAGCGATTGCCTTCGCCTTTAATGAAGTCGCCCTCCCAGTGCCCTGGCATCACGCGATCCTCTATTTCAGGTGGGCGCACGTGAATGCTGACCATATTTGGAATTTGCCAGCGGCGATCACTACCCCGTGTACGCGACATACGGGCGCGATGAGCACGACGCAAACAAGCAATGAGTTGACGCCGTAGTTCGCCGCCTGGGTGGGCGTAGATAGTGGTGTAAATCGTTTCGTGCGAGACCTGCAAAGTCGGATCGTTTGGGAACATACGCTTGAGGACTCCAGAGATTTGCTGAGGCGACCAACGCCACTCGAGCAGCGTAAGGACGACCCTCCAGCAAGCGCTGTGAGGCCCGAGTTTGGGCGCACCCGCACTGTTGGATCGTCGGGCCAAACTGAGTGCGTGCGCCGCTGCTGGGACATAACCAAGCACTGAGCTATTGCGCCTGAGCTCGCGGCTAAGGGTAGAGGCCGAGCGCCCGAGTATTCGGGCCATGGCCCGAATACTAGAACCCCGTTGACGTAGGCTCGCAATCTCCAGACGTTCCTCAGCTTGCAACTGCTCGTACTGATTTGCTTTATGCATTACAACACCTTATACGCTTTGGTGTTGCGCTTCAATTTTGAGCCCGCCGTGTCTCTGCCTGGATCTCGGCGCGGGGATTAAAGCCTGCCGATTATTTGTTTCCAAGTCGGCTGCATGCTTCGGCGCACGTCTCGACGCGCCAGTATGCGCGAATCGTTCATCGTTGGATCGCGTCGATCGGACTCGATGACAGCGCGTATGGCACGCACACCATGCGACGCACGAAAGCGTCGTTGATCTATCGACGCACCAAGAATCTGCGCGCCGTGCAATTGCTGTTGGGCCATACAAAAATTGAAAGCACCGTGCGATACCTTGGGATCGAGGTAGACGATGCACTCGAGATGGCCGAGCAGACGGAAGTCTGAACGACGGCGGCCGGCAAGCGCACGCTTGGCCGGCCGCAGGCGGTCACCGCCGAGCGAGGAAGGGTGACGCACAGGCGTCTGATATTCTTCGAGAACAGCCATTGCGAGTGCGACCTTGTATGTGCATGAATTGCTAGCTTATGAAGGGGTGGGCTAACTCTGGCGGCGCCTAGCGAGCGTGCTTTCGACTCCAGACTGACATCTTCGTGGAGAAAAGTCTTCATGTTTCGACTGGTGCTGCTGGTTCTAGGTGTGAATTTGATCAGAAACGTTGGCCGGTTTTCCTCGTGCTCGGCGTGATTTGGATTCTGGTCGGGATCGGGTTGTTTATTGATGCACTGGACAATGCCATCTCGTTCCCTTTCGCGCCTCTCGCTTGGTTTCTGCTGATTGACGGATTTATCGCGATGGCGGCCGCATCGGTCGGCGTTGGAGGGCAGCGCGTTCTTCGTTTTGTAAGAGGAACGGCAATGATGCTTGCGGCCGTCCTCATTTTCGCGGGGCACCATCACGGCGATTTCATCCTCGCGATGCTATCCGGCACGTTTTTTCTTGCTGATGGTGTGCTGCAATGTACTTCCGCGTGGGTAATTCGCCATCGTCGATGGCGCGCTGCATTTACATGGGGAGTACTGGAAATACTATTTGCGATCTCTGTCTATCAACCCTATCCGACACACTACTACGGAACAATGCCATGGTGCCTTGCCGCGCTCTTTGTGTTTATTGGTGGGAATACATTGCTTGTGGGCGCGCGTGTTCGCAACATGGTGCGCAATCCGGCCTTCGCAACTTCAAACAAGTCCATGTTACGTCCAGCAGCCGTGCCGTCCACTGTCCTGCCGGCGTCTAATCAAACCGCATGGGACGGTCCACCGCTTGATGGCGAGGATGCTCTCACGGTGCATGTCTGGACCCCGACAGGTTCCTCCAAAGGTGAACCACGGAACTATCCGGTGATCGATCGTTATATTGCAGCAGTGGATAAGAACGGAGTGATCTCGACAGGTCATGCAGCTTTGGAGACACCCGAAGGTGTCTATGTGAGACTTTATCCTGCGGCGGAAATAGACCGGTCTCCCGATGAATTCTCAAGGCTGCTACGCGTGACGCCGGACAACAATGTTGCGGGGGTATTTCAGCCAAGTTACCCATACGAATCGAAAGCGTGGTGTCCCCTACCATTCGGGTTCGCATTCGCAACTATGACCCTGCAAAACTGCAAGCGTTCTGGGATCACTACCGGCAAAATACGACATACAACCTTACTCATCGGAACTGTTCGAGTTCGGTTGCATACGCGCTTGAGGCCGCACTTGATGGTGCAGTCGGGCGCTTATATGGCAATAGCGTTGGTTGGGGCGCCTTCGTGCGGCTGTTCTTTACGCCGGAACTTTGGGTTGCTGCCCAGATCCGCAAGCGCGCTCTAACGATGGCGTGGACGCCAGGGCCGGTTCTTGACTACTCCCGAGCGCTGAGCATGCTCGCTGACCCTCGGCCATTTTGGTGGCGCAAGATCCTGCGTCGTGCCTGGAAGATAAATTCAAACGCTGCGGCTGCCAAAACTGATTCGATGCGATCGGATGGCAGTTAGTAAGCCCGGTCGCTTGTTCGGCTTATGCAAAAGACGAGCGACCCGTCTACATCCGAAACCTGCCATCGGCGTCGCTTCAGTGCGAGCGGCAGCTGAGGGTCGATCACGGCCATCATAGAAACCGGTTGCCAAAAAGCCGGGCAAAAAACTCTACTAACGGTCTGGTCGGCTGGTGTCTTCATCACAGGAACAATGGGACGTGTCGGCAGCGGCGATTTGTCATCAAAGAGCTGGCAATGCGGTCGGGCTAAGCGAGAGAAAGAGGCGGAGAAGGGCTCACGTCTCGGAGTGCTGAGCCCGCCAGCAAATCAAAATTGTCTTTTCCCTTCGACGTTGCTGGCATACAGCTCAATGATCGCGAATACGACACTCCTAGGCAAGCGGCTGAGGAATCACTCGTCGATACGCGCGATGGCTTCGCCTACGCCTATGCGCCCTCTTGTTAGGACCTTCGCCGTTATGCCACCAAAACCTCGCGTCGCGTGATATCCGCCCACGCCAAGCGTTTCCTCTAGACGCGAGCAGGGATGACATTCGCCTGTCATCTCGAGCATTGCATCACCGATGCCAAACTTGCGGTCTTTCAACGCCAACAGATTAATGCCGCGCGTCACCAGATTGCGACGGAGAACCTCTGGCGCGAGCGTTTCCAGTCCCAGGTGACTTGCGATAGCCGCGAGACTCTCGGCCTGGATGAGGGTGACTTGCCGTTTTCCCGAATCGCGACTGTAGTGATCGCTTTCCAGCCCGACGTGCGGGTCTAGCATGGTTTCATCGACCGGGCGCATGACCAACCGCCGCTCGGGCCGCACGCCGATCCATATGAGCGCTCCGGATCTGATGGGCGCATTGAAGAGCCTGGTGAGCGAGGACTGTGGGTTGAGCGGCATAAATAGAATAGGCTTTGAATTGAACAATGCGGACTAGACCGCCTTAAATGCATCCCGGAACTGTCGAGCCCGTTCCACCTCGTCACTGTGCAGATAGGTGGACGTTGTCGTTATAGACGCATGACGCAGATTATCCCGAACCGATGTCAGTTGCGCGCCGCGTGTGAGCGCATGGGTCGCGTGCGTATGCCGCATCCAGTGCGGGCCGGCCAGCCGCAGTTTTACCGCAAATGCCGGTTTTTCCGCCTCGATCAGGGCCGCTGCCGTCTCAAAAAACCGTTTCATAATCGCCCACAGCCGCACGGTGCTCAGCCCTTGACGATCGCTTTCATTCAGGCCGGCAATCAACGCAGTTCCGGGGGTCCAGCGCTCTGGGGAGACGGGTAAGCCGCGTTCCACCAAGTAGCGTTCCAGCGCCCTGCGAGCAAGGGGCGGCAGCGCCACTTTTCCTGCTTTCTGGCCCTTGCCGACGAGTTCGACCCAATGATCTTCATGTGCATCGGTGCGGATGTCTTTGAGCGTCACGTTCACAAGCTCGCTTGCGCGCAACCCCGTGGCATAGCCGAAGTCCAGCACGAAGCGCAGCCGCTGGGCCGCTGCAGGTTTCCAGCCATACGACCACTCGAGCCCGTCGGCAACGGTGCGCAACAGTTGCCACTCGCCTTCTGTGAATGCGTGCGACGCATCGAGCGCGGCGCGCTCCGTACCTTTCACCTTCACACCAGAAAACGGGTTCGCCAGCACATACCGTTGCTCGATCAGCCATCGGTACAGCGCGCCTAGAACCATCAGCGAATAGGCCACCGAGCGCGGCGCCAGGTTGCCCGTGAAGGGCCGCCACTGTGACGAAGTTCGCGTACGCGTTGGACCGACCCATCGATCACGGGGCGTGGGCCGGCGCAGGAATGTGCGATAAGCAATGGCATCTTCGGTGGTCAATGAAGAGAGTGCCCGGCCTCGTTCGACGATCGCCCACAGAATGAGTCGCTCGGCTTCCTTCCGATAGGCGCGTTGCGTCGAGGGCGACTCGTGCAGCGACAACCACGTTTGCACTGCGTCGTAGTCATTGTTCGCGTCGAGCGCGCAGCTTTCTCGCGGTGCTCTGAAGACGCCACACGATCCGTCGATTTCATGCGGAAGGCGCACGTTCTCCCATGGCACCACGATGGGCGAGCCGGTGGACTTAATCAATGCACGGGCGCGATCGGTGAGCGCTGGGTGGGCGGCAAAGAACGCTTCGATGTGTTTGGCGCTGGCTTGTCCGAGCTTCGGAATCACCGTCCACCATTGCTTGCGGCGCGGGATGCGAAGCGTGAGTTCGGCGAGCGTCGTGATGCCGTGAGCGTGAAGCGCGTGCACAGCGCGAGGCGGCAGCCAGCGGGCAATGTCGTCAGTGATCGAAGGTATCGCCAGAGTTGCGACCCGAAGGGCCTCGATGCCCTTTGCAACAAGCCGTGCGTGCTTGACGCGTTCGGCGGTACGGTGACCGAAGAGTTTGGCAAGGTCGTCGCGATGGCGGGCGAGGGCACAACGTACGAGTTGACGCCGAATCATACTTAGCACGCCGCGTGCGGATGTGCCGTGGGTGAGCCGATGAGGAAGGTAACGAACGACCGCCTCACGTGTGGGCACACCTTCATACCAGCATCGCAAGGCGGCAAGTGCGTCGTCACCGGGCAAATCGTTAGTTTGTCCCGATAATTGGGGATATATCAAAGGTTCGTGCATTTCCATAAGCACGAGTTTAGCGTAAAGGAACTGCTATTAGGATAAGGATAGTTATCTTAATAGCATTGAAATTGGTCTTTTATCCTCGCAATTTTCATCGTTCACACAACTAATGTTGTTAATAGATTTCAACTAAAGTTGTTACTACTGCTATGGCGTGGGCGCATGTGCACCGGCGCGTGGATCTAGATTGCGTTCGGGCGCTTGCTGGACGGGGAACCGGCCTTCTGACCTACAACAAGTCGCTTGGCTGGTCCAGCAATCGAATTGAAAGATTCGCGACTAGTAGATAACAGTTTTGGTTGAAACCGCTCATTAGATAACAACTTTAGTTGAAATGCCGACCGGCCGCCGAGCGTTGTGTGATGGCCCTCTAAGCAGGATTTAGCGGCATATCTCGGTGATAACAACATTTGTTGTGCAAGCGTTTTAGATTGCGCGCCGTCATCTCTCGGTCAGACGCTCGCCCACCAAAATTCACAAATGTACTTGACACCTAAACTATATAGGCCTAAATTAAAACTGACTCTTCAGCCTGGAGCGCTCTATGCGCATCGTTTGTATTGGTGGCGGCCCCGCGGGTCTGTACTTTGGCTTGCTGATGAAGAAGCAAAATCCCGCTCACGACGTGACGGTAGTGGAGCGAAATCGTCCCTATGACACGTTCGGCTGGGGCGTGGTGTTCTCCGACCAGACGCTCGGCAACCTGCAGCGTGCGGACGAGGCAAGCGCGGCAGCCATTCTCGATGCATTCAATCATTGGGATGACATCGACATCCATATCAACGGCCGCACGCAGCGCTCCTCCGGACACGGTTTCTGCGGCATCGGCCGCAAGCGCCTGTTGAACATTCTTCAGGAGCGTGCCGAGGCGCTTGGCGTGAAGCTAGTGTTCGAAACGCAAGTGACCAGCGACGAAACCTACGACGCCGACCTCATCATTGCGTGCGACGGCGCCAATAGCATCGTGCGCACCAAGTACGCGGCCACCTACAAGCCCGACATCGACTTGCGTGATTGCCGCTTCGTCTGGCTCGGCACCGAAAAGCTCTTCGATGCCTTTACGTTCGCGTTCGAGAAGACCGAATTCGGCTGGTTCCAGGCGCATGCGTATCGTTTCGACGACCGCATGTCGACGTTTATCGTGGAAGCGCCCGAGCGGGTCTGGCGTGCAGCCGGCCTGGATGAAATGAGCAAGGAGGACGGCATCGCATTCTGCGAACGGCTCTTCGCCAAGTACCTCGATGGCCACTCCCTCAAGTCCAACGCGCAACATTTGCGCGGCTCATCGCAATGGATCCGGTTTCCGCGCATCGTGAATGAAAGGTGGGTGCATAACCGCACGAATGGCGATGGCAGCGTGACGCCCGTGGTCCTGATGGGCGATGCCGCTCACACGGCGCACTTCTCGATCGGCTCCGGCACCAAGCTCGCGCTTGAAGATGCAATCGAACTGACGAACAGCATGGCGGCGCATCCGTGCGATCTTCCCGCCGCGCTCGAGCACTATACGGACGTACGCAGCGTCGATGTCCTGCGCATCCAGAACGCCGCGCGCAACTCCACCGAATGGTTCGAAAACGTGGACCGTTATGCGTCTTTCGAACCGGAGCAATTTGCTTATTCGTTGCTCACGCGGTCGCAGCGCATCTCTCATGAAAACCTGCGTTCACGCGATGCCGCGTACCTCGCTGAGTTTGAAAACTGGATCGCACAGCGTTCGGGACTCGATATAGACAGCAGCAAGCGTTCCGTCCCGCCAATGTTTACGCCCTTCACCGTGCGCGGCGTGACGTTGAAGAACCGCGTGGTTGTCTCTCCCATGGCCCAGTACTCGGCGGTCGATGGCATTGCGGGTGACTACCATTTGATGCATCTAGGCGCGCGCGCCATGGGCGGCGCGGCATTGGTGATGACCGAGATGACCTGCGTCTCGCCCGAAGGCCAAATTACGCCGGGATGTCCCGGTCTGTACAACGACGCGCAACGTGACGCGTGGCGGCGCATTGTCGATTTCGTGCATCGTGAGAGCGATGCAATGATTGGCATTCAGTTGGGTCATGCCGGCGCGAAGGCATCCACGCGCGTCAGTTGGGAAGGAATAGACAAGCCACTCGATGAGGGCAACTGGCCTATCGTGTCGGCGTCGCGGCAGCAGTATTTGAAAGGCATCAGTCAATGGTCGCGCGCAGCATCCACGGATGATCTGCAAGAGATCAAGGCGCAGTTCGTGCGATCAACCGAGCTTGCGGTGAGCGCTGGTTTCGACTGGCTTGAACTGCACTGCGCCCACGGTTATCTGCTGTCCGGTTTTCTCTCTCCGCTTACCAATCAACGCGACGATGAATACGGTGGTTCGGCCGCAAACCGTCTGCGTTTCCCAATCGAAGTGTTCAACGCGATCCGCGCAGCGTGGCCCAAGGACAAGCCCATTTCGGTGCGTATCTCGGCGCACGATTGGGTTGAGGGCGGCATCACGCCTAACGACGCCGTGCTGATCGCACGAGCATTCAAGGAGGCAGGCGCGGACATGATTGACGTATCGTCGGGACAGGTGAGCAAGGAAGAGAGGCCGGTCTATGGCCGCATGTTCCAGACGCCTTTCTCGGATCGCGTGCGTAACGAAGCAGGCATTGCGACCATCGCGGTCGGAGCGATCTCGGAAGCGGACCACGTGAACAGCATCATTGCTGCGGGTCGCGCCGACCTCTGCGCGGTGGCGCGTCCGCATCTTGCCAATCCTTCGTGGACGCTCGATCAGGCCGCGAAGATTGGTTACGTCGATATCGCCTGGCCCAAGCAATATTTCGCCGCGAAGTCGCAACTCGAGCGAGGTTATGAACGCGAGCGCGCGCAGCATGCGGAGGGCGAAGCATGAACACAGGGATGAACACGAATACGAAGCCGCTCACAGGCCAGCGCGCCGTGGTCACAGGCGGCGGAAGCGGCATTGGCGCTGCAGTAGCGCATGTGCTGGTGAGCGCCGGTGCGCAGGTCACGTTGATGGGCCGGGATGCGGCGCGTCTCGCTTATCAGGCTGAAGTCCTGAGCGAAGCGGGAACCGTTCATGTGCAGTGCGTCGATGTCACGTCCGCCGATTCCGTCGTCGCGGCGTTTGCTGCTGCGCGCGAACATGGGTTTATCGACATCCTCGTCAATAACGCCGGACAAGCCGAAGCAGCGCCGTTCGGAAAGACCGATCTCACGCTGTGGAAACGCATGCTTGATGTGAATTTGACAGGCGTGTTCCTCTGCACGCAAGAGGTCTTGCCCGCAATGCTTGAGCGTCGCAGCGGGCGCATTGTCAACGTAGCGAGTACTGCGGGTCAGGTCGGTTATGCGTACGTTGCCGCCTATTGCGCGGCCAAGCATGGAGTGATCGGAATGACGCGTTCGCTGGCGCTGGAAGTTGCCACGCGTGGTGTGACCGTCAACGCCGTGTGTCCCGGTTATACGGAAACAGGTCTACTCGAACAGTCGATAGAAAAGATCGTTGCGCAGACCGGACGTAGCGAGGACGAGGCACGCGAAGCACTGCTGCGATCGAATCCGCAACGTCGCTTCGTGACGCCGGATGAAGTCGCCAGTTCTGCGTTGTGGCTGTGCTTGCCGGAGTCACGATCGATTACCGGTCAGACCATTTCCATTTCAGGTGGAGAAGTAATGTGAACAAGCCTGCTGCCCGGACGGTTAAAACTGCCGCGCCCGAAAAGTCCAAGGCCACCGGCAACGTTGTCGACCTTGAGATGAGTACCGGTGTCGACAGTCACATGGGACTGCGCTTATGGCTGCGCATGCTGACCACCACCAATCTTGTGCAGGCTGAACTGCGCCGCCGCCTGCGCGCCGAATTCGACACCACGCTGCCGCGCTTCGACATGATGGCGCAACTCGAGCGCCATCCTGAAGGCCTGAAGATGAGCGAGCTTTCGCGACGTCTCATGGTCACCGGCGGCAACGTGACGGGTCTCACGGACCAGTTGGAGAAGGAAGGATTTGTCGTGCGCGATACCGATCCGAACGACCGCCGTTCGTTTGCCGTGCGCCTCACCGCGCATGGCCGCGAGTCGTTCGATCGGATGGCGCGTGCACATGAACAATGGGTCGTCGAATTGTTCGGCTGCTTGCCGCTGTCGGACAAGGCACGCATGCATCAGAAGCTGGGCAAGCTCAAGCAGCACTTGCGCGAGCGCACGGATTCGTGAAGCCTGACGACCCAATTAAATACGGAGACGTTCGATGAACGGACAGTTGATGAACGACGCAACCAACTCGCTTTTTGCCGGTAACCGCACCACACTTGGCGACTATCGCGCGAAGCACTTTGGCTGGGCCGTAGAGCAAGGCGTTGGCACGATCACGCTTGATCGGCCCGAGCGCAAGAATCCGCTGACGTTCGAATCGTATGCGGAGTTGCGC